>NZ_JBVIHJ010000010.1:266849-315947 GCF_055570355.1 Streptomyces sp. NPDC031225 | reverse complement strand
TCGCACCCACTCCCCACGAGGGAGGGATGCGGGATACCTCCCCCCCCCCCCCCCCCTTCCTCCCCCCCCCCCCCCCCTCCCGGCCCCCCCCCCCCCCCCCCCCCCCCCCCCCCCCCCCCCCTCCTCCCCTCCCCTCCCCCCCCCCCCCCCCCCCCCCCCCCCCCCCCCCCCCCCGAGCCCCGGTCTTCTGCTTCTTCTACGACGCGGCGCGGACCGCTACGGCGCAGCCACCGGATAGGCGCTCAGAATCTCCCTGGTCTGCGGGTTGACCGCGATCTGTAGATATCTCTCTCCCCTGGTTCCGATCGCTCTTCCCATGGGGAAGACGAACCGGAAGGCGTCCGCGGGATCCTTTATCGCCTTGCTCTGCATGGCCCACGCCTCGTCCACCAGGGCGAGAACCTTGCCGGGGTCCTTCTCGATGAACACCGTGTGTGTCGCCCTGGACGCATCGGGCACCGTGTGGGCGAGCACATGGTCGATCTTGGTGCCGAACTTCCTGTCGAGACCATAGATCAGCCCGCCGGGCGATTCGAGCTTGCCTGCGCCCAGGTCCGCGAAGCCGACCGGGCAGAAGGTGTTGTGTACGAGAACCGGCGTGGTCCCCGCCAGCACGTAGTAGGTGTGGATCTCGGCGACGCTGAGGTTGTAGGCCGAGTGGAGCCGCTGGTAGCGGTGCACGTCCACGACGGTGACGGTCTCGCCGCTGCTGGTGCGCAGCGTCTGGCCGGGTTCGAGATCTCCGGCGTCGACCCATCGGTGGACACTGGGCGACCAGAACGGGTGGTGTTGTGTGGCGGTGATCCGTGACCGGCCGGCGTCGATCGTGATGTCGGCGAAGTCGGTGTCGTCCGGCGTGTAGACGGTGTCGGTGACAGCGCGGCCCGCGGTCCGGCCGCTTCCGGGATCGGTGGCGAGGACCGCGTCACCGGTCCTGACGTCCTTGATCTCCCTGGTGGTCCCGTCGGCCATCAACACCTGGGTGGCGCCGGGGAAGCTGTTGGGCCGGCACGCTATGCGGGACTCCTCGTAGGCGTTCGCCGCTCGCTCGACGCTCGCCAGCGCCTCCGCGTCGATGTCCAGAGCACGCAGTGCCTTCATCGCGTCGGCGACGCCGATGCCGGTACGCAGGGAGGCGTCCACGGCACGGATCGCGTCTGCGATCTTCCCGATGGGTCCGCCGAGCGGGAGCCAGGTCGCGGCCCAGAAGCAGTCGCTCGCACTGCCCTCGCCGCCGCCGAAGGCCTTGTGGTAACAGCCGGTGAAGTCCCCCTTGATCGACTTGGCTATGCCCTTCCAGACGTCGAGGGTCGCGTCCCAGGTGTAGATCTTGACCGTCTTGGTCTGGTCCTTGACGGTGATCGTCTTCAGGAAGTACGTGTCGTCGGACGGGCAGCCGGCCGGGGTGGCGGGCACGTCGGGGTTCGCGCACAGGTAGAAGCTGACCACCGCGTCGAAGTGCGCGACGTACACCAGCTTGTCGCAGACGATGAGGTCGTGGCACTCGTTGGGGAGGCGCTCGGGCTCCCCGCGCGGTCTGATCTCGTCGATGACGGAGAAGACCCCGCCGACACCGGTCCCCGAGCCGTTCTTGACGTTCTTGCCGGCCTCGGCCGCCTCCGCCTCCGTGGCGGCCTGCTGGGCTTCCGTGGAGTACTTGTCGGCATCCTTGGCCGCTTGTTCGGCTTCGGTGGCGGCGGAGTCGGCGCGGGTGGCGGCGGCGCGGGCGTCCTTGGCGTCCTGTTCGGCCCGGGCCGCTGCGGCGCGGGCGGCCGAGGCGTCGAGTTCGGCCTGGTCGGCGGAGGCGCGGGCGTCCTCGGCGTAACCCTCCGCGTTGCCCGCTGCCCTGTCGGCGGCTGCGGCGTCGGCGGCCGCCTGCTTGTCGTAGTCGATGGTGCGGGCCAGTGAGGCTGCCGCCTTCGAAGCGGCGGTGGCGGCGTCGGCCGCGTAGCCGAGTGCTTCCTTGGAGTAGGTACGGGCGTCGGCCGCGTACTGGGCGGCGTTCGCGGCGTGCTGGTAGGCCTCCTTGCTGTCACCCTGCGCCTGGTCGGCGAGGTTCTTGGCGGCCTGGGCCTCGGCCGCGGCATTGCCGGCGTGTGCCTGGGCGACGGCCTGCTGCTGCTCCGCGATCGACTTCGAGGCCTGTCCGGTCAGGACGACCAGGCCGGCGGCGGAGTCGGTGTCGATGTAGGGAGAGCCGAGCTGGATGGCGTCGTTGGCGGGGGCCGCGACCTGTTCGGCCGATGTGGCGGCGTCGACAGCGGCCTGGGCGGTGACGTGGGCGAAGCCGACTGCCCTGGCCGCTGCGGCGATGGCCTTCACGGCTTCCGCGTTCGCGGCGTCGGCCTGGGCCCTGGCGTCCTTGGCGTGCTGTTCGGCCTCGTCGGCGAGTTTGACCGCGGCCTTGGCCTCGGCGGCGGCGTCCTGGGATGCCTTGATGGCGTCGGCGACCGCGGCCGTCGCGGTCCTCACCGCGGCGTCGGCCTTGAGCTTGTCGGCCTGGGCGGCGTCGGATGCGGCGCGGGCGCGCTTGGCGGCCGCCTCGGCCCGGGTGGCGGCGGCGTCCGCCGCGGCTGCGGCCCGGGTGGCGGCATTGGCCTCGGAACTGGCGTTGTCCGCCGCGGTCTCGGCGTCACCGGCGGCCGTGTCCGCCTCGTTCGCGGCCGCGCGGGCGTCCTCCGCCGCGGAACCGGCACTGAGTTTGTCGGCGTAGGCGCTCTTGGCATCGGCCTTCGCTCGCTTGGCGTTGGCCTCCTGCCGGGCGTCCCAGGCGTCGTCCCGCATGGCTTTGGCGTGGTCCCTGGCCTTGACCGCGTCGTCCCGCCTGCCCTGGGCGGTCTTCTCGGCGGACTCGGCCCGGCCCTTGGCGTCGTTGGCCTTGGTCGCCTCGGCCTCGGCGTTCTTCCTGTGCTCGGCGGCTTCGGCCTGCTCGGCGGCGGCCGCCTCCTTCTCGGCCTTGGCCGTCTTCTCCTCGGCCTCCGCGGTGAGCCGCTTGGCGTGGGCGTCGGCGGCGGCCGCCTTCGCGTCACCTTCGGCCGTGAGCGCCACCGTGAGTTTGGCCTCCGCGGTCTCCTTGTCCTTCTTCGCGTTGTCGCGGTGCACCTTGGCCGCGTCGGCGGCCGCCTTGGCCTGCAACTCGGCCGTCCTGGCGGCCTCCTTGCGGAACTCCGCCTTGGCCTGAGCGGCCTGCGCCAGCGCACGCTGCGCGATCGTCGCACTGTCTCCGGCGGCGGCCCGGGTGGCGGCCTCGGCCGTCTCACCGGCCTTCACCAGCGCCGTCAGAGCCGCGACCGCGCCCTTGGTCACCTGTGCCTTCTGCTGACCCACCAGCAGACCCCGGCCCCGCGGCGCACCGTTGGCGTCCGCGGTGTTGTACGCGCTCTGCAGTGCGGCGTCCGACCCGACCGCGGCCTTCTGTGCGGCGGCCAACTGCGCCTTGAGCACGGCCAGCTGGGCCTTCGCGCCGGTCTGGGCGGCGGTCACGCCGTTCTTCGCCTTGGTGAACTGCGCCTTGTCCGGGTAGTCCAACGCGGCGTCGCCGGTGTGCCCCTTGGGTACGATGCGCAGCTTCTGCGAGGCGGAGCTGTTGCAGGTGAGCAGCGAGGAGTTCTTGCTGTTGTCGAACGAGGGCAGGTTCAGGCACTTGTCGGTCGCGGCGTTGCGGAACACGGCCGCCGCCCGCACATCGAAGTCCCACTGCTGCGCCTTGCTGCTGTTGCAGCTCGAGATCTGGATCTTCGTACCGTCTGCGTTCTTGCCGCCGGCCACCTCCAGGCACTTCAGCGACTTGGTGTTCGCCAGGGCGTAGCCGCCGGGGTACGAGCCCCACAGCTGCCACTCCTGCGCCGCGCCACCGTTGCAGGTGTAGACCTGGACCGCGGTGCCGTTCGCCGTGCCGCCGCCTTCCACGTCCAGGCACTTGCCCTTGGCGCCGGGGATCTCGATGGTCAGCGGGGCGTCGCCGATGTAGCCGATACCGCCCGCGGACCAGTAGTCCTGCCAGCGGGTGGCGTGGTCGGCGATCCAGGAGTGCCCGAGCATCGCGCCCAGGGCCTTGGTGCCCTTGGTCAGGGCGTCGACCGCCGCCTTGTTGGCGTCGACGATCTGGTTGCGCTCGGTGGCCTGGGAGGCGATCTCCTGCTGCCACTCGCCGGCCGCGGTGGACGTGATGTCGTCCAGCACGCCGTTCGGATCCAGCGGGTCACGCCAACCGCAGGCGGCGAAGCGGGACTTCACGTCCTCCACGGAGATCCGGTACTCGGGCGTGCCCGGCTGCGGTGCGGTGCGCGGGAAGCCGCCCGAGCCCAGGAATATCCGCGCGTCGTCCGCACCCGGGTTAGCACTGGGACGGCCGTGCATCCATTCGAACGCGGCGTGCTCGGCCAGCGCCTGGTTGAACTCCTCCCAGGTCTTGCCCACCGAGCTGGGGTCCTGCCCGTACAGGGAGGTGCCCACCTGGTCGACGGCCGCGAGGGTCTTCTCGTCGGCCGCCGGCGTCTCGTCGTCGTAGAAGTCGGTGTCCGTCTTCCAGTACCGGTCGGAGATCCAGGACGTCAGACCGGTCTGCCCGTAGAACGTCTGCTGCCCGTCGTTACCGGTGCCCGGCGGCCAGTGGAACCCGGTCTCCGTGAACCCGCCCGGCGTCACCAGACCGTCCAGCGGCTTCTTCCAGGAGTCCTGGAGCGCGGACAGCGCCGCGCCCTCCTTGCTCGCCGTGTCCTTGTCCGCCTTGTAGGCGACGGCCAGCGGCGTCTTCTCCCAGTTGTTCCTGTCGGCCGCGACACGCAGCTTCTCCGGAGTCTGGTTCAGGCCGTCCTGCGCAGTCGCCGCCATCGAGGTGCCGCCCAGCCGCAGCACGTCGGCCATCAGGCACTGGTCCTGCCGCAACTGCTCGGCAGCGGTGTCCTCGTACCAGGGATAGGAGTCACTCGCCGGCTCCGCCCGCAACGGCGTCGCACCGGGCTGGACCGCCAGCCCGGCCAGCACTGCCAGCGCGACGGCGGCGGAGGTCACGAACCCTGAACTGCGCGATCTGGCCAGGCCGGATCGTGGTGTGGAACGCAAAGAAGCATCCTTGTCTTCGTCAAGGGGGATGCGTGCCGGGAGAGCGTCGAAGAACAGCCGAAGAGCAGCCGAAGAGCAGCCCAGAAGCCGTACGAACAGGTACGGCGGCATGACGAAGCGAACTTCCCCGTAAACGACGGTGGTCCCCCGGTCGCTTAGATGTGCACGGACACAGGTTGGTCAGGCCCGGTCATGCGCAGGCATCATATGAACCCATAATGTTCACGTAAAGTCCCCACTCGGATGTCAAGTCGGCTCGCCGGGGACATTCGTGCTGGTCGCGGGCTGGTCGTGATGAGGAAGGCCCGGCAGCGGCCGGGTTTCTGTGATGATCCTGTGCCCTTGCCGACCGGCTTCCACGATGCAGGACGCCCAACTCGCCCGCGCGGTGCCGGACGGACGCGACGGCGCGAGGAGCCCGGGCGCACGGGCCGGCGGCATCGGAAGGGCCGTGTTCCTCCGACCGCGGGCCTGGTTGCGGGCTTCGCGACTGCGCTCGGTGTCCCGCGCGGTGACCTCGCCGCCATCACGGGGTTCGAACGCGCCGAGCCACCGCGGGCCCAACATCCGCTGCCGGCGGAAATGGCGGGGCTGCTGTGGGGCTGCCGACGCCTGGCGGCGTCGAGGCGGTGAAAGGCTGGGCCCACCCCCGCCCCCGCCCCCGCCCTCAGCCTTTCGGATCGCTCTCCTCGGGGGAGTCGTTCGGAGGCAAGGCCATCACGAAGGGACCCTTGCCGGGCAGGTCAGGCCGCGTGCGCGGAGCTCCTGGGTGGCACGTCGTGCGGTGAGGTGTGCGAGGCCGTACTCGTCGGCGAGGTGGTTCTCGGAGAGGATGGGCCTGTCCGACGTCGGCTTCGGCTGTGCGGCATCGCTCATATGTGCCGCTCCCCAAAGGCTGGGCCTCTTCCTCGCCTCGGCACCGGACAACGCCGTCGAGGCTGCCCAACTCGCAACCGGCACCGACGTGCTGGACCTCGCGGCATGAAACGGAAGTGTCGGCACCTACGGGGTCACTTCACGTGGCGGCCGAGGCTAGTACGGGACCACCGGGCCGGAGACCGAAGAGCTGAACGCCGTCTTCCCGTCCTGTCGGCCCGTCACCAGGAAGCCGGCCAGTCCGTCCCGCTGGTCGGGCAGGGGAGCGGCTTCGATCCAGCAGGGGCTGCCGAAATCGACGTAGCGGTGGAACTCCGTGGACGCCTGCACGGGGATCAGGGCGGCAGCCGGACCGAGCAGGGCGCAGGACGCCTGACGCACCGCCTCCAGAAGGACCATGCCCGGGATGTGATCGCCGGCATGGTCGAACAGCACCGGGTGCCGGGTGTCGGAGGCGAGCAGCCAGCAGTGGGGCCGGTCGGTGGGCGCGAGCACCACCTCGCTCGGGAGGGCCCGGCCGACCTCGGCCGGGTCCATGCGGACCGGGTGCTCCTCCGGCCCCGGACCGGGGGAGGGCTTCAGCGCGTCCCCCCGCAGTCGCCGGTACGTCTCCGGCGTGAGGCAGGTGAAGCGGGAGGTGCCCGTCGCGGCGATGCGTCCGTCGCGCCGGATCGTCACCTCCAGGCGTCTCTTGACCGTCACGGCGTTCTTGCGGCCCTCGGTGGTGATCACGGCGTCCACGACGAAGTCGGTCGGCGTGGCACCGATGCCGAGCTGCTCCGGTGCGGCCGTCCAGTTGAGGTCCCACATCACGAAGTGCTGGCCGAGCAGGACTCCGAGCTCCGCGTGGGCCACGCACAGGCCCGCCTGGCGAATGGTTTCGGCTATCTGCAGGGGGTCGTGCTCTCGGCCGTCTGGGCTGTTGAAGTACGTGTGCGCCCGGGGCCACTGCCCGGTGAGTACGAAGTGTGACTCGTCGATCCGCGTGCAGCTGGTCAGGAAGACCTCCGCGACGGAGGCCCGGTGGACGTACTCCCGGGGCACCGTCGTGGTGAGTCGCGGCAGCTCGTCGAGGCCTTCGCCGGGAAAGCGTCTCTCCGATCGGTCGATGTGGCGGTGCTCTGGCTCGTGGACCGTGCGCACACTCATGGACCTCTCCCCCGAAGGAGGTGAATGGATGCGCCAAAGATACGTACTCACCGGTTTTTTTTCAAGGCTGGCGGTGGCGTCAACTGGCGTGGATGATGGGCGAGTTGGGGTCGAGACGGTTCCGGTGGGATGAAATGACGCCGATGAAACCGCGCACCTGGTTTATAACAAACGGAGCTGACATGACCCTCTGCCATCTGCGACTGGTCGCGGTGAACATCGACGGTGTGCTGCTCAACGACACGTTCAGCCCTGTCATCCACAGGTTCATCGTGAGCCGCGGCGGGCAGTACACGGCGGAGATGGAGCGTGCGGTGCTGTCCCGCCCCCGGCTGGAGGCGGCCGCGGCCACCGGACTGGAGGGGACCGCGGAGGAACTCGCGCAGGCCTACTTCCGCGAGCGGGACGAGTACCTCCGGGAGCATCCGCTCCGGGTGCAGCCAGGCGCGAGCGCACTGCTCGCCGTCCTGCGTGGTCTCGGGGTGCGCATGGTCTGCTACGGCGGGCTCGATCGCTCGCACTTCGATGCGCATCTCGCGGCGTACTCCGGGCTGTTCGACGATCCTGTGTACGTGTGCACCGATGCCTTCCGGCCGGGGATCCGGGAGATCGCGGAGGATGTCTTCGGGCTCCGCTGCGACCAGGCGCTCTTCATCGACGACGCGGCGAGCGTGGCGGAGGCGGCCAAGGCGCTCGGTGCCGCGTTCATCGGGTGCCCGACCGACTACGAGCACAGTTTCCAGGAGCAACTGATGCGGGGGGCCGGCGTGCGCCATGTGGTCCGGTCGCTCGGGGAGATCGACGAAGAGCTGATGCGGACCATCGACGCCGAGTCCGCCGCCGCGGTCACGGCGGTGGGCCGACGCTGATTCCACACCCCGCCGCGCACCACCCGGCCGAGCGCCGGAACCGAGCAGTCCGTGTTCCTTCGGACCGAGGTGCGCGGTGCTCGACGGGTGGGGATTCGATGCCCGGACCCCGAATTGGACCACTCGGTCTCTTACGGCTGCCCCCTGCCGCGTATAAGGTACGTGCTGGACGGTTTCTTTGCATGGCCGCCCCAGGCAAGTCCCCGAGCTGAGGGAGGTCCCGTGGCGCAGCAGGAGCGGGCGGTCCGGACCCGCGGGGTGATTCTGCAAGCGGCGGCCGAGGTGTTCGCCGAGCGCGGGTACGCCGCGACGACGGTTGCCGACATCCTCAAGGTCGCCGGCGTCACCAAGGGCGCCCTGTACTTTCACTTCGACTCGAAGCAGGCCCTGGCCAAGGGAGTTCTGGGGGTGCAGACGTCGCTGGACGTCCCCGCCCAGAGCTTCAAGCTCCAGGAGATGGTGGACACCGCCATGGTGGTGGCTCACCGGCTGTCGCACGATGCCGTTCTGCGCGCCGGCGCCAAGCTCTCGGAGGACCGGGACGGGCGCAACCACTACGGCAGCGCCTGGCCGGCCTGGATAGAGCTGCTCAGCGGCTTTCTGGTCGAGGCGCAGCAACGCAATGAGGTCCTCGCGCACGTGGTGCCGCGGCAGACCGCGGAGTTCATTCTGACGTCCTTCCACGGCGCCCAGACCTACTCGCATCTCGAGAGAGACCTGGCGGACATCGAATTCCGGGTCTCCGTCCTCTTCCGGCACATGCTGCCCTCGATCGCGGCCCCTGCGGTCCTGGCGAACCTGGACACGGCGCCGGACCGGGGGGCGCGCGTGTACGCGCAGATCATGAGCGAGGAACTCGACGAGCTGCGGGCGAGCTGACCGGGCGGTTCACCAGGCGGTGGCTCCGCCGTCCACGGGCAGGGTCGCGCCGGTGACGAACGAGGCCGCGTCGCTGCACAGCCAGGCGGCGGCCTCGGCCACCTCCTCGGGGTCGGCGACGCGAGCCTGAGGCGCCGAGGTGAGGCTGCGTTCCCTGGCTCCGGCATGGCCGGCGAACCAGTCGTCGGTCATTTCCGACCGGGTCAGGCCGGGGGCGATGGCGTTGATGCGGATGCCGTCCTTCACGTATTCGACGGCGGCAGCCTTGGTCAGGCCGATGACGGCGTGCTTGGAGGCGATGTACGCGGCCCCGGCCGACGTGGCGACCAGGCCGGCCGTGCTGCTGGTGTTGACGATGGAGCCGCCGCCTGACGCGATCAGGGCGCTGATCTCATGGCGCATGCAGTTCCACACGCCGCGCACATTGGTGTTCATGATCTCGTCGTACGCCTCGTCCTCCAGCAGGTGGAGGGGCAACGGGGCCACCGCCGTTCCGGCGTTGTTGAAGGCGGCGTCCAGGCGGCCGTACGTGGTCGTCGCGTGCGCGACGGCGCGGGCGATCTCCGAGGAGTTCTGCACGTCACCCACCGCGTGGGAGGCCTGCCCCCCTGCGGCCCGGATCTCGTCAACGAGGTCCACCAGCTTCTTCTCCCTGCGGGCGACCAGCACCACGCGGGCTCCCCTTCGGGCGAACAGCCGTGCCGCCGCCTGGCCGATCCCGCTGCTGGCGCCCGTGATGAGGACGACCTTTCCCGCGAGGGACCGGGCCGGTGCGGATGCATTCCGGGCAGGTCTCGTCGAAGCCTGCACAGGTGTCATTGAACGTTGCCCCCGTCTTCGCGACCTGCCGACCTGGGCAACCTAACCGGCGCGCAGTGCGAAGAAGACAGGGCGGTCAGTTTTTACTTTCCAAAATCTCCACACCATGTGGTCGCGCCAGGGGGTCGCCGGCCGGCGGGTCCAGGGCGGCGAGCGCTTCCGCCGTGGCCAGGCGGGGGAGGATCAGGTGCCAGAAGCGGCTGAGCGAGGCGGGGGAGAGCCAGCTCGGATCCGTACGGCCCAGGACCTCGAAGCCGGTGGTGGCCGCGGCGATGGCGGCGGCCGCGTCCTGCCGGGAGACGCCCTCGGCGAGGAGGTGCTCGTGGTCGGCCTCGGTGAGCAGACGGCGGATGCACTCGAACCACTCCCCTCGAAGGTCGAGGTCCGGGCGATGAGGGCCGTCGCCGCAGCTGAGCCGGAAGCCGGCGCGGGCCACGACGTCGTGGCGGAGCCGGTCGGCCAAAGCGTGGGACGCGCCGGTCAGCCGCTGCAGGGCGTTCGCTTCCGGCCGGCGGACGCCGTGTGCCGCGCGGCGCAGGGTCGCGGCCGCCGTCGCTTCCACGGTCGAGGCCAGGGCGTCCTTGTTGGCGAAGTGGAAGTGCAGGGCTCCGGTGGTGACCCCGGCGCTGGAGCTGATGTCCGCCAGCCTCGCCCGGGTGAACCCGTGTCGCTCGAACGTCTCGGCCGCCGAGCGGATGAGTAACTGGCGGGTGCGGGCAGCACGTTCCTGCTTCATCATCGGCTTCTTCCCGAGGGCGGCTGCGGTATGAAAGGTTAACAAACCGGGATGCTGGTTTGCCATGCTCCCCTTCACTGAATGTAGCCCTCCGCGCACAGCCTGACTTGCTCGTTCGGGACGTGCGCTTGTTTGTGGGGAATTGTGCCGTGGTGACTCCCGAGACTTGGTGTGAAGTTGAAGTTCTGGGGAGTAAAAAAAACCTGGGAACTGGTATTTTTATGGAAGTCCTGTGGCGGAGTGGCCTGCCGAAGAGACGGGGTTCGGATGATCACGCAAGAAGGACAGACCCACAGCAAGTCGCTGGACAGGGAAGTGCAGTTGTTGCGCTGGCCGGCCCAGCAGGACCTGCGCGAACAGTGCAGGTCCCGTGGCGTACCGCGGATTCTGGTGGTCGAAGCGGGCCTGCAGGCGCCGGTCTGCGACGACATCTACGAGGACTGGGTCCGTACGCCGGTCCCTTCCCACGACCTCAAGGCGCGGGCCGACGCGCTGGCGTACCGCTACCGGCGCTTCCGCTCGCCCCAGCTCGACGAGAACGGCGTGCTGTGGTTCGCCTCCCGGTCGGTGACGCTCTCGCCCACCCAGGCCGAGCTGCTGTCGCTGCTCGTGTCCCGTTTCGGCCAGGTCGTGCCGCGTGAGGTGCTCAGGTTCGAGGCCGGCGACGGTGCGGAGCCGATGACTCGCAACGCCCTCGACCTGCACATCATGCGCGTCCGGCAGCGGATCAACGCGCTGGGCCTCACCGTCCGCACCGTATGGGGCCGGGGCTATGTCCTCGATGTCCGGGCCGAGATGGCGTCCTGACCCCAGGCCCGTACAGAGCACCGGGACGACCGACACAGACAGCCGACACAGACGGGGGAACGTACGTGAGCTCGAACCATGGCGTTGAGGGGCACACGACGGCCCTGCCGCAGCCCACTCCGTGGACGACCAGGAATGCACCGCCGCTGCGCGGGACGCGCAGACCGCGCAACGACCAGGTACTGACGACCAGGGTGGGACTGCAGATACCGGACGTGCTCTCGTTCGACGAATGGGAGCGGGCCGGACGCCAGTTGGCGGGCGTGGTGGACTCGTCCTCGTGGTGGCTGGGCGACTGGCTGACCTACGGCAAGGACCACTACTCCGACCGCTATCTTCAGGGCATCCGCAGCGCCGGCCTCCGCTACCAGACACTGCGCAACTACGCCTGGGTGGCCCGTCGGTTCGACATGACCAGGCGGCGCGCGCGGCTGACCTTCCAGCACCATGCCGAGGTGGCCTCCCTGCCCACCGAGGAGCAGGACCGGTGGCTCCTGAGGGCCGAGGAGCTGTCCTGGACGACCAAGCAACTGCGCAACGCGCTGCGGGAAGCCAGGGGCGCCGAGCCCACGGTGGCGTCCGGCACCGTCCCCTTCCGTCCGTCGGCCGTCGCACGGGAGCGCTACCAGCGCTGGAACAAGGCCGCCGAGCAGAGCGGCGTCGAGGTCGCCGAGTGGGTGCTCACCACCCTCGACTCGGCCGCCGAACAGGTCATCGAGGACACCGACGAACCGTCGGCCGCCGTCGAAGGGGCCGTACCGGCCGACGAGTTGCCGCGTGCGGTGTCCTAGGCCGTCTCCGCAGGATCCCGTCATCCGCCCGGAGGCGGACGGGACTTCGCGGACGCGGCCTGGCCGGAGACGGGACGTCGCGCACGCACCGGCCTGGCGCGTGCGCGACGGTGGTCGCGGAAGCACCGGTACCGATCGGGTACCGCTTGGTCCGCGACGCCGGCCGGGTGGCCCGATCGGGGCCCGCCCTGCCGGGGCGTGGGGTGCGAGAGCCAGGCCGGTGGGCAGCGGCCCTCGCCGGGGCGGGGCAGGTGGGCCCCTCACACAGGTGTCGGTACGAGGCGGCCCGTGCGGGCCTTGAGGTGCCCCTTGAGCGTGAAGTCCGCCGCGGCCGCCTCCCATCGGACGAGCGGGATGCCGCCCGCCAGCAGCCGGCGCGCCGCCATGTGGTCCGCGGGCCGGCCGACGGACTCGACGGCGATCAACCGGTCGTCGCGGAACAGCAGCACGGAGAAGGAGCCGGAGTCCGGCTCGCCCAGGACCAGTTCGGCGTCGCTGCCGTGGCCGAGCCCCGCGATCTGCAGGGTCGCCGAGAACTGGGTGCTCCAGAACCAGGGCAGGTCGTCGTAGGTCCTCGGGGTGCCGGTGAGCCGGTCGGCGACCAGGCGGGCCTGGTCGACGGCGTTCTGCACCGACTCGATGCGCAACGGGCCGGCGGCGCGCGGGTGCGGGAAGACCGCGCAGTCGCCGATCGCCGAGACATGCGGGTCGCTCGTGAGCAGCCGGGAGTCCACGACGATCCCGCCGGCGACGTCGAGTCCGGCCGTCTCGGCCAGTTCCGTGCACGGCACGGCTCCGACACCGGCCAGCACCAGGTCGGCGGGCAGCCGGCGGCCGTCGGTCAGTTCCACTGCGGCCACCCGTCCGGTGCCCTCCGCGTGGAAGCCGCTGATCCCCTGTCCGAAGAGCAGCCGGTTGCCGTGCCGTTCGTGCAGGCGGGCGAAGTACGCGGCACTCGCGGCCGAGGCGACCCGGGCGAGAGGGCGGTCCAGTGCCTCGACCACCGTCACTCGATGCCCCAACTCCCTTGCTGCGGCGGCGAATTCAAGACCCACGAAGCCCGCGCCCGCGACGACCACGTTCGCGGCCCCGCTGAGCTGCGCCTTGAGCGCCCGGGCGTCCGCCAGGGAGCGCAGGGTGTGCACACCGCGCAGTCCGGCGCCGGGAACCGGCAGCGCTCTGGCCCGGGCGCCGGTCGCAAGGACCAGGTGGTCGTAGCGGTGGACGCTCCCGTCGGAGAGACGGACGGTCCGCGCGGCCCGGTCGAGGCCGACCGCGTTGCCGGTGACCCGTTCGATGGCGTTGCGTGTGTAGAACGTCTCGGGCCGCAGCCACAGTTGGCCCTCGTCCGCCGTTCCCTTCAGATAGGCCTTGGACAGCGGCGGGCGTTCGTACGGCAGGAGCCCCTCGTCGCCGACCAGGGTGAGCGGCCCTTTGTGACCGCGCTCGCGCAGGAACGCCGCGGTCTGGTGGCCGGCCTGTCCCGCGCCGACGACGACGATGCGGGCGGCCATCCCGTGGGTACCCATCAGCCCTGCCGTTCCGGGAGGCGGACCCGCAGCCCGTCGAGGTCCTCGCCGACCTTGATCTGGCAGCTGAGGCGGCTGCCCGGCTCCCGGGGGCACGCCGTGAACTCCAGCATCTCGTCCTCTTCGGCGCTCACCGGATCCAGGGTGAGGGCGGCGTCCTCGTCGACGTACACATGGCAGCTGGCGCACTGCGTGTAGCCGCCGCACTGGCCGACGATGCCGTCGATGTCGTTGGACAGCGCGCCGCGCATGACGGTGGTGCCCACGGGGAGGTCGAGTGTCTGCTCGCTCCGGTCGGCGGCCACGTAGGTGATCTTGGGCATCGGGTTCTCCTTGAGGGGCGTTGGGGCTTCAAGGTGTGAGTCAGGGGCGGGCCCCGGTGGCCGATCGTTGCCGACCCCTTTAACTTCCTGGAAAACGCCGGGAGTTAACGAGCAGCTCAGCGCCGGTTCCCGGGAGCAGTTCCGTGCCGCTGCGCACGGTCGTCCGTACCGAACGGACATCGAGGGCGGCCACGGCGGCGTGGTAGCCCTCGTCCAGCTCCACGTCGGCGATCGCGGGAACCGGTCGGTCGGGTGCTGGACCGTGCCACCCCAGCAGGGCGGGCCGCTGGTCGGGTCCCGAGAGGGTGAAGTCCGTCATGGGGACGTCGAGCCCTTCTCCGGTGGCCTTCAGTACGGCCTCCTTGCGCACCCAGTAGGTCAGGCAGGCGCGGGTCCGGCGCTCCGGTGGCAGCCGCTCGACGGCTGCCCGTTCGGCGGCCGTGAGGACCAGCTCGTACTCGGGCTGCAGGCCGGGGCCGGGCCAGGGCTCGTAGCGTTCGACGTCCAGGCCCAGTGGTGTGTCCAGGGCGACCGCCACCGCCACGAGCCGGCCCGAGTGGGAGATGGACAACTGCCACCCCTCCGCGAGGCCGACAGCCTGTGGCTTGCCGTGCGGGCCGCCGCACCCCGGGCACCGCGTGCGCAGCCGGATCGCCTGGGGACCGGTGCCCAGGAGACGTGCCAGTGCCGTCCTGGCGAGCACCCGACCGGTGACGAAGCGGGCCAGGTCGAGCTCATGGGCGAAGGACGAGGTGCGCAGCAGCTCGGTGCTGTCGAGCAGATGGAACCAGGACGACGGCCGGGGCAGCGGAGGGAGCGACCAGATACGGCACTCGGCGACCGGCCGCGGTGCACCGGTGCGGGCGGCGGACACGGGTGTGGCCGTGGCTGCTGGAAACGGCGTCATGGGTTTTCACCTCCGTCGGGCGGCAGTGCTTCTGCCGCCCTACCGAGTCTTCGTTTCGCCGAGCCGCCGCAGTAGCCGGAAATCCTCCGTTCTTCGGGGGGTGGAAAACCTCCGCCCGCCCCTCGTTATCGCCGCACCCGGCAGACGAAGCTGATCCGATAACGGCCCGAAAAGACCGGTCTTTAAGTTTTCTGTCAACCGCCAGGAAGCGCAGCTCAGAACCCCTGAGCGCCTCACAGACAGGAAACGAAGACAATGACGAAGAAGCTGAATGCCGCTGTCAAGTCCGTCGCCGTCGCGCTGACCACCGTCGCGGCCCTCGCGGTGGCCGTTCCCGCAGTGGGCGCGGCCTTCACCACGCCGGTGGGGGCCGCAGCCTCGCTGCTGGCCGACCCGATCGGGTGGGGCACGTCGAACTCCGCCCCCGCCGGCGGCACGGTGGTGTCGGCCGGGGCCCAGGAGGACCCCATCGGCTGGTAGAGGGTTTCCCCCACCCAGCCTTGCGCTCGCCGAATTAAGGGCCGATATCACGGGACCGCGGCCCGAGTCACGCTTCGCCGGAGCGTTCGAGAATTAACCGATCAGCACCGTACGGAAGTTGATTGCGTATGCCGCCAGTGCATCGCATTGGAGCATCTCGTCAGGTGACCTACATTGGTTGTCGTCCGGGAAATCAGGACTTCGACAAGGGGGAGCCGGAGTGGGCGCACACGTCAGCTTCAAGGTCTTGGGGCCCCTGGCGGTGACCGCGGGGGAGGCGACCGTCCCGATCGGCGGCGGCCGTCAACGGACCATCCTCGCTCTGCTGTTGCTCACGCCCGGCCGTGTCGTCCCCGTGGACACCATGGTGGACGCCGTCTGGAACAGCAACCCGCCGCCCACCGCGCGCACCCAGGTCGCGATCTGTGTCGCGGCACTGCGCAAGCTCTTCAAGGCCGCGGACGTCACCGACGACGTCATCGTCACCGCACATCCGGGATACGTGCTCCACACCGCGGGGCACCGGTTCGACTCCGTCGACTTCGCCGACCTCGTCCGGGAGGCCGAACAGGCCGCCAAGGACGGAGAGCCGCCACAGGCCGCGCAGCTCTACACGCAGGCGCTGCAGCTGTGGCGCGGGCCCGCGTTCGCCGGGGTGTACGGGCAGCTGATCGAGGACGAGGCGGCCCGCCTGGAGGAACACCGGCTCAACGCCTACGACGACTGCACCCTCGTACGCCTGGAACTCGGCCAGCACCAGGAACTCATCCCGGAACTGGCCGCCATGGTGCGCGAGCACCAGCTGCGCGAGCGCACCCGGCACCATCTGATGCTCGCCCAGTACCGCTCGGGCCGCCGCGCCGACGCGATGGAGACCTACCGGGACGCCCGCGAGCACTTCATCGACGAACTCGGCATCGAGCCGGGGCCCGACCTCAACGAACTGCACGACGCGATCCTGCGCGACGACCCGGCCCTGGCGTCCACGACGTCGGCCGAGACACACCGGCCGGCACCGGTCGCGCCCGCCGTCCCGTCCGAACTGCCGCCCGAGGTACCGGCATTCACCGGACGCACGGAGGAACTCGCCGCTCTGGAGAGCCTGGTGAGCGACGACGCCCGGGGCCAGGCCACCACCACGGTCGGTCTGATCACCGGCGCCGCCGGCATCGGCAAGAGCGGTCTCGCCATGCGCTGGGCCTTCAGCGCCGCCGAGCACTTCCCCGGCGGCCAGATCTTCGCCGACCTGTGCGGCTACGACGAACACCGGGAACCCGTCCGGGCCCACGAGATACTCAGCCGGTTCCTGCGCTCCCTCGGAGTGCCCGGCGAGCAGGTCCCCGACGACCCGGAGGAGCGCGTCGCGCTGTACCGCAGTCTGCTCGCGGACCGCAGGGTCCTCATCGTCCTCGACAACGCCCGCACCTACGCGCAGGTCCGTCCGCTGCTGCCCGGCAGCGGTCACTGCTGCGTCCTGGTGACCAGCCGGGACCAGATGGAGGAACTCGTCACCCGGCCGCCCCGGGCCCGGGTGCACCTGGGCCTGCTCTCCGAGGACGAGGGAATCGAACTGCTCACCGCGATCGTCGGCAGGGCCAGGATCGCGCCCGCCCGCGCGGACGCCGCCCGTCTGGTCGAGCTGTGCGACCGGCTGCCGCTGGCGCTCAGGATCGCCGCCGCACGGCTCGCGTCCAAGCCGCACTGGACGGTGCGCTATCTGGTGAACCGGCTGACCGACGAGCGTCGCAGACTGGACGAGCTCAGCCAGGGCGAGTCCCGGGTCCGGGCCAGCCTCGCGCTCAGCTACCGCTATCTGAACGAGGAGACGGCGCGGCTGCTGCGCAGGCTCGGGCTGCTGGACGTACCGGACTTCACGGCCTGGGCCGCCGCCGCGGTGCTCAACAAGGAGGTCCTCGACGCGGAGCGGATCGTCGAGGACCTTGTCGACGCCCAGTTCCTGGAAGTCGTCAGCATGGACGCCACCGGACAGCTGCGGTACCGCTTCCACACGCTCGTCCGCCTCTACGCGGCCGAACGCGCCCGGCAGGAGGAGACGGAGCCGGACCGGCTCGCCGCGACCACCCGGTTCCTGCGCACCTTCCTGACCATCGCGGAGGAGGCCGACCGGCGGGAGCACGGCGGCCACGGCACAGGGGTGCACAGCACCGTCCAGCGAAGGCGGATCGACTCCTTCCTCATGGACGAGCTGCTCACCGTCCCCCTCGCGTGGTACGAGGCGGAACGGCTGGCGCTGGTGGCCTCGGTGCGGCAGGCCGCCAGGGCGGGCGAGGCCGAGCTCGCCTGGGACCTGACGGTGTGTGCGTCGGCCTTCTTCGGCACCCGCAGTTACACCGACGACTGGCGCGCCTGCTGCGAGGTGGCCCTGGAGGCGGCCCGTGCCGTGGGCGACCTGCGGGGTCAGGGGGCGATGCTGTTCGGTCTGGGGGCGCTGGAGCTGATCTACAGCCGGCTGGAGAGCGCCCGCTCGTACCTCGAGAAGGCGCTTCACTTCTACACGGAGGCCGGCGAGGACCACGGACGGGCGATGGCGCTGCGCTCTCTCGGCCAGGGCGACCGTATGCGCGGCGACTCGGACAGCGCGGTGGCGCGCTTCACGGAGGCGTTGCCCCTCTTCCGTCAGGTGGGCAACCGCACCGGTGAGGTGCACACCCTGCACAACATGGCGGAGAGCGAACTCGACCGGGGGAACGTGGACTCGGCGCTCACGTTCGCTCTCAGTGCCGTGCAACTGGAGGAGAGCGGCGCGCCCGACACCCGGAACCTGGCCCAGGCGCTGTACCGGCTGGGGTTGGTCCGGCTCGCGGAGGGGGAGCTGGCGGCGGCCGAGGAGTCGTTCCTGCGGGCGGTGCGGATCGTCAAGGAGAAGGCGGACATGATCGGCCTCGCCTACGCACTGCTCGGGCTGGGGGAGACCCGGCTCGCCCAGGGGGACATCCAGCTGGCCGAGGCGACGCTGACGGATGCGCTGGAGATCGCCGACGACTGCCGCAGCCGGCTGGTGGCCGGCCGGGTCGGCCTGGTTCTCGGCGAGGTGAACCGGCGGCTGGGCCGTAACCAGGAGGCCCGCGCGATCCTGCACACCGCACGGGAGCGCTTCGCCGTCGTGGGGGCGGCGGGCTGGGAGCAGCGCGCCGAGGAGGCGCTGGGCACGTTGGTCGGCTGAGGGGTCCCTGCCGGGGGCTGCGGTGTCCCTGCCGGGGGCTGCCGTGGAATGGCGCCGGGGCTGCCGTGGGCCCCTGGGGGCTGCCGCCCCCAGACCCCCGCTTCGGCCTGAACGGCCTCGTCCTCAAACGCCGGACGGGCTGATGGAAGAGCCCCGGACGGGCTGACAAAAAACGGGGCCCGTGGCCGGAGGTGAGTCCGGGCACGGGCCCCTGGGTATTGCGGTGGCGCTGTGGCGGGTCAGCCGAAGAGGTCGGCCAGGGCCTCCAGATCGACGGGGACCGGCGGGAGGCGGAAGCCCGTGGGCGGCTCGGCCCCGATGAGGTTGCGGACCAGGAAGTCCCAGCGGCGCTGGGTGACGTAGTGCTCGTAGCCGAAGTAGATGTGGTCGGCGTCGGGGACGAGGAGCAGGTCGAAGTCCTTGCCGTGGGCGATCAGGCGCTCGGCGAGCCCAAGCGACACCTGCGGGGGCACCCGGTCGTCGAGACCGCCATGGACGAGCAGCAGCTTGCCCTGGAGGCGGTCCGCGTACTCGGCGTTGGACAGCTGGGCGTAGGCCGCCGCGTCGAACGGCCCGTGGTAGGCCTCGCCGAGGACCGGTTCCAGGTACCGGAAGTCGTGCATGCCGGACTCGGCGACGCCCACCTTGAAGACGTCCGGGTATTTGAGCAGCGCGCGCACGGCGGCGTAGCCGCCCGAGGACATGCCGGTGACGCCCACCCGGTCCAGGTCCATCCACGGCCGGGTGGCGGCCAGTTCGTGCAGCGCCGCGACGTGGTCGGCGAGGCCGCAGGCGTCGCCCAGGTTGCCGTAGGAGGCGTCGTGGAAGGCCTTGTTGCGGCCGGGGGAGCCCTGGCCGTCCACGGCGATGACGACGAATCCGAGGGCGGCGAGCGCCTCCGCGTCGTAGCCGTAGTGACCGGGGTCGAAGGACGGGCTGACACGGGGCGCCGTGGGCAGGCCGTAAGGGGTGTCGATGACCGGGTAGCGCCGGGCGGGGTCGAAGCCGTGCGGGAGGTACAGCAGTCCGTGGATGTCGGTCGTGCCGTCGGCCGAGCGGACCTTGAACCGCTCGGGCGCCCGCCAGCCGGTGTCGTGCAGACGGGAGACGTCGGCCTGTTCCAGCTCGACCAGGACCTTGCCCGCCCAGTCCCGGACGGTGGTCACCGGTGCGGTGCCGGTCGTGGAGGCGGAGTCGACGAAGTACTCGGTGTTCGGCGCGAGGGTGGCGACGTGGTCGAGACCGTCGTCGGTGAGCCGGACGAATCCCGAACCGTCCAGGCCCGCCGCGCACACCGTGCGCCGGTACGGGTCCTCCTTCACCAGCCCGGCGACGGTGAAGTAGACGACGCGCTCCTCCTCGTCGAGGTGCAGGATCTCCTGCACCGACCAGGTTCCCGACGTCACCGGGACGATCAGCTCACCGGAGTGCGCCGCGTGCAGGTACAGATGGCCCTGGCCGTCGCGCTGGGAGTACCAGAGCACCTCCTTGCCGCCGCTGAGGACCCTGATCGCGGGAGGCTGCAGCTGCTGCTGTGCGGGCTCCACCCGGGTCCGGCCGGACTCGGTGAGGACGACGCTCACCTCACCGGAGGCCGCGTCGAGCCGGTGGAGGCTCAGCGTGCGGGCGTCACGGCTGCGGCTGAGGTAGTGGGCGGCCGAGCCGTCCGCGGCCCACCAGGCCCACTTCTGGAAGATCGGCGACATCGTCGACATGGCCACCGGCTCGCCCTGCGCACGGGTGACCGTGCCGGTTTCGATGTCGATCACGACGAACTCGGCCGTCGGTATGTGCTCGTCGCCGGCGACCGCGTACCGCGGGGAGAGCAAGGAGGGCGCCTCGCCGTCGGCGGCGTGCAGCAGGTGCGTGCGCCGCACGCCCCGCTGGTCCGTGCGGTGGGTCAGCAGCCGGGTCCCGTCCGGCGACCAGGCCACGGCGGGCGGCAGATGGGGCAGCCCGATCTTGCCGAGCAGAGTGGAGTACATGAGGTAGTCCGGGTTGGCGGCGTAGTCCCGGTCCTCGGTGCCGTCGGAGGTGAGCGCCCAGTCGCGGGTGCCGTCCAGGGTGCGGACGCGCAGGTCGTGCCCGGCGCGGTACACCGCGTGCCGGCCGTCCGGGGAGACCACCTCCAGCGGGTTGCCCGGCGCCTGTCCCCCGGTCCGCTCGCACGTGTAGTCGGCCAGCCGGCACCGCCAGTGCTCGCCGAACGCGTCGAACTCCACCTGCCCGTCGCCGGGCCGGATCACGGGGAAGGGCAGCGCGGACGCGTCCACGCTCTGCCCCGACACCTCCGCCAGCGCCCGCGCCAGCCGCTCGTGGTCGAACGCGTCCTGCCGGGTGCCCGCCTTCACATCGACGAGGACGAACCGCTTCCCCGTGGCCGTGGCGACGGAGTACCAGAAGCGCGCGCCGTCCTCGAGCCAGTGCGGCTTGACCCGGTCGCCGAGGACGAGTTCCTTGCGGTTGTGCCGCAGTAGCCGCTCTGCCGTCTGATAGGCCCGCACATCGAGTTGACTGCCGTGCATCGGTGAGCCCTTTCGTTGGAGTAATTCGCCCATGAGCCGCAGAAGAATCGGGGGAGGCGGAGGAGGGGGCGTCTCATCATCGCCACTACACCCTTTTGTTGACCAGCCCGGGCGATGGGCGCCGGGCGTTGTCCTGTCGCCGGGACAGAACGCGGTGGACGACATCTCCCGACCCCCGTACCTGGTCAGAGAAAACCAGTAAGTCGGCCCGGATATAGAGGTCGCATAGATCCGGCTGCGACAGTGGCCGGGCGGGATGGAAAGAGACCGGACAGGTTCACACGTGGACATGTGAATTGAGGTGCTGACGTGAGTGCGCGGAACCCGGACAATGTCGTGATCGTTGGTGGCGGTGTCGCAGGCTGGATGGCCGCCTCGTATCTGAAAGCCGCATTCGGCGACCGGGTCTCGGTCACCCTCCTCGACCCCGGCGCGGCCGACCCCGCGGAGGAGGACGAGGCGAGCCTCGGGGATCTGGGGCGGTTCTTCGACGTCCTCGGCCTCGCGGAGGAGGACTGGATGGCGGCCTGCGAGGCCACGTACAAACTGGCCGTCCGCTTCCAGGACTTCAGCAGGCCCGACCACTACTTCTACCTCCCCTTCGAGGGGGCCCGGGAGGCCGGCGGGTTCCCGCTGACCGAGTGGTGGCCGCACAACGGTCCGAGCGGACGCTTCGACCGGGACTGCTTCGTCGCCGCGTCGCTGTGCGACGCCGGGCGCAGCCCGCGCGCGTTCCACTCGGCCCTGCCCGGTACCGCGCCGGAGACCGGCCCCTACGGCTATCACTTCAAGGGCGAGGCGCTGGCCGGGTACCTCGCCGGATACGCGGTGGAGCGTGGCGTACGCCGCCTCACGGGCGAGGTCCTGGATGTACGGCTGGACCCGCGCGGCTGGATCGACCATGTCGTGACCGCGCAGCACGGGCCCGTCCACGGAGACCTGTTCGTCGACTGCACCGGCACGGCGGGGCTGCTGCTGCGCCAGGCGCTCAGGGTTCCCTGGCTGTCGTACCGGAACTCGCTGCCCGGCGACGCCGTGGTCGCGCTCGATGTGCCCGCGGACATGAAGGCACATGGCATTCCGCCCTACACGACCGTCACCGCGCAGGCCGCGGGCTGGATCCGGGCCGTTCCGCTGCGCAGCCGGATCGTCACCGGTTACGTGTACGCCCAGGAGTACTGCACGCCGCAGGAGGCCGAGAGCACGCTGCGCGAGTTCGCGGGGCCGGAGGCGGCCGGGGCCGAGGCCGTGCACGCTCCGCTGGCCACCGGGCGCAGCCTGACGGCGTGGCGGCACAACTGCGTCGCCGTCGCGGCGGCCGCCGGCCGGGTGGAGCCGCTCCAGACGACGCAGGTGTCCTTCACCCACCACGCGCTGGAACAACTGGTGCGGCACTTCCCGGGCGCCGACTGGCACCCGCGGCTGAGGGAGGGCTACAACACCGCGGTCGCCCAGGAGCTGGACGGGGCCGTGGAGTTCCTCACCCTCCTCTACCAGGGCGCGGCGCGTGACCACACGCAGTACTGGCGGGACGTCAAGACCCGCCCGGTGCCGGACGGGCTGGCCGAGCGCATCGAGTACTGGCGGGTGCGGCTGCCCGGCGCCGAGCATCTGCCGCCGTACCAGCACGGGATGCCGGCGCACGCGTACGCCACCGTCCTGCTCGGCACCGGGGCCATCGAGGTGCGTCCCCCGGCCTCCGTGGTCCTCGCCGACGAGGCGGTCGCGCGCGCGGAGTTCGCGGCGGTGCGGCGGACGGCGCAGGGGCTGGTCGAGACGCTGCCCACCCAGTACGACTACCTGAGGCGGATCAGTGCCTGACCCGGGGTCCTGGGGCCTTGCTGCCGCCCGTCGGGGGTCGTGGCGGGGGCGAGGGGTGCGTAGAGGCCGGGGTCGGCGGTGAGGATGGCGCGGTGGATGCCGCGCAGCAACAGGCCGGGCTCGACGCCGAGCTCACGGGCGAGCAGGTGCCTGCCCCGGTCGTAGACGGCCAGGGCCTCGCCCTGCCGGTCGCAGCGGTAGAGCGCCGTCATCAGCTGGGCGCGGAAACGTTCATGCAGGGGGTGGTGGGCGACCAGTCGGGTCAGCTCGGGCAGGAGCCGCTGATGCCGGCCCAGCGCGAGGTCGGCCTCGATCCGTGAGGCCAGGGCGGTGGTGCGGGCCTCCTCCAGCGGCGGTCCCTCGGCGGCGGCCAGATGCTCCGAGACGCCCGTCAGCGCGGGACCGCGCCACCGGGCGAGCGCGTCCCGCAGCAGGTCGGAGGCCTCCTGGTACTTCCCTTCGGCGAGCGCGGCCTTGCCCTGTCCGGCCAGTTCCCGGAACTCCAGGACATCGACGAGGGCGCTCCCGGTGTGCAGGTGGTAGCCGTGCGCGCTGCGGGCGATGCATGCCTCGGGGCCGAGCGTGCGGCGCACCCGGGAGACGTGGTTGTAGAGCTGCGCGGTGAGGGTGGCGGGTGGCCGGTCGCCCCACAGGAACCAGCTGAGCCCCGTGTCGGCGACGACCGATCCCTCGGCCAGCAGCAGGGCCGCCAGCACGGTGCGCTGCTTCGCCCCGTCCAGCACCATCTCCGTCGCGCCGTCCCGCACCCGTACGGGACCCAGAATGCCGTATTCCATCGAAACCCCTGTCCTCAGAGCCGTCTTGGAGTTGGTCGGAGTTCTCTTATAGGGCTGTCCTGTCGCCAGGACAGCACCTGTCGTGGCCGGAACCCAACTGTTCCGTGCAGCACTTGAAGTTGCTTGACTCCGGCGCCGCGCAGGGCGGAAGGTATGGGACGGCATACGGGGGTGGATTCAAGGAATGTCTGAGTGTTTTCCGTGGACCCATCTTCCAGGTCGACTTCCCGTGCAGCCGGTTTCCGTATAGCCGGTTTCCCGTACAAGAAAACCGTGCGAGGAGTAACCCGCAGATGATTCCGTTGGAAATACAGGAACTGGCTCCCGAAAGCCCCTACATATGGCGCGCCAAACGGCCGAAAGCCACCCGCCGCCTGATCTGTTTCCCGCATGCGGGTGCCGGTGCGGCCGCCTATGCCGACTGGGCCTCGCTGCTGCCGGCCGACATCGAGCTGGTCGCCGTGCAGCTGCCGGGGCGGCAGAACCGGATCGCCGAGGACCCGTTCACCGAGGTCGGCCCGCTGGTGAACGTGCTCACCCACGCGCTGCGCCCCGTCTTCGACCTGCCGTTCGCGTTCTTCGGGCACTCCGGGGGCGCCACGCTCGCCTTCGAACTGGCCCGCGCACTGCGCGACCGCGGCGCGCGGGGACCCGAGCAGCTGTTCCTGTCCGCACAGCCCGCGCCGGGCGCCTCCGCGATACGGCAGCTGCACCAGCTCTCCGACGAGGACTTCCACGCCGAGATCGTCGCGCTGGGCGGCGTCGACGAGGAACTCGTCGAGAACGAGGACGCCATGGAGGCCATGCTCTGGGTCCTGCGGGCCGACTTCACGCTCTGGGAGCGGCACCGCCTGGAACCGGGCACCCCGCTCGACACCCCGATCACCGCGCTGTGCGGCGACGCGGACCCGCGGGCACCGCGCACCGAGGTCCTGCGGTGGCGGGAGCAGACCACCGGCGCGTTCACCGCCGAGGTCTACCCCGGCGGCCACTTCTACTTCATCGAGGACCCCGCCCCGGTGGTCTCCTTCATCGTCGGCCGAATGCCCACCCCCGCGGTGGCCGGGAGGACCGCATGAGCGCCCTGGACCCGATGGACCCGGACGTCCTGCGGGCCCTGACCGAGGCGGTAGGGGCCGTACCCGGCGTCCATGACGCGGCGGCCGTCGCCCGCAAGGGCGTACGGGCAGCCGTCCAGCAGCGTCCCGGCCGGCCGGAGCAGGCCGCCGCGCCCACCGCGGGGTGCCCGTTCGACCGGGCGGAACTGCCCGCGGCCGACCTGTACGGCGGCGACGTGCACCTGCCCGGCGACGCTCCCCGCACGCTGCAGGAGGGGCTGCGCCGGGCGGCCGAACAGGCTCCCGACAAGGGCACGGTGTACATCACCGAGGGCAACGACGACGTCCTGCAGACCTACGCCGAGCTGCTCGACGAGGCCCAGCACGTGCTCGGCGGGCTGCGCGCCGCAGGCCTTCGGCCCGGGGACGCCGCCCTGTTCGTCTTCGGCTCCAACCGCGGCTATCTCACCGCCTTCTGGGCCTCGGTGCTCGGCGGGTTCGTGCCGACCCCGGTGGCCGTCGCCACGACGTACACCGCCGAGAACGAGGCCAACCGCAAACTGCGCGGGGCCTGGCAGCTGCTCGACCGCCCGGTCCTGATCACCGACGCCGCCACCGGGCCCGCCCTGGCCGGGGTGCGAGAGCTCTGGGACGAGCCGGACGTGCGCATCCTGACCGTCGAGGAACTCGCCCTGCACGAGGCCGACACGGCGTGGTTCCCGGCGACCGCCGACTCGCCGGTGCTGAACCTGCTCACCTCGGGCAGCACCGGGGTGCCCAAGTGCGTCCAGCACACCAACTCCAGCGTGGTGTCCCGGACCTGCGCGGTCGTACAGCACTGCGGCCTGACCGCCGACGACATCAGCCTGATCTGGATGCCGTTCGACCACGTCACGGTCGTCTACTACAACGTGCGCGACGTGTTCCTGCAGTGCCTGCACGTCAACGCCAAGATCGATCACTTCCTGTCCGACCCGCTGCTGTGGCTCGACTGGGCGGACCGCTACCGCGTCTCCAACACCTGGGCGCCCAACTTCGCCATGGCGCTCGTGGCCGAGCGGGCCGCGGAGATCGGCGAACGCTCCTGGGACCTGTCCCGCCTGCGGGACGTCGTCAACGCCGGCGAGCCGGTGGTCGCGGCGACCAGCGCGCGGTTCCTGGAACTCCTCGCCCCGCACGGGCTGCCCGCCGACGCGATGGTCCCCTGCTGGGGCATGTCCGAGACCTGCTCGGGCGTCACCTACACCCGCCAGAGCCGCAAGGACCGTACGGCGGGCACCGTCGCCGTCGACCCGTCCTCGCTCGGCGGCACCATCCGCCACCTCGACCCCGCGGACCAGGACGCCGTCGTCCTGACCCGGGTCGGCCACCCGATCCCCGGGGTGCGCCTGCGCGTCGTCGACGACGCCGGGCGGGTCCTGCCCGAAGGCCGCATGGGCGAGCTGCGCATCACCGGCCCCACGATCATGGCCGGGTACTTCCGCAACGAGGAGGCCAACCGGGAGGGGTTCGACGAGCAGGGCTGGTTCCGCACCGGGGACCTGGCCTTCGTCCACGAGGGCGAGGTCGTCATCGCGGGCCGCAAGAAGGACCAGATCATCGTCCGCGGCACCAACTACATGGCGCACGAGCTGGAGAGCGTCGTCGAGCGCGTCGACGGCGTACGGGTCACCTTCTCGGCCGCGGTGGGCGTCCGCGAACCCGGCGCCTCGACCGACCAACTGGTCGTCTTCTACGTACCGAAGAGCTGGGACGCCGCCGCGCTGGCCCGCACCGGCGAACAGGTGCGCGCCGTCCTGGTCCGCGAGTCGGGGATCGCACCGGACCTGATCGTCCCGGTCACGGAGGCGGAGTTCCCGAAGACAGCGAACGGCAAGATCCAACGGCCCGCGCTGGTCGCCCGGTTCAAGGCCGGTGCCTTCACCGACCGGGTGTCCGCCCCTGCGGACGACGAGGAGCCGCAGGAGGACACCTGGCTCTTCACACGGCAGTGGGCGCGGCTCGCCGAGCCCGGGACCGAGCCCGGGAGCGGGGCCGGGAGCGGGGCCGTGGACGTGCGCCCGGGGGTGTGCCTGGTGCTCGCCGCCGACGACGACATCGACCGCCTCGGCATCGACGTGACGGCTGTCACCGCCCGCAGGGGCGAGGAGTTCACCGAGCAGACGCCGTACCGCTTCCGCGTTCCGGCGGCCGACCGCAGGGCACTGCGCCGCCTGCTGTCGACCGTGACCACCCTCCACGGCGGCCTCACCTCCGTCGTGTTCGCGCTGCCGCTGTCGCTCACGGGCGAGCCCGACGAGCGGCTGGCCACCGCCACCGCCGAGCTGACCGCGCTCGTCGCGACGCTCGCCGACGGCGAGTTCGGCCGGCCGCAACTGCTCGTGGTCACCCGGGGTGCCGTGCGAGTGCACGACGGAGACCGGATCGACCTGGGCACCTGCGCCCTGAC
This sequence comes from Streptomyces sp. NPDC031225, assembly GCF_055570355.1. NCBI lineage: Bacteria > Bacillati > Actinomycetota > Actinomycetes > Kitasatosporales > Streptomycetaceae > Streptomyces > Streptomyces sp. NPDC031225. The sequence goes on along the minus strand of NZ_JBVIHJ010000010.1, from coordinate 288,884 downwards.
CGGCCTGGTGCGCACCGCCGTCGGCGAAGCCGCTCCGCTGCCCGTGCGCCAACTCGACCTGCCGGCCGACACCGCCGACTGGGCGCCGGCCCTGCGCGCCGAACTCGACGACCCCGGTCGCACGGGCATCGTCGCCGCACGCGCCGGCGGACGCTGGCAGCCGAGGCTCGCACCCGTGGCCCGGGAAGCCGCAGGGGACACCGGCCGGCCGGTGACCGCGGGCGGGCTCTACCTGGTCACGGGCGGACTCGGCGGCATCGCCCACGACATCGCCGCCTGTCTGATCGCCTCGTACGGCATCCGCCTGCTGCTCGTGGGCCGCTCACCCGCCGACGGCGCCAAAGCCGCCCGGCTCGCCGAACTGCGCGCGCTCGGGCCGGCCGACTCGGTCGTCTACGAGCAGGTGGACGTCGCCGACACGGACGCCCTGGAGAAGGCGATCGGCGCGGCGGAGGAGCACTGGGGACGTCCGCTGGACGGCGTTCTGCACCTGGCGGCAGCCGACCCGACCGGGCAGTGGGCCGACCTGGAGCGGCACACGATCGCCCGCGAGAGCGCCGAGACCTACGCGGAGCAGTACCGCGCCAAGGTCACCGGGACGCTGGCCGTGGCCCGGGCACTGGAGACCCGGCCGCAGGCGTCGCTCGTGCTGTTCGGCTCGGTCAACGGCGAGTTCGGCGGCCATTCGTTCGGCGCCTACTCCGCCGCCAACAGCTTCCTGACCGGCTTCACCGACCACTGGCACCACGAGCGCCGTCGGCCGGTGCACTGCCTGGCATGGTCCCTGTGGACCGGGGTCGGCATGAACCGCGGCCAGTCGACGGCCGCGGCCGAGAACCGCGGCTTCCGGGCGATCGCCCCGGAGACCGGCCTCAGGCTGTTCCTCGACGCGCTGGCCCTGCCCGACCCGTACCTGGTCATCGGCCTCGACGCGGACAACCCGCACATCGTCGAGGAACTCGCCGCCCGGCAACTGCGGGTCAGCGAGCTCCTGATCGCCTACGTCGCCGAGGGCGTCGCCGGCGACGACGTCCGCACCGCCGTAGCCGCATGCGCGGCGAACCTCCCGGTGCCGGTGCGCCTCGCCGAGGTCCCCCGCATACCGCGGGACGCCTTCGGCGGCGTGGACACGGCCCAACTGCTGCGGGACACGGCACCCCGCAGGCCGGTTCGCCGCCACAGCCCGCCCGAGACCGAACTGGAGAACAGGCTCGCCCACGTCTGGGCCGAGGCACTGGGCCGCACACAGGTGGGCCGGGACGAGTCCTTCTTCGAGCTCGGCGGCAACTCGCTGCGGGCCACCCGGCTGCTCGCGCTGACCGACCGGAAGCTCGGCGTACGGGTGAGCACGCAGGAGCTCTACGAGAACCCGACCGTGGCGGGCATGGCCGTGACGATCGGCCGGCACCGGGTCGGCTGACCCGCCCACCGGCGGTCCGCCACCAGAGGCGTCCCGCCACCGCCCGCACACCACGTCTGCGCAGGACGACCGACCGAGGAGTAGACCCCACATGACGACCTTGTCCTTCGCTCAGCGGCGCCTGTGGTTCATCGACCGCTTCGAGGGGCCGTCGGCGACGTACAACATCCCCTTCCTGCTGCGCCTGACCGGCCGGCTCGACGTGGCAGCGCTGGCGTCGGCCCTGCGTGACGTGGTGATCCGGCACGAGAGTCTGCGCACGGTCTTCGTCGTCGACGACGGCGTGCCCGCGCAGCATGTCGTACCCGCCGGGGAACTGCGCCTCGACCTCCCCCTGATCGAGGCCTCCCCCGACGAGGCGGACGCCCTGGTGGCGCGGGCGGTAGCCCACCACTTCGACCTGTCCTCCCAGATCCCCGTGCGCACCACCCTGATCCGCACGGGGCGCGAGGAGCACACCCTCGTCCTCAACATCCACCACATCGCGGCCGACGGCGAGTCGATGGTGCCGCTCACCCGGGACCTGGCCCTGGCGTACGAGGCCCGTCTGGAGTCCCGGGAACCCGACTGGGAGGAACTGCCGGTCCAGTACCGGGACTACACGCTGTGGCAGCGCGAGATGCTGGGCGACGAGGACGACCCCGACAGCCCGCTCGCCGTCCAGCTGGAGTACTGGCGGGGTGCACTCGCCGGCTCCCCCGACCAGTTGCAGCTGCCCTTCGACCGGCCGCGGCCCACGGTGATCAGTCACCGTGGCGACATGGTCGACTTCCCCGTCCCGCGGGAGCTGGCCGAGGCGGCGGAGCGGATCGCCGCCGTGCACGGCGCGAGCACGCCCATGGTGATGCAGACCGCCCTCGCGGTGCTGCTGCACCACCTGGGCGCGGGCGAGGACATACCCATCGGTGCCACCATCGCCGGACGCGTGGACGAGGCACTGCTCGACCTGGTGGGCTTCTTCGTCAACACGTGGGTGCTGCGCGCGGATCTGTCCGGTGCGCCGTCGTTCCGTGAGGTGCTGGGCCGGGTCCGGGACCGGGCGCTGGCGGCGTACGACAACCAGGACGCGCCGTTCGAGCGGCTGGTGGAGGTTCTCAACCCGGAGCGTTCCACCGCCTACCACCCGCTGTTCCAGGTGATGTTCACCTGGCAGAGCAACGACCGCATCGACCTCGGCCTGCCCGGCGTGCACGGCCGACTGGAGGCCGTACCCACGCACACCGCGAAGTTCGACCTCGAGTTCAACTTCGCCGTCGACCCCGCCGACGGCGGCATGCGGTGCGTCGTCGAGTACGCGACCGATCTGTTCGACCGCGTCACGGTGGAGAACATCGGGGCCCGCTTCGTACAGCTCCTGGACACCTTCCTCGCCGAACCCGACCGGCCGATCCGCGCGACGGACGCGCTGCTGCCCGGCGAGCGCGAGCGGCTGGCCAGGTTCGCCGGGCAGGCGGCGCACACGCCCGCGCTCACCATCCCGGAACTGTTCGAGCAGCAGCTCACCGTGGACCCCGACGCGCCGGCGGTGGAGTGCGGTGCGGTGCGGTTGACGTACCGGGAGCTGGACGAGCGGGCCAACCGGCTGGCCCGTGCCCTGGTCGGGCGGGGTGTGGGCCGGGAGTCGGTGGTGGGGCTTGCGTTGCCGCGCTCGGCGGACCTGGTGGTCGCCCTGCTGGGCATCATGAAGTCCGGCGGCGCCTACCTGCCCATCGACCCGCGCTACCCCGGCGGACGCCTGAGCACGGTCCTCTCCCAGGCCCGCCCGGTGCTGCTGCTGACCGACGCCGCGACGGCACCCGCCCTGCCCGGGCACGACGTCCCCGTGGTCCTCCTCGACGACCTGGACCTCGACGGCGGCGACCCGAGCCCCCTCACGGTGGACCTGCACCCCGACAACCTCGCCTACGTGATGTACACCTCCGGCTCCACCGGCGTCCCCAAGGGCGTGTCGATCACCCACCACGGCGTGGTCAACGGTGTGCTGCGGCTGGCCAGCGTGGTCGGAGTGGGCCGCGACTCGCGGATGCTGGCGGGTACTTCCATCAACTTCGACGTGTCGGTGTTCGAGGTGATGACGGCGCTGACGAGTGGCGGCGTGGTCGAAGTGGTGCGGGATGTACTGGAGTTGGCGGAGCGGGAGAGCTGGCGGGGGAGCGTCGTCAGTTCGGTGCCGTCGGTGTTCTCCGAGTTGCTCGACCAGATCGTGGGCAGGGTGGCTGTCGACACGTTGGTGTTCGCGGGTGAGGCGTTGCCGGGTTCGCTGGTGGAGCGGGCGCGTGCGGCCTTTCCCGGGGTGCGCATCGTCAACGGCTACGGCCAGACCGAGAGTTTCTACGCCGGTACGTTCACCGTCGAGGCGGCACAGGACTGGGACGCCACGCGCAGCGTGCCGATCGGCGAGCCCTTGCGCAACATGCGCGCCTACGTACTCGGTGGGAGCCTGCGGCCGGTGCCACCCGGTGTCGTGGGCGAGCTGTACGTCGCGGGCGTCGTCGGACGCGGCTACCACGACCGCCCCGGCCTGACGGCGGAGCGGTTCGTGCCGGATCCGTTCGGGCCGGCGGGTGCGCGGATGTACCGGACCGGGGATCTGGTGCGGTGGGACCGTGAGGGCCGGCTGGAGTACGTGGGCCGGGGTGATGCCCAGGTCAAGATCCGGGGTCTGCGGATCGAGCCGGGTGAGGTGGAGGCGGCCCTGACCGCCCACCCCGGCGTCGCCCAGGCCGCCGTCACCGTCCACGACAGCGGCCGTTCCAAGCAGCTCGTCGGCTATGTGGTGCCGGTCGGCGTCGTCGGCACGGACCTCGGCGCCGCCGAGAGCATCGGCGACCTGCACGTCGACCTCACGGCGGGTGTCTCGGTACCGGAGCTACGCCGGTTCGTGTCCGGACGGCTGCCGGAGTACATGGTGCCGTCGGCGTTCGTGGTGCTGGACCGGCTGCCCCTGGCCCCGAACGGCAAGCTGGACCGGGCGGCACTGCCCGAGCCGGTCTTCCGTGGCGAGAAGTACCGGGAGCCGTCGTCCGAGGCGGAGCGGGTGCTCGCGGCGGTGTTCGCCGAGGTGCTGGGTGCGGACCGGGTCGGTGTGGACGACGACTTCTTCGCGGTGGGCGGGGACAGTATCCGTTCCATCCAGGTCGTCTCGCGGGCGCGGGCACGCGGGGTTGAGGTCACCCCGCGGGAGATCTTCCAGCACCGGACAGTCGCCGGACTCGCGGCGCTGGCCGCCGGACGCGGCGCCGCCACCGAGGCCCTGGAGGAGTTGGAGGGTGGCGGCGTCGGGTTCCAGCCGTTGCTGCCGATCGCCGAGTACCTGCTCGAACTGGGCGGTGGATACGGCCGGTTCAGCATGTCGTCGGTGGCGGAACTGCCGCTGGGGATCGATGCGGCCGGGCTGACCGCGACCGTCGGGGCGGTGTGGGACCGGCATGACGTGTTGCGTTCACGGCTGACCGGTGACGGTTTGACGGTTTCGGCGCCGGGTTCGGTGGACGTGGCTGGGCTGATTCGTCGGGTGGAGTGCGACGGGGTCTGGGACGAGGCCTGGCTGGAGCTGGCGAAGGCCGAACTCGACGCGGCGACCGGCTTGTTGGATCCGGTTGCGGGTGTGATGGGCCGACTGGTGTGGTTCGACGCCGGGCCGGATGTCCCGGGTCGGCTGATCGTGGTCCTGCATCACCTGGTCGTGGACGGTGTCTCGTGGCGGATCCTGCTGCCGGATCTCGCCGCCGCCTGGAAGGACGTCCGTGACGGCCGTACTCCCGAACTGCCCGCCGTGGGGACGTCGGCGCGGCGCTGGGCGCACGCCCTGGTCGACGAGGCGTCCTCGCCAAAGCGGGTGGCGGAGCTGGAGTTGTGGCGGTCCGTTGTCGAAGGATCCGATCCGCTGCTGGGCACCCGCGCCCTCGACCCCGCTGTCGACACCATCTCCACGCAGGAGTACGTGTGGCTGCGGGTGCCGACCTCGGTCACCCGTGCGCTGATCACCGATGTGCCGGCGGCTTTCCGTGCGGGTGTCAACGACGGTCTGCTGGGTGCGTTGGCGGTGGCGGTCGCGCGGTGGCGTCATGGCCGGGGTGTGGCGGAGTCGTCGCTGCTGGTGCGGCTGGAGGGGCATGGCCGTGAGGAAGCGGTGGTGCCGGGTGCTGATCTGTCGCGCACCATCGGCTGGTTCACCAGCATGTTCCCGGTGCGTCTGGATGTCGGTGACACCGACCTCGACGACGCGCTGGCCGGGGGTATGGCGGCCGGTTCGGTGGTCAAGGCGGTGAAGGAGCAGGTGCTGCGCATCCCGGACAAGGGGATGGGCTATGGCCTGCTGCGCTACCTGAACGACGAGACGGCGGCCGTGCTGGCGTCCCGGCCGAGCGGGCAGATCGCCTTCAACTACCTCGGTCACTTCACCGCGGCCGACATGCCGGAGGAACTGCGCGGTCTGGGCTTCCACCAGGCTTCGGGCGCGGGTGAGTTGATCGCGACGCCGGACGCCGACATGCCGGTGATGTCCACCCTGGAGATCAACGCGCTCGTCGACCACTCCGGCGAGCTGACCGCCCGTATCGGCTTCCCCAACGGTGTGCTCGGGCGGGCGGACGTCGAGGAACTGGCCCTGCTCTGGCAGACCGCCCTGGAGGGTCTGGCCCGTCATGTCGGGCGGCCGGGTGCGGGTGGTCTGACCCCTTCCGACGTGCCGCTGGTCACGGTCGGCCAGGCCGAGCTGGAGCGCTGGGAGCAGCAGCACCCGTCCCTGCGTGACGTGTGGCCGCCGACCCCGCTGCAGTCCGGCCTGCTCTTCGAGTCGATGCTCGCCGACACCGCCCACGACGCCTACCAGATGCAGTTCGCGTACCACCTGTCCGGGCCAGTGGACCCGCGGCGCATGCGGGCCGCGGGCCAGGCGCTGCTCGACCGCTACGACAACCTGCGCACCGCGTTCGTCTCCGACACGGCCGGCGATCTCGTCCAGCTCGTCCTCGGCGAGGTCGAACTCCCCTGGCGGCACCTGGATCTGACCGACGCCGACGAGGAGGCCTTCCAGCGGTTCCTGGCCGCCGACCGCGCCGAGCGCTTCGACCCGGCCGCGCCGCCACTGCTGCGGCTCACCCTCGTCTCCCGCGGACCGGACCGCTCCGCCCTGGTCCTCACCGCCCACCACGTCCTGTTCGACGGCTGGTCGGTACCCACCCTCATGCAGGACCTGCTGCGGCTGTACGGCTCCGCCGGCGACCCCTCCGTCCTGCCCCGGACGCGTGGCTTCCGCGACTTCCTGGCCTGGCAGTCGCGGCAGGACCGTGCCGCGGCGGCCGAGGCATGGACGGCCGAACTCGACGGCTTCGAAGAGCCGACGCTGCTCGTGCGGGACAAAGGCCCGGCCACGCGGAGTGACGACGTCGGCAACGTCGACGTACCGCTGTCACCGGCCCTGTCACACGGGCTGTCCGCGTGCGCCGCCGATCTGGGCGTCACTCTCAACACCCTGGTGCAGGGTGCCTGGGCGGTGCTGCTCGGCCAGCTCACCGGCCGCCGGGACGTGGTGTTCGGCGCCACCGTCTCGGGCCGTCCGCCCGAGGTGCCCGGCGTGGAGTCCATGGTGGGCCTGTTCATCAACACCCTGCCGGTGCGGGTGGAACTGTCGCCCTGGCACAGCCTGCGGCAGGTGCTGACCGGCCTCCAGCACAGACAGGGCGAGCTGCTCGACCACCACCACCACGGCCTCGGCGAGATCCACCGGTCGGTCGGGGCGACCCGGCTCTTCGACACCATCGTCGTCTTCGAGTCGTACCCGGTCGACCACGTCGGTCTGAGCGAGGCAAACGACACGGCCGGCGTCGCCATCACCGGCATCACGCCCTTCAGCGGCACCCACTACCCGGTGACCGTGATGGCCGACGCCGACCCCGGCCTGCGCCTGTCGCTGCAGTACCAGCCGCACGTGTTCGACCGGCCTGCGGTGGAGCTCGTCGCCGAGCGCTTCGAGCAGGTGCTGCGCAGGCTGGTGACCGACCCGGAGTCGCCGGTCGGCGCGGTGGACGTGCTCACGCCCGCCGAGCGTGAGCGTGTGCTGCGCCTCAGCGGCACCGCCGCGCCGACCGTGCCGGACACGACCGTGCCCGCGCTGTTCGAGGCACGGGCCGCCACGGCACCCGACACCGTGGCGGTGATCAGCGGCGAGGAGTCGCTGACCTACGCGGAGACGGACCGGCGCGCCGAGCGGCTGGCGCGCTCCCTGGCCGCCCGCGGCATCGGCCCGGAGTCGCTGGTGGCGGTGGCGCTGCCCCGTACCCCCGACCTGGTCGTGGCCCTGCTCGGCGTGCTGAAGGCAGGCGCCGGCTATCTGCCGATCGACCCCGAATACCCCAGCGCCCGGCTGGAGTTCCTCCTGTCGGACGCGGCCCCGTCGCTGATCCTCACCGACCCGGGGGCGGCGGCCGTCCTGCCGGACACCGGCATCTTCACCACCACCCTCGCCGAACTCACCGACCCCGGCGCCGCGTCCGCGCACCCGGTGGCGGCCCGGCCGGAGAACGTCGCCTATGTGATGTACACGTCCGGATCCACCGGACGGCCGAAGGGCGTCAGCATCACCCACCGCAACGTCACCAGCGTCCTGCCCGGCCTGGTCGACGCCCTCGGGGTCAGGCCCGGGATGCGGATGCTCGCGAGCGCGTCCGTGAACTTCGACGTGTCCGTGTACGAGATCTTCGCGACGCTCAGCCACGGCGGCAGCGTCGAACTCGTCCGCGACGTCCTCGCCCTGGGCGAGCGGGACACCTGGTCCGCCGACGTGGTCAACTCGGTGCCGTCCGCGTTCGCCGAACTCCTCGACGAACTGCCGGGCCGCATCAACCCCAAGGCCCTCGTGTTCGCGGGCGAGGGACTGCCCGGCTCCCTGGTGGAACGCGTCCGCGCGGCCTTCCCCGGCGCGCGGGTGGTCAACGGCTACGGCCAGACCGAGTCCTTCTACGCGACGGCCTACACGCTCGGCGCGGGCGAGCAGTTCACCGGCGGCGCGAGCGCGCCCATCGGCCGCCCCCTGCGGTACGGCCGTGCCTACGTCCTCGGGACCGGGCTGCGGCCCGTGCCGCCCGGCGTGGTGGGCGAGCTCTACGTCGCGGGTGCCTCGCTGGGCCGCGGCTACCTCGGCCAGGCCGGTCTGACCGCCGAGCGGTTCGTGCCCGACCCGTTCGGTCCCGCCGGTTCGCGCATGTACCGCACCGGCGACCTCGCCCGCTGGACCCCCGACGGCCAGCTCGCCTACGTCGGCCGGGGCGACGGGCAGGTGAAGATCCGCGGTGTGCGTGTGGAGCCCGCCGAGGTGGAGGCGGCCCTGCTGGCCCACCCCGACGTCGAACAGGCCCTCGTCATCGCCCGCCGGAGCCCCGCGAGCGGCGTCTCGGCGTCCTCGTATCTGACCGCCTACGTCGTCCCGGCCGGGAGCGGGCCGCCGCGGGACCTGCGCGGCTACATGTCCGCGAAGCTGCCCGACCACCTGGTGCCCTCCGCGTTCGTGACGCTCGACCGGCTTCCGCTGCTGCCCAACGGCAAGGCGGACCGCTCCGCGCTGCCCGAGCCGGAGTTCGCCGGCGTGCCCTACCGCGCCCCGCGCAATGCCACCGAAGAGGTGCTGTGCCGGCTGTTCGCCGAGGTGCTCGGCGTGGAACGGGTCGGCATCGACGACGACTTCCTGGTCCGCGGCGGTCACTCGCTGCTCGCCACCCGGCTCGTCAACCGCATCCGCGCCGAACTGGGCGCCGAGGTCCGCGTCGGCCGCGTGTTCGACGCGCCCACCGTCGCCCGGCTGAGCGGGCACCTGGCCACCAGCGGCCCGGCCCGGCCGCGGCTGCGTCGCGCAGACACCCGGCCCGAGCGGGTGCCGCTGTCCTTCGCCCAGCGCCGCCTGTGGTTCGTGGACCGCTTCGAGGGGCCGTCGGCGACGTACAACCAGTCCTTCGTGCTGCGCCTGACCGGGCCGCTGGACGTCGACGCGCTGCGCACTGCGCTGCGTGACGTGGTCGCCCGGCACGAGACCCTGCGCACGCTCGTCGCCGAGGACGCCGACGGCCGGCCGTACCAGCGGGTGCTGCCCGTCGCCGACGCCGGCCTGGACGTCGCGCTGACAGAGGTGACACCGGACACGGTCGACGGGGAACTCGCCCGGATCATCGGCCGGTCCTTCCGGCTGGCCGCCGACATTCCCATCCGCGCCGCACTGCTGCGGCTCGGCGCCCAGGAACACCTGCTGCCCCTCGTCATCCACCACATCGCCGTCGACGGCGAGTCGATCGCCCCCCTCGCGCGCGACCTGGCCCTGGCGTACGAGGCCCGTCTGGAGTCCCGGGAACCCGACTGGGCCGAACTGCCCGTCCAGTACGTCGACTACACGCTGTGGCAGCGCGAACTGCTCGGCGACGAGGACGACCCCGGCAGTCTGCTGGCCGCCCAGGCGGAGTTCTGGCGCCAGGAGCTGGCAGGGGCGCCGCAGCCGCTGCAGCTGCCGACCGACCGGCCCCGCCCCCCGGCGCCCAGCCACCGTGGTGACGTCGTCGAGTTCGGCATCGCCCCCGAGGTCATGACCGAGGTGGCGAGGCTCGCCCGGGACAGCGGCGCGACCGAGGCCATGGTGCTGCAGTCCGCGCTCGCGGTACTGCTCGGCCGCCTCGGCGGGGGCGACGACATCACCATGGGCTCGCCGATCGCCAACCGCACCGACGCCGGGCTCGCCGACCTGGTGGGCTTCTTCGTCAACACGTGGGTGCTGCGCGCGGATCTGTCCGGTGCGCCGTCGTTCCGTGAGGTGCTGGGCCGGGTCCGGGACCGTGCGCTGGCGGCGTACGACAACCAGGACGCGCCGTTCGAGCGTCTGGTGGAGGTTCTCAACCCGGAGCGTTCCACCGCCTACCACCCGCTGTTCCAGGTGATGTTCGCCTGGCAGAACATCGCCCGCGAGGACTTCGGGATGCGCGGGCTCAAGGTCAGGTGGGAACCCTCGTTCTCGGACACCGCCAAGTTCGACCTGTTCTTCAACCTGGGCGACATCCCGGGCCAGGGCGTCGTCGGCAACCTCGAGTACGCCGCCGACCTGTTCGACCGCTCCACTGCCGAGCACCTCGCCGACCGCTTCCTGCGCGCCGTCGAGCAGCTGGTGACCGACCCCGCGCGCCGCATCGACCAGGTGGACGTCCTGTTGCCGGGCGAGCGCGAGCGGCTCGACGGCCGCACCGTACCGGGCGTGTCGGTGGACACCACCGTGCACGGCCTGTTCGAGCGGCAGGTCCTGGCCTGCCCCGACGCGCCGGCGGTGGAGTGCGGTGCGGTGCGGTTGACGTACCGGGAGCTGGACGAGCGGGCCAACCGGCTGGCCCGTGCCCTGGTCGGGCGGGGTGTGGGCCGGGAGTCCGTGGTGGGGCTTGCGTTGCCGCGCTCGGCGGACCTGGTGGTCGCCCTGCTGGGCATCATGAAGTCCGGCGGCGCCTACCTGCCCATCGACCCGCGCTACCCCAGCGCACGGCTCGGTCTGATGCTGGAGCATGCCCGCCCGGTGCTGCTGCTGACCGACGCCGCGACGGCACCCGCCCTGCCCGGGCACGACGTCCCCGTGGTCCTCCTCGACGACCTTGACCTCGACGGCGGCGACCCGAGCCCCCTCACGGTGGACCTGCACCCCGACAACCTCGCCTACGTGATGTACACCTCCGGCTCCACCGGCGTCCCCAAGGGCGTCACGGCCACCCATCGCAACATCGCCGACTGCCTGCCGACCCAGGTGGACGCCGTCCAAATGGGCCCGGGCAAGCGGATGCTGGCGGGTACTTCCATCAACTTCGACGTGTCGGTGTTCGAGGTGATGACGGCGCTGACGAGTGGCGGTGTCGTCGAAGTGGTGCGGGATGTCCTGGAGTTGGGGGAGCGGGAGAGCTGGCAGGGGAGTGTTGTCAGTTCGGTGCCGTCGGTGTTCTCCGAGCTGCTGGACCAGATCGTGGGCAGGGTCGCTGTGGACACTCTGGTGTTCGCGGGTGAGGCGTTGCCGGGTTCGCTGGTGGAGCGGGCGCGTGCGGCCTTTCCCGGGGTGCGCATCGTCAACGGCTACGGCCAGACCGAGACCTACTACGTCTCGCAGTTCCTGCTTTCGGGCGCCCAGGACCGGACCGGCGGCGCGGTCGCTCCGGTCGGTTCCCCGCTGGACTGTGTACGCGCCCATGTGCTCGGCGAGGGGCTGCTGCCCGTGCCGCCCGGCGTGCCCGGCGAACTGTACGTCGGGGGCACGTCCGTCACCCGCGGCTACCGGGGTTCCCCCGGCCTGACGGCGGAGCGGTTCGTGCCGGATCCGTTCGGGCCGGCGGGTGCGCGGATGTACCGGACCGGGGATCTGGTGCGGTGGGACCGTGAGGGCCGGCTGGAGTACGTGGGCCGGGGTGATGCCCAGGTCAAGATCCGGGGTCTGCGGATCGAGCCGGGTGAGGTGGAGGCGGCCCTGACCGCCCACCCCGGCGTCGCCCAGGCCGCCGTGGTGGTCCGGGAGGGCAACGCGGGCACCAAGCAGCTCGTCGGCTATGTCGTCCCGGCCCGCACCACCGGGCCCACCGACGACACCACCGGCACGGGCCGCAGCCACCTCGACCTGACGGCGGGCGTGTCGACTCAGGAGCTGCGCCGGTTCGTGTCCGGACGGCTGCCGGAGTACATGGTGCCGTCGGCGTTCGTGGTGCTGGACCGGCTGCCCCTGGCCCCGAACGGCAAGCTGGACCGGGCGGCACTGCCCGAGCCGGTCTTCCGCGGCGAGAAGTACCGGGAGCCGTCGTCCGAGGCGGAGCGGGTGCTTGCCGGGGTGTTCGCCGAGGTGCTGGGTGCGGATCGGGTCGGTGTGGACGACGACTTCTTCGCGGTGGGCGGGGACAGTATCCGTTCCATCCAGGTGGTCTCGCGGGCGCGGGCACGGGGTGTGGAGGTCACTCCGCGGGAGATCTTCCAGCACCGGACAGTCGCCGGACTCGCGGCGGTGGCCGCCGGACGCGCTGCCGTCAGTGAGGCCCTGGAGGAGTTGGAGGGTGGCGGCGTCGGGTTCCAGCCGTTGCTGCCGATCGCCGAGTACCTGCTCGAACTGGGCGGTGGATACGGCCGGTTCACCATGTCGGCGGTTGCCGAGCTGCCTGTCGGTATCGACGAGGCGGGACTGTTCGCCACCGTGGGTGCGGTGTGGGACCGGCATGACGTGCTGCGTTCACGGCTGACCCGTGACGGGATGACGGTGACGGCGCCGGGTTCGGTCGACGTGGGCTCGCTGCTGCACCGGGTGGAGTGCGACGGGGTCTGGGACGAGGCCTGGCTGGAGGTGGCGAAGGCCGAACTCGACGCCGCGACCGGCTTGTTGGATCCGGCTGCGGGTGTGATGGGCCGACTGGTGTGGTTCGACGCCGGGCCGGATGTCCCGGGTCGGCTGATCGTGGTCCTGCATCACCTGGTCGTGGACGGTGTCTCGTGGCGGATCCTGCTGCCCGACCTCGCCGCCGCCTGGAAGGACGTCCGTGACGGCCGTACTCCCGAACTGCCCGCCGTGGGGACGTCGGTGCGGCGCTGGGCGCACGCCCTGGTCGACGAGGCGTCCTCGCCAAAGCGGGTGGCGGAGCTGGAGTTGTGGCGGTCCGTTGTCGAAGGATCCGATCCGCTGCTGGGCACGCGGGCGTTGGACGCGACCGTCGACACGGTGTCCACCGTCGAGCATGTGTGGCTCAACGTTCCGGCGTGGGTGACCCGAGCCGTGGTCACCGATGTGCCGGCGGCTTTCCGTGCGGGTGTCAACGACGGTCTGCTGGGTGCGTTGGCGGTGGCGGTCGCGCGTTGGCGTCATGGCCGGGGTGTGGCGGAGTCGTCGCTGCTGGTGCGGCTGGAGGGGCACGGCCGTGAGGAAGCGGTGGTGCCGGGTGCTGATCTGTCGCGCACCATCGGCTGGTTCACCAGCATGTTCCCGGTGCGTCTGGATGTCGGTGACACCGACCTCGACGACGCGCTGGCCGGGGGTATGGCGGCCGGGTCGGTGGTCAAGGCGGTGAAGGAGCAGGTGCTGCGCATCCCGGACAAGGGGATGGGCTATGGCCTGTTGCGCTACCTGAACGACGGGACGGCGGCCGTGCTGGCGTCGCGGCCGAGCGGGCAGATCGCCTTCAACTACCTCGGCCACTTCACCGCGGCCGACATGCCCGAGGAGCTGCGGGGTCTGGGCTTCCACCAGGCTGCGGGCGCGGGTGAGTTGATCGCGACGCCGGACGCCGACATGCCGGTGATGTCCACCCTGGAGATCAACGCGGCCGTAACGGACACGCCCGACGGGCCCCGGCTCGGCGTTCGCTTCGGCTTCCCCACAGGAGTGCTGTCGCAGGCCGAGGTGCGGGAGCTGGCCGACCTGTGGGGAACGGCCCTGGAGGGTCTGGCCCGTCATGTCGGGCGGCCGGGTGCGGGTGGTCTGACCCCTTCCGACGTGCCGCTGGTCACGGTCGGCCAGGCCGAGCTGGAGCGCTGGGAGCAGCAGCACCCGTCCCTGCGTGACGTGTGGCCGCCAACCCCCCTGCAGTCCGGCCTGCTCTTCGAGTCGATGCTCGCCGACACCGCCCACGACGCCTACCACGTGCAGGTCGTCTACCGGCTCACCGGCGCCGTGGACCCGCGGCGCATGCGGGCCGCGGGCCAGGCGCTGCTCGACCGCTACGACAACCTGCGCACCGCGTTCGTCTCCGACACGGCCGGCGATCTCGTCCAGCTCGTCGTCGACGACGTCGAACTCCCCTGGCGGTTCACGGATCTGCGAGACCTCGACGAGGTACCGCGGTCCGAGGAGTTCGAGCGGTTCCTCGCCACGGACCGGGCCGACCGCTTCGCCCCGGCCACCCCGCCGCTGTTGCGGCTGAGCCTCGCGCTGACCGGGCCGGACAGCGCCGAGCTGGTCCTGACCTCGCACCACGCGCTGCTCGACGGCTGGTCGCTGAGCGTCCTGATGGGCGAGCTGCTCGCCCTCTACGGATCCGGGGGCGACGCCTCCGTCCTGCCGCGGGCGCGCGGTTTCCGCGACTTCCTGGTGTGGGCGTCCGAGCAGGACGCCGCGGCCTCCGCGGAGGCCTGGCGGACCGAGCTCGCCGGGGTCGAGGAACCCACCCTGCTCGTGCCCGACCGCACGGTCGAGGCGGACCCGCAGCGGGTGGGGCAGCGGGACATCCCGCTGTCGGCCGACACCGCCCGCGCCCTGGTCCGCTCAGCCGCCGACCTGGGCATCACCCTCAACACCCTGGTACACGGCACCTGGGCGATCGTCCTCGCGGGCCTGACGGGCCGCCAGGACGTGGTGTTCGGCACGACGGTGTCGGGCCGTCCGCCCGAGGTGCCCGGCGTGGAGTCCATGGTGGGCCTGTTCATCAACACCCTGCCGGTGCGGGTGGAACTGTCGCCCTGGCAGAGCCTGCGGCAGGTGCTGACCGGCCTCCAGCACAGACAGGGCGAGCTGCTCGACCACCACCACATCGGCCTGCCCGACATCTGCCGGGCCGCCGGTCTGAACAGCCTGTTCGACACCGTCGTCGTCTTCGAGTCGTTCCCGATGGAACGCGACGGCCTCGGCGACGCCGACGCGCACGGCGGCATCGCCGTCACCGGAGTGTCCACCGGCAACGGCACCCACTATCCGCTGGGCATCGCGGCCGCGGCCGACGACCGCCTGCACGTGGTCATGGAGTACCTGGAGGACTACGTCGGCCCGGCCCTGGCCGAGGACATCGCCGCGCGGTTCGCACGGATCCTCGGCCAGGTGGCGACCGACCCCGACGTACCCGTCGGCGCGGTCGACGTGCTGTCCGCGGCCGAACGGGAACGGCTGCTCGCCGGCTTCAACGACACGGCCGAGCCCGTTGCCGAGGGAACGGTGGCAGACCAGTTCGAGCACGCGGCGGCCACCATCCCGGACGCGACGGCGCTGCTCCACGAGGACCAGCGGCTGACCTACCGCGAACTGGACCAGCGCGCCGACCGGTTGGCGCACGCGCTGCGCGCGAGGGGAGTCGGGCCGGAAACCGTCGTGGCGGTGGCCACCCGCCGCTCGCCTGACCTGGTCGTCGCCCTGCTCGGCGTGACGAAGGCGGGCGGGACCTATCTGCCGGTGGACCACACCTACCCGGCCGAACGGATCGCGTACATGCTGGGCGACTCCGGCGCCCGGCTCGCGCTGGTCGACGCCGCCGCGGCCGAGGTGCTGGCCGGGCACGAGCTCGACACCCTGCGGGTGGACCGGCTGCCCGAGACCGGCTCCACCGCGCCCCTCGAGCGCAACACCCGGCCGGACAGCGCCGCGTATCTCATCTACACCTCGGGCTCCACCGGGCAGCCCAAGGGCACCGTGGTCACCCACCGCGGTGTGGCGAGCCTGGTCGCGGCGCACGTACGGCGGATGGCGGTCACTCCCGACAGCCGGATGCTGCAGTTGGTCTCGCCGAGCTTCGACGTCTCCCTGTGCGAGATGTTCACGGCGCTGCTCTCCGGCGCCGTCCTCGTCCTCGCCGACAAGGAGGACCTGGCACCGGGGCTGCCGTTGGCCCGCACCGTGGACCGGCACGGCGTCACGCACATGATGCTGCCGCCCTCCCTGCTCGCCGCACTCCCGGCGGACTCGCTGACCGGCGTGGTCTCACTGCTGGTCGGCGGTGAGACGCCACCGCCCGAGCTGGTCGCCCAGTGGGCTCCGGGCCGCCGGATGATGAACGTCTACGGCCCGACCGAGACCACCGTGTGCGCCACCATGAGCGCCCCGATGGCCCCGGACGACCGGGTGTTCCCCATCGGCACGCCCATCCACAACACCCGCCTGTACGTCCTGGACGCGATGCTGTCACCGGTCCCGGTCGGAGTGCCCGGCGAGCTGTACATCGCCGGGGCGGGGCTGGCCCGCGGCTACCTCGGCAGGCCGGGCGTGACCGCCTCGCGCTTCGTGGCCTGCCCCTTCGGAGAGCCGGGGGAGCGGATGTACCGCACCGGCGACGTGGTGGCCCGGAACGCCGAGGGTGCGCTGGTCTTCCACGGCCGCGCCGACGACCAGGTCAAGATCCGCGGTTTCCGCATCGAACTCGGGGAGGTTCAGGCCGCGTTGACGGCACACTCCGGGGTCGACCGGGCCGTGGTGGTCGTCGACGACAGCGCCGGTGACCGGCGTCTGGTCGGTTACGTGGTGCCGGCCGGCCGCACATCGGCACAGCCGGCGGAGCTCCTGGTGGCCGAGGTGCACGAGCTGGTCCGGGAGCGCCTGCCGCAGCACATGGTCCCCGCGGCCCTCGTCGTCCTGGACGAGATTCCGCTGACCCTGAGCGGAAAGGTCGACCGGCGGGCGCTGCCCAGGCCCGACTACGCGGGAGAGCCGGCAGGCCGGGCGCCGCGCACCGCCCGCGAGGAGATTCTGTGCGGCCTGTACGCCGAGGTGCTGGGGCTCGACTCCGTCACCGTCGACGACGGGTTCTTCGACCGCGGCGGACACTCCCTGCTGGCCTCCCGGCTGATCAGCCGTATCGGCGTCGTCCTGGGCGTCGACCTGCCGTTGCGTACCGTGTTCGACGCCCCGACCGTCGCCGAACTGGCCGCCTTCCTGGAGTCGGAGGGCGAGGCCGGACCGGCCGGCAGCCCGTTCGCCCCGGTCCTGACCATCAAGGGGAACGCCGCTGGTCCGGCCGACGGATCCGAACCGCTCTGGCTCGTCCACCCGGGCGGCGGCATCTGCTGGCCCTACCTCGGATTCGGCGGCCGACTGCCTCAGTTCGGGACGATCCACGGAATCCAGGCGAAGGGATTCGACGGGGGGAGCCGGCTTCCCGCGTCCCTCGACGAGATGGTCGGGGACTACGTCGAGGAGATCCTGGCGGTCCAGCCGCAGGGGCCGTACCACCTTGCCGGGTACTCCATCGGCGGCACGCTCGCCCAGGCGATCGCCGCGCGGCTGCAGGGCCGGGGCCACGAGGTGGCGTTCCTGGCCATGCTCGACTGTGTGCCGGGCGACTACCTGGCGACGCAGCCCGCACCCACCGCGAGCGCGCTGCGGGAGTACTTCCGCCGGCACCTGACCGGCATGGCCGGATCGCGGGAGTACGAGACGTTCCTCGACAACGCGGTCCGGGTGATCGTCAACCACACCTCCCTGTCCGGGGATTTCCACTCGCCCGTCTTCCACGGAGACGCGGTCTTCTTCAACGCCGTGCCCAACCCGGACGGGATACACGGCGACCGGTGGAAGCCGTACATCACCGGATCCATCAAGCAGTACGACATCGAGACCACGCACCACGAAATGATCAACGCGGAGCCCGCCGCCGACATCTGCCGGATTCTCGGCCGGGAATTCACCGCACGGACCGGCTGGTCAACCGAAATGGAGTGCGACACATGAGCAGCAACCCCTTCGACGACGAGAACGGCGAGTTCCTCGTGGTGGTGAACGACGAGGACCAGCACTCGCTGTGGCCGGCCTTCGCCGAGGTGCCGGCGGGCTGGCGGGCCGTGTTCGGCACGGCGGGCCGTGCCCAGTGCCTGGCCTATGTCGAGGAGCACTGGACGGACCTGCGGCCCAGGAGCCTGCGGGCCGCGATGGCCGCCGAGAAATAGTCCAGGGTCCCGGGAACCAGAGAGGAAACCCCTTCCCATGTCGATAGTCATCGAGCGGTGGAACGTCCACCCGGGCAGCACCTGGATGCGCGGAGTCCGGCCCGAGAAGCCCGTCGAGTTCAACGAGGCGCTCGGCGCCTGGTGCGCCTACGGATACCGGGAGGTGCAGCAGATCCTCGGCGACCACGAGACGTTCTCGGCCAGGACGGCCGACCTTGCCGCGGTGCAGGTCGACGAGAAGTTCATGGCGGGCGACGTCTCCCAGATGGATCCGCCGGAACAGACCATGTACCGCAAGCTGATCGGGCGGGCGTTCAGCCCCCGGATCATCACCAACCTGGAACCGCAGATCCACAAGGTCACAGGTGAACTGCTCGACGCGGTCGCCGAGAAGGGCAGCTTCGAACTGGTCGCCGATCTCGCCTATCCGCTGCCGGTCCGCATCATCGCCGACCTCCTCGGTGTCGACGACCTCGACCTGTTCAAGGGCGCCGCGTTCGACATCGTCGAGAACATGGCGGGCATCGACTTCGTGGCCGGCGGAGAGAACGCCGAGGAGCAGATCCACAGTGCCGAGCAGCGCCTGCAGCCCCTGCTCGACTACATGCTCGAACAGGTCCTGGCCCGCCGCCGGAGCCCGCGCGAGGACCTGCTGACCTATCTCACACAGGTCGAGGAGGACGGCAAACGGCTCACCGACAACGAGATCGTCAACGTGGCCAACGTGCTGCTGATCACGGGCCACATCACCAGCACGATGATGCTCGGCAACGTCATGGCCTGCCTGGACGCCGAGCCCGACAAGCTGGCGCGGGTGCGCGAGGACCGCTCCCTGGTGCCGGGCGCGATCGAGGAGGCCCTGCGGCTGCTGCCGCCGGCCGCGGTGCTGTCCCGGGGAACGCTCAGGGACGTGGAGATCGGCGGTGTCACTGTTCCCAAGGGCCAGATGATCCTGCCGTGGGTGGCGGCGGCCAACCGTGACCCGCTCCAGTTCGAGCGGCCCGACGAGTTCCTTCCGGACCGCAGCCCCAACGACCACGTCGTGTTCGGTCACGGCGTCCACTACTGCCTGGGCACCCGGCTCGCCAGGCTTGAGGGCAGGATCGCGGTCAACGCCCTGCTCGACCGCTACCCCGGCTTCAGGTCCGATCCAGCCCGGCCGACGGAGTTCTTCCCCTCCCCGGACATGGTCGGCGTCCGCTCGATGCCGGTCCTGCTCGACAGGTAGTCACCGACTGGCCGTGGGCCAGCAGTTCGGCGCAGCGCCCGGCCGGGATGTCCCGGCCGGGCGCTTTCGCGCGCCCGGCCGCGGGCGCCCCGGCGGACCGATAACGAAGCGATAAGCGCCCTCCGTAACGTCGTCGGCGAACGAGCAAGGAACCCCCCACGACGACGGGAGTCACTTCTCGTAGGCGCATACGCGTCGTCGCTCTGCCGAACCCCATGCACGCCCCATGAGAAGGAGAAATCCGTGACCCAGCCGAAGCGTCGAG
Organism: Streptomyces sp. NPDC031225; assembly: GCF_055570355.1. Lineage (NCBI taxonomy): Bacteria > Bacillati > Actinomycetota > Actinomycetes > Kitasatosporales > Streptomycetaceae > Streptomyces > Streptomyces sp. NPDC031225. Next base: position 269,351 of record NZ_JBVIHJ010000010.1, on the reverse strand, counting down.
GGGATCGCTGGCTGATCCTCGGCGTCGTCTGCCTGGTGCAGCTCGTCGTCATCCTCGACAACACCATCCTCAACGTCGCCATCCCCTCCCTGACCAAGGAACTCGGCGCCACCACCTCGCAGACCCAGTGGGTGATCGGCGCGTACTCACTGGTCCAGGCGGGCCTGCTGATCACCGCCGGCGGGTTCGCCGACCGGTACGGGCGCAAGCTCACCCAGATGCTGGGTCTCGCCTTCTTCGGGGCCGGCTCGCTCGCCGGGGCTTTCGCCACGGAACCCGTCCAACTCATCATCGCCCGCGCGGGCATGGGCATCGGCGGCGCCCTGCTGCTCGCCACCAACATGGCGATCATCGTCCGCACCTTCGACGCGGAGGAGACGCCCAAGGCGCTCACCGTGATCATGGGTGTGGCCTCGCTCGGCCTGGCGCTGGGGCCCGTCATCGGCGGCGTCCTCCTCGCGCACTTCTGGTGGGGCTCGGTCTTCCTGGTCAACGTGCCGGTCTGCCTCATCGGCCTGGTGGCCGTGGCCAAGCTGGTCCCGGAGTCCAAGGACCCGCACGGCGACCGCCCCGACCTGCTCGGCGCGCTGCTGTCCACCGTCGGCATGACGGCGGTCGTCTACGCGGTCATCCAGGGTCCCGAGTACGGCTGGACCTCCGGCCGCACCCTGCTGACCGGGTTCGGCGGAGTGCTCGTCATGGCCGCCTTCATCCTCTGGGAGCGCCGCACGCCGCACCCGCTGCTGGACATGTCGTTCTTCGCCAACCCCCGCTTCCGCGGTGCCGTCTCCGGCGGTGTGCTGGTCGCGTTCGGCCTGTCCGGTTCGCTCTACCTGCTCACCCAGCACCTGCAGTTCGTGCTGAACTACGACCCGCTCGAGGCCGGCCTGCGCCTCATGCCGATGGCGCTGACGCTCGTCGCGCTCAACCTCACCGGTGTGGGCGTGCGGGTCACCGCCAAGCTGGCGCCCCCGGTCGCCACCGGTCTGGGCCTCGCCCTGATGGCGGCGGGTCTCGCCTCCATCGCGGTGCTCGGCCGTGACGGCTCCTACCCGGGCATCCTGCTGGGTCTGGTGCTGATGGGCGCGGGCGTCGGCTGCGCCAAGCCGGCGATGGCCGGTGCGGTGATGACCTCGATCCCGCCGGAGAAGGCGGGTGTCGGCTCGGGTCTGATGGGCACGATCAGCGAGGTCGGCAACTCGCTCGGCGTCGCCTGCCTGGGCGCGGTGCTGACCGTGGGCTTCGCCGGCGCGCTGCCCGCCGGGGTGCCCGACAGCGCCGCGCGTTCCCTGCCGGACGCCGTCGCGGCGGCCGGCCCGAGCGCGACGCACCAGGTGCACCAGGCCTTCGCGGACAGCCTGACCACCGCCCAGCTGATCGGCGCGGTCGCGGTCCTGCTCGGCGGACTGGTGGCCTCCTGGCTGCTTCGCCAGGGCGGGGCGGGGCAGCCGGACAGCACCGAGCAGGCCGACGCGACCGAGCAGGAGGCGGTCGCTGCCTGAGCCGGACCGGCTACCGGTTCACCCCGCCCGCTCATCCCCCGCGCAGCCCGTGGCCCACCCCCTCCGTGAGCCACGGGCTGCGCTTTCACTCCGCTGAGGGCATCGTCATGCAGGTCTTCGACACTCCGGAACCGATCCTCGCCACCATCGAACTCAACGTCGGTGACGTGCGGATCACCGCAGGCGACCGCACCGACACCACCGTCGACGTTCTCCCCGCCGACCGTGCCGACTTCCGCGACCTGGTGACCGCGGCCGAGGCCGTCGTCACCTGCGACGGCGCAGAGCTGCTCGTATCCGTCCCGTGCGCGGGCGACCTGCCCCGCAGCGGCGGGGCCGTGTCCGTCGCCATCGAGCTTCCGGCCGGCTCCGCCGTGTACGGCAAGGCCCTCGCCGCGGACTTCCACGGCACCGGCCGGCTGGGGGAGTGCCGGATCGCCGTCGACTGCGGCCACATCCGTCTCGACCGGACCGGACCACTGCACCTCAACTCCCTGCTCGGCAACGTCACCGTGGGGTGGGTGTCCGGCGACGTCGAGGCTGTCGCCGAGAGCGGCGACCTGCGCATCGGCACCGTCGAGGGCAGTACGCGGCTCACCCGGACCCAGGGCGTCACGCACCTCGGTGAGTGCATCGGCGACGCGCATGTGTCGGTGCGCAGCGGGGACGTGCGCATCGGCCGGGCGCACGCCGCGGTCGGCATCCGGGCCGAGCAGGCCGACATCGGTGTCGACGAGGCCGTACGAGGACCACTCGCGCTTCAGGCCGAGGCCGGGACCCTGGAGATCGGCATCACCGACGGCGTCGAGGCCCGCCTCGACCTCCTCGCCCGTTCCGGGACCGTCTACCGGTCCCTCGACCTGCTCGGTGGCACCGCGTCGCCCGCGGATGCCGACAACGCTGTCGAGGGGGGGGGGGGGGGGGGGGGGGGGGGGGGGGGGGGGGGGGGGGGGGGGGGGGGGGGGGGGGGGGGGGGGGAGGGGGGGGGGGGGGGAGGACG
>NZ_JBVIHJ010000010.1:0-266841 GCF_055570355.1 Streptomyces sp. NPDC031225 | reverse complement strand
GGGCCCCGCTGTGCCTTCCGCGCCCGTTCGTGCACGTGCTACTGGCCCCGAGACGTGCTAGGGGGCCCAGCGTCCCCCGGGGGGGAGAACAGCGGGGGCGCCCCCCCCCCCCCCCCCGGCACCGGCGACATCGTGGTCCGCCGGGCGGTCCTCGGCGCCGAGGAGGAACCGCCTTTCTGACAGAGACCCGAAAGAAAAGGCGTCCCGTCGACAGGACAGTGCACGGCGACGAACTCAGCGCATTCAGCGATGTATTGCAGAAAACCTTCGTCCTCTGGTGATGAGCGGATACGGCGGCCTACGATGGCGTGGAGCCGGAAAGGTATCCAGGGTCTGTCGACCGTTTGCGGCAGTCGTTCCAACAATGTTTTCCATCAACGGAGGAATACCGTGACCGAATTCGCTGACCGCTGGGGTTTCGCACCGGACAAATTCTGGCTGCGCGGCGAGCGGCCCGAGAACCCAGTCGAGTGGCGTGAGGAGCTCCAGCGTTGGGAGGTGTATGGATATCCCGAGGTCAACGAGGCGCTGAGCAACCAGGACGGCTACTCGGCCGACTCCGGCAAGCTGTTCAACTTCGACGAGGAGACGGCGAAGTACTTCGACGGCGACCTCGCCCAGATGACCGGCCTTGAGCACGCGAACGTCCGCAAGCAGGCCGCCCAGGCATTCGACCCGAAGTTCATCGCGCGTCTTGAGACCCGGGTCCGCGACCTCGCCAACGAATACGCCGACACACTTGAGAAGTTCGCCAAGTTCAACCTGCTGAGCGACTTCATCGACCATGTCGCCGGCATCGTCTTCAGTGAGCTTCTCGGCATTCCCGCCGAGGACCGGACCATGTTCAAGCTGGTCGACCAGAACATGGACCAGGAAGCCCAGATGACGCAGGTCGGCGAGGGCACCGACGACGGCTACTTCGAGCAGCTGACCAAGCCCCTGCAGCCGCTGCGCGAGATGCTCGGCACGCATGTCGACGCGAAGACGAAGGACCCGAAGGACGACCTGATCAGCCTGCTGAGCCAGGTGACGAAGGTCGACGGCAGCCTGATGACGCGGGACCAGATCATCAACTTCATCATCGGCATCCTGGGCGCCGGCCACCTGGCCACCCCGCTGCTGGTGGGCAACACCATGCTGTGCCTGGAGTCGTTCCCGGAGCAGTACGGGCTGGTCAAGTCGGACCACGCGCTGATCCCGGGCATGATCGAGGAGACGATGCGCTTCCTGACCCCGGGTGCCGCCTCCTACCGCGCGACCCTCCAGGACGTGGAGCTCGGCGGCAGGCAGATACCCAAGGACTCGCTGCTGCGCGTCTACCTCGGGGCGGCCAACCGCGACCCGCGCCAGTTCGACGACCCGGACACCTACGACGTGACCCGCAGCCCCAACGCCCACCTCGGCTTCGGCCGTGGCGCCCACTACTGCATGGGCGGACAGATGGTGCGGGTCGAGACCCGCGTCGTGTTCGAGGTCCTCTTCACCCGGTTCCCGAAGCTGCGGGTCGACCCGGCCATCCCGCCGCTCTTCTTCAACTCGCCCGACTTCACCGGCGTGCGCTCGGGAGGCATGCACGTGCGCATCGACTGATCCGTGCCTCCCCGCACCGCGAGAGGTGCTCCCCGGACGGCGGGGAGCACCTCTCGCGGTGTGCGTGGCGGGACCGGCGGGTCAGGGACGGCGCCGGTAGGACCGACCGGCGAGGTTGATGGCCTCGACGACGCCCGCGGCGTCTCGTGAGAAGACGCCGCGCATCCCCGCCAGCGGTCCGCTGGTGACGATGTACTGGTCGTCGGCGTCGGGGAGCAGCCCGAACTCGGACGGCTCGAACTCGGGCGCCTTGCCGATGACTTCGCGCGCCTGTTCGGTGACCTCGAAGCCGAGCAGCAGCCGTTCGTCCCGCACGCTGATCAGCGCGCGCCCCGTGGCGGTCTCGTAGACGCCGACGAGCTCGCTCGCCCGCGCCTCGTCGAAGGGGAGTGGCTCCGGGTCGCGCTCGACCAGCCCGAGGAAGGTCTCCAGCGCCCAGCGCACCACGTCCTGGTTGTAGGGGATGCCGTTCGGGCCCGCCGTCGCGACCGAGACCACGGCGAAGTCCTGCTCGGGCACCAGCAGCAGCCAGGAGTACTGGCCGACCATGGAGCCGCCGTGGCCGGCCGTGGGGACCCCGTCGACCGTACGCAGGAACCAGCTCAGCCCGATGCCGTCGCCGAAGTAGTCGCCCACCACCTCCGTGGTCGGCTCCCGCATCAGCGTGAGCAGTTCGTGCGGCAGGACGCCCTCGCCGTCGGAGAGATGGAAGCGGGCCCAGCGGAGCTGGTCGCCGATGGTGGTGACGATGCCGCCGGACGGGTCCGCGTAGTGCTCCGGCGTCCACTCGGTGGTGATGTCGAGCGACCCGTCGGCCTGCGTCGCGTGGCCCATCGCCACCTGGCCCCGCAGGTCGTCCGTCATGAAGGCCGCCGTGCCGAGCCCGACCGGTTCGAGGATCAGCGACCGCATGGCCTCGGCGTACGGCTTGCCCGTCAGCTTCTCCAGGATCAGGCCGATGACGGCGAAGCCCGCGTTCTTGTACGCGGCGTGCTCCCCGGGCGGGTACTCCACGGGCAGCGCGGCCATGCCGGCGACGTACCGCTCGAGGTTGTCGTCCCCGCCTTCGGGCAGGTAGTCGCTCCATCCTCCGGTGTGGTTGAGCAGATGCGTGATCGTGAGGGCGTCGGTCGCGTCCTCGTCCGAGAGCCGGAAGTCCGGGAGATAACGCCGCACCGGCGCGTCGAGGTCGACCCTGCCGTCGGCGACCAGGCGCATGAGCGCGGTGGCGGTGTACGTCTTGGTGATCGAGCCGAAGTGGAAGAGGGTGTCGGGGCCGAGCGGCCGGGGATCCGCCACGCTGGTCGGGCCGTGGAAGGCGTAGCTCTCCTCACCCCTGGCGAAGACGGCGACAGCGGAACCGGGGATTCCGTATTCCGCCGCCTTGGCGGAGATGAACTCAGGGAGCCGGGCGTCGGTCATGTTTCCTCCAGGCATCACGCAACAGCGAACGAGCGTACCGGTACGGCCAGTTGAGGGACCGGCGCCCCGCCACAACGGCGCAGCGCCCCGGCCCCGCCGCGGGGGCGGCGGAGCCGGGGCCGTCGGCCGGGCTGCGGGGGATCAGCCGGCCTTCTCGGAGACCTCCCGAAGGAGGGGGCGCAGGGAGTCGGCGGTTGCCGCGAGGATCTCCTGGACCTGGTCGAGCTGTTCCCCGGTGAGGGAGCGGTTGCGGGCGGAGTCCTGGACCTGCTCGGTGAAGCGCTCCAGCATCCGCTTCAGCAGCCGCGCGGTCTCCTTGGCGTCCTTGCCCTTCGACCCGCCGCCCAGGTAGCCGGTGCTCCGGCGCACGGAGGTACGGATCCGCTCGTCGATGTCGGCCTGCACCGCTGCCTCCAGGCCCTCGCCGGTCCACTGTTCCAGGGCCGCCGTGGTGAGCTCCTCCTTGAGCTGCGCCTTGATGTCCTTGGCCTGCTCTTTCGCCTGCTTGCGCATGAGGGGTACCTGCTCCTTCAGTTCGGTGCGGATCTGACGGCCGAGAGCGGGACGTCTTCCCGCGGCCGCGGGGGTGAGGTGCTCGGACAACGTGGCTACGGTCGGGTACTGGAACAGCCGGCGGATCGTGGTCTCCAGACCCAGCGTCCGGCGCATCCGGCCGAGGATGCGGGTGGCCTTGAGCGAGTTGCAGCCCAGGGCGAAGAGGTTGTCGTCGATGCCGACCTCGGCGACGCCGAGGACTTCCGCGATCACGTCGCAGATGGCCCGCTCCTGCTCGGTACGCGCCCCGCGGCGGCCCTCGTGGGACGGATCGGCGCCCGGCTCGGGCAGCGCGTCCCGGTCGATGGTGCCGTCCGCCGCCAGGGGCAGCTCGTCGAGCGTGCCGAACACGGCGGGAGCCAGGTGGTCCGGCAGGTGCCGCGCCAGGAACTCGCCCAGCTCGGCGGGCCGTACGTCGCCGCCGCGCACCGGCACGACGTAGGCGGCCAGTGAGGCCTCGCCGTCGACCTCGCGCACGAGAGCCGTCGCCCGCGAGACGTCCGGGTGGGCCGCCAGTACGGCGGCGACCTCGCCGGGGGCCATCCGGCGCCCGCGCACCCGCGGCAGGCGGGACTCCGGGTCGACGTACTCCAGCGTTCCGTCGGCGCACCGGCGCACCAGGTCCCCGGTGCGGTACAGCCGGCCGCCGAACGGGCCGCAGGGGTCGGCCACGAACCGCTCGGCCGTCAGGCCGGCCCGGCCGTGGTAGCCGCGCGCCACCTCGCCGGCGATGTACAACTCGCCCGTGACGCCGGTCGGTACGGGCCGCAGCGCGGAGTCCAGCACACGGACCCGCACGCCCCCGAGCGGTGAGCCGAGCGGCCGTCGCACACAGGTCGCGTCCGTCTCCCGCGGTGCGGTGAACGCGGTGGCGTGCGCCGCCTCGGCCGGGCCGTGGGTGCTGACCACCTGCACGCCCGGTATCGCCTCGCGCACCCGTCGTACGAACGAGCCGGGCAGCGTGTCCCCGGTGAGCACGACCCTGCCGACGTAGATCACCGGGGACCGGTCCAGCACCTGGCCGAAGAACGGGGCGACGGAGCTGATCACGTCACCGGTCCAGCCCCAGTCCCGGCCCAGGGAGCCGAGGTCGGTCGGGATTTTCACCGATGCGCCGGCGCACAGCCCGCCCAGGATCTCCAGGACCATCGCGTCGTCGTGCGGCGACGCCGCGAGCAGCCGCGTCCCGCCGGACAACTCCGCCTCGGCCGCGAAGCGCAACGCCGCGTGGGCCAGCGCGTGGTGGCCGAGGGCCACGAGCGGGCCGTCGCCGCGCGCCGGACGGCGCAGCCAGGCGAGGTCGCGCGGGTCCAGGGGCCCGGCACGGTCCTCGTCGGTCGGGTCGGCCTCGTCCGCCGGCGCCGCGGGCCCGGTGCCGAGCATGACGACGTCGGCGAGCGTGACGACCTCGTCCGCCTCGGCGGGGACGGGCCCGCCCGGCTCGGCCAGGACGAACGCGGCACCGGACTTCAGGGTCCCGAGCAGCGCGACCGCCAGCTGGACCGAGCGCGGCACCGCGAGGCCGACCACGGTCTCGGGGCCGACGCCCCGCCGGACGAGCCGGTGCGCGACGCGGTTGGCCCAGGTGTTGAGCTCCCGGTAGGTCAGGGGCACCCCGTTCGCGCACACCGCCTCCGCGTCCGGTGTCGCGGCGGCCTGCCGTTCGACCAGCACCGACAGGGCGGCGGCGGTCCGGCCGAGAGCGGTCCGCTCGCGCTCGGGCGCGACCAGCACGTCGACCGTGCCGACGGTCCGACCGGGGTCGTCCGTCAGCTGGCGCAGCACGGCGTGCAGCCGGGCGGCGATGGTCCGCACGGCGTCCGCGGTGAGGACGTTGCGGTGGTACTGCAGGGTCAGGGACAACTCGCCGTCGGTGTGGACGATCAGTGCCAGCGGGTAGTTGGCGGCGCCCTCGGCGTGCATCCCGGTGACCTCGATGCCCGCCGCGGCGCCGGCGTCGGCGAGGCCGACGCGGTCGACCGGGTACGACTGGAACGCCACCAGCGTGTCGAACAGGGCGTCCACGCCCAGATCCTGGTGGATCTCGGCGAGCCCGTAGTGGTGGTGGTCCAACAGCTCGAACTGCCGTTCCTGCAGGCGGGTCAGCAGCTCGGCGATGCTGTCGCCGGGCGTGAGGCGGACCCGTACCGGGAGGGTGTTGATGAACAGCCCCACCATCGACTCCACGCCGGGCAGGGTCGCCGGGCGGCCGGAGACGGTCGCGCCGAACACCACGTCCGTGCGTCCGGTGAGCGCGCCGAGCAGCACCGCCCAGGCCCCCTGCACCAGCGTGTTGACCGTGACGCCCAGCTCCGCCGCGCGCCGCAGCAGCCGGCGCGTCTCGTCGCCGGACAGGCCGACACGTTCCTCCGCGGCGCCGGAGACCTCGCCACGAGGAGCGCGCGCCGCGAGGAGTGTCGGCTCGTCGACACCGGCGAGCTCCTCCTTCCAGGCCCGCGCCGCCCCGTCGCGGTCCTGTCGTGACAGCCAGGACAGGAAGTCGCGGAAGTCGCGGACCGCGGGCAGCCCGGTGGCGTCGCCCCCGGAGGCGTACAGGCGCAGCAGGTCCTGCAGCAGGATCGGCTCCGACCAGCCGTCGACCAGCACATGATGGGTGGTCAGGACCAGCTCGTGGTGGCCCGGTCCGCACCGCAGCAAGGTCAGGCGCAGCAGGGGCGGACGGGCGAGGTCGAAGTGCGTGGCGTAGTCCTCGGCGAGGAACCGCCGGCGCGCCTCGTCGCGCCCGGTTTCGGAGAGCGTGCTCAAGTCCATTTCCTGCCAGGGCAGTTCGACGTCGTCGACGACGAGTTGCAGCAGGTTGTCGTCGGCGTCCTCGGCGAAGGCCACACGCAGGTTGGCGTAGCGGTCGAGCAGGGCCTGCCCGGCCGCTCGCATCCGGGCGGCGTCGACCTCGCCGGCCAGGCGGATCACCGTCTGCATCTGGTAGGCGTCGTACCCGTCGGCGCTGAGCGTCGACTCGAAGAGGATGCCGGACTGCAGGGAGGTCAGCGGCCACACGTCCGCGAGCGTCGGGTAGCGGTCCTGGAACTCCCTGAACCGTGCGGAGCCGGCCTCCGTCAGCGGGGCGGAGGCGGTGGTGTCCGCGGTGTGGTCCCGGCGGGTCGCGACCAGGGCGAGCGCGGCCACGGTGCGGCACTGCAGGATCTGCCGGGGAGTGACCTCAAGACCACGGGCGCGGGCCCGGGTGGCGACCTTGATCGCCTTGGTGCTGTCGCCGCCCTCGCGCAGGAAGTCGTCGTCGACGCCGGTCCGCCGCACGCCGAGCACCTCGGCGAAGGCGCCGGCCAGGATCTCCTCCCGCGGTGAGGACGGTGCCCGGTAGGGGGCGGAGGCGAAGGTCGGCTCCGGCAGGTGCAGCCGGTCCAGTTTGCCGTTCGGGGTGAGCGGCAGCCGGTCGAGGAACACCACGGCGGCGGGCACCATGTACGCGGGCAGCCGGTCGGCCGCGAGGGCCAGCAGCGGGTCGGTGCCGACGGTGCCCTCGGCCACCACATAGGCGATCAGACGGTCGGAGCGGGCGACGACCACGCACTGCCGTACGTCCGGGTGGGAGCGCAACACGGCCTCGATCTCGCCGAGTTCGACCCGCAGGCCGTGGATCTTGACCTGGAAGTCCTTGCGGCCGATCAGCTCGATCATGCCGTCGGGCCCAAAACGTGCGACGTCGCCGGTGCGGTACAGGCGCTCGTTCGCGACCACATCCTCGTACGACCAGTCGAGGAACCGCTCGGCGGTGCGCTGCGGCTGGTCCAGATAGCCGCGGGCCAGGCCCGTGCCCGCCAGGTACAGCTCGCCGGGCACTCCCTGCGGCACCGGCTGCAGGGCGTCGTCGAGGATGTACGTGCGCTGGTTCGCCATGGGGCGGCCGTACGGGATGCTGGTCCACCCCGGGTCGGTCTTCTCCACTTCGTAGAGGGTCGAGTGGATGGAGGACTCGGTGGCCCCGCCCATCACGACGAACCGCAGTCCGGGCGCGAGGACCTGGATCCGGTCGGGCAGCGTGACCGGGACCCAGTCGCCGCCGAGCAGCGCCAGGCGCAGCAGCGGCAGCGGCTCGGCGCCGGTCTGCTCCAGGTGGTCGGCGAGCAGGTTCAGCAGCGCCGGGGCCGAGTTCCACACGGTGACGTTCTCGGCGACGAGGAGGCGGGCCCAGTGCTCGGGGTCCTTCGCGCGTGCGGCGTCGGGCACGACCACGGTGCCGCCGGCGATGGTCATGCCCAGGAACTCGTACACCGACATGTCGAAGCTGGGCGAGGACAGCGCGAGCACGGAGTCGCCCGGGCCCACGCCGTAGCGGGTGTTGAGGTCGGCGATGTTGTTCAGGACGCCCCGGTGGTGCAGCGCGATCGGCTTGGGCGCACCCGTCGACCCCGAGGTGTGGATGATGTAGCACAGGTGGTCGGGCGAGGCGATGCGGCCCGGGTTGTGCGCGGGCTGCCGGGCCACGGCGTCGGCGTCCCGGTCGAGCAGGACCAGCGGCGGGCCCTGTTCGCCGCTCGTGGGCAGGTTCGCGGCCAGCTCCGTGCGGCTGATCACGACGGTGCAGGAGGTGCCCGCCACCATGGCCGCGATGCGCTGTGCCGGGTAGTCGGGGTCGAGCGGCACATAGGCGCCGCCGGCCTTGAGCACGGCCAGCACCGCGATCAGCAGCTGCGCCGAGCGGTCCAGGCACAGGCTCACCCGCGCGTCCGGGCCCACGCCCAGCGAGCGCAGATGGTGGGCGAGGCGGTTGGCCGCCTCATTGACCTGACGGTACGTCAGCTTCGTGGCCCCCTGGACGACGGCGACCGCGTCGGGAGCGGCGTCCGCGCGGGACTCGAAGGCCTCGTGCAGGCAGCCCTGGTTGGGCAGATCGGTCTCGGTGCGGTTCCACTCCACGAGGGTGCGGTGCAGCTCCTCGTCGGTGAGCAGCCGCAGCCGGCCCACGGTGTGCTCGGGGTGGCGCAGTCCGTCCAGGAGGAGCGTGCGGTAGTGGTCGAGCAGCCGCAGCACAGTGGAGTGCTCGAACAGCTCGGCGTCGTAGTGGAGTTCCGCCTTCCGGTCGTGCACGGCCAGGTGGAGCTCGAAGGGGGCGCCGTCCAGGGTGGGGGCCGCCCCGGCCGTGAAGCCGACGGGGCGGTCTCCGGTCGCGTCCGCGGTGGTGCCGTGCGCGGCCAGGTCCCGCAGCGTCGACTCGCCGGTGACCTGGAAGCGGAGCTCGCCGCCCGTGGTGGTGAGAGCGATCCGGTCCTGGCCGGAGTAGCGGTGGAGCACCGCCGCGAAGGCGGCGGCCAGGACGGGTTCCCGCACCGACCGGGAGTCGATGTCGGTGCTCTCCACGGCCGAGCACCGGGGGGCCGTGCCGGGGCGGCGCGGCTGGTCCGTCGGCACGAGCACCGGGGGCCAGGGCGGTGTGCCCGGCGTGTGCCGGGTCTCGGGGACAGGGCGGTGGTCGGTCATGTTCCGGCTCCGATCAGCGAGGCCGGGACACGGCCGGCGGTGTCGGTGGGCAGGGGATGACGGGAGCACAGCCACTGGACCTCGGCACGGACCTGGGCGACCAGCGCCGGGTCGATCCGGTACTCGGTGTCCGACTGCGCGGTGGTCCCGGCGAGGACGGTGTGCAGCAGCTGGGCGCAGACGCGCATCCGGCCGGGGTCCATCCCGCGCTGCGCCAGGATGTTGGTGCCCAGCCGCAGGCCGCTGGTGACCAGGGGCGGCTTGGTGTCGCCGGGGATGCGGTTGCGGTTGGCGAGGATGCCGCACTCCTCGAGGGCGCGCTCGGCGACCACACCGCTCAGGCCGAAGTCCGTGACGTCGATGAGGACCATGTGGTTGTCGGTGCCGCCGGTCAGGATCCGGTGGCCGAGGACGGAGAGCTCCTGGGCCAGGGCACGGGCGTTGTGCACGATCAGCCGCGCCGTCTCCTGGAAGGCGGGCTCGGCGGCCGCGGCGAAGGCACGGGCCTTGGCGGCGATGGACGCCGGGCTGGGCGTGCCCTGCGACTGCGGGAAGACCGCGCGCTGCATGAGCCGGTCCAGCGGGGTACGGCCGTCGGGGCCGGGCGTCTTGTACTCGCGCCCGCTGAGGATCAACCCGCCGCGGGGACCGCCCAGTTGCTTGTACGTGCTGGTGGTGGTGATGTGCGCGACATCCACCGGGCTGGGGTGCCGGCCGGCGGCCACCAGGCCGGCGATGTGCGAGATGTCCGCTAGCAGATAGGCCCCGGTGATGTCGGCGATGGCCCGGAACCGGGCGAAGTCGATCAGACGGGGATAGGCGCTGGCTCCCGCGATCAGTACCCGGGGCCGGTGCTCCAGGACCAGATCCGTCAGCCGCGCGTAGTCGATGCGGCCGCTCTCGTCGAGGCCGTAGGAGACCGCGTGGTAGTGGCGTCCGGTGACCGAGGCGGGAGAGCCGTGGGTGAGGTGGCCGCCGGCGTCCAGGTCGAGGCCGAGCAGGGTGTCACCCGGGCGCATCAGCGCCGCGAGGACCGCGAGGTTGGCCGAGGAGCAGGAGTGCGGCTGCACATTGGCGTACCGGGCGCCGAACAGGCGCTTCGCCCGTTCCACCGCCAGGGTCTCGACCGCGTCGAACTGCTGGGACCCCGGATGGTACCGGGCGCCCGGATAGCCCTCGGCGGTCACGTTGGAGAGTGCGGATCCGCCGACGGCGAGGACGGACGGATCCGCGATGCTCGCCGAAGCGATCATGGCGAGCGTCGAGTTCTGCTGGGTGACCTCGGCGTCGAGGAGCCCGGCGAGCTCGGGATCTGTGTGGTGCAGGGAGACCATGCCGGCCCGGAGCAGCTCTGCCTGCTCGCCGGTCCGGGAGAGGCCGCCCCGCGGCGTCGTGGGTGCCTGGGCGGCAACGGACTGCCGTGTCATCGCATTACCTCATCTCGTGCTCATGCCTCGGAGAATGGGAGTGCACGGTGCTTCAGGTCTGTGGGGGGCGGGAGTGATCCGGAAGCCGGGGGGAAGGGGAGAGCCCTCGCGGGGGCTTCAGTGGGTGCGGTCCTTGTTGAAGTGCTTCAGGGACCAGGTGAAGCCGAGGACCGTGACGCCGGCGCACCAGGCGGCGGCGATGTACCCGCTGTTGCCGATCGCGGTGCCGAACAGCAGACCGCGGAGTGTCTCGATCACCGGCGTGAAGGGCTGGTACTCGGCGAAATACCGCAGGCCGTCCGGCATGGTGTCGGTGGGGACGATGCCGGAGCCCACGAAGGGGAGCAGGATCAGGGGAAAGGGGGCGTTGGAGGCGGCGTCGAGGGTCTTGGAGGCCAGACCGACGCCGACGCCGAGCCAGGTCAGGGCGAAGCTGAGGGCGGTGAGCAGCCCGAGGGCGGCGAGCCATTCGAGCGCGGTGGCGTTCGAACGGAAGCCCATGAGGAAGCCGACGGCGAGGACGGCGGCCATGGAGGCCAGGGTCTGGGCGACGCTGGAGGTGGCGCGGGCGATGAGGATGGCCGGACGGAAGATGGCCATCGTCTTGAACCGGGCGATGATGCCCTCGGTCATGTCGATGCTGGTGGAGACGGCGGTGCCGATCATGCCGGTGGCGGCGGTCATGACGATCAGCCCGGGCAGGACGTAGTCGACGTAGTCGTCGTTGCCGCTCGGCAGGGCGGCGACGCCCTTGCCCAGCACGTTGCCGAACACCTCGACGAACAGCAGCAGGAACAGCACCGGGATGCCGATGACGGAGAGCGTGGTGGTCGGGTACCGCAGCTGGTTCCTGAGGTTGCGCCGCAGCAGGGTGACGGAGTCGGTGACCGCGTAGCCGACGGTGCTCATGCCAGTGCCTTCTTCCGGTCGGCGGGGAGGGGTCCGGCGGCGCTTGTGTCCCGGCCGGTGAGGGCGAGGAAGACGTCGTCCAGATCGGGGGTCCTCAGGGCCAGCTCGTCCACGGTGGCCACGTCCAGGCGGTCCAGGACGAGCTGTACGGAGGCGGCGCTGCCGTCGTTGGGCACGCGCAGGGTGAGGGCGTCGTCGTCACGGGTGAGCGGGAGGCCGGCCAGCGCGCGCTCGGCGGCGGCCAGGGTGTGCTCGGTGGTGAACCGCAGGTCGATGCTGCCGCCGGGGACGCGCCGCTTGAGCTCCTCGGGGGTGCCCTGGGCGACCAGGCGGCCGCCGTTGAGGACGGCGATCCGGTCGGCGAGCTGGTCGGCCTCCTCCAGGTACTGGGTGGTCAGGAAGATGGTGACGCCGTCGGCGACCAGGTCCCGGATCAGGTCCCACATGGCGCGGCGCACCCGGGGGTCGAGGCCGGTGGTGGGCTCGTCCAGGAAGATCACCCGGGGGGCGCCGACCAGGGTCATCGCCAGATCCAGGCGTCGCTTCATACCGCCCGAGAAGGTGACCACCGGCTTCCGGCCGGCCCCGGCCAGGTCGAACTGTTCAAGCAGCCGCTCGCACCGCTCCCGCGCGACCTTGCGGTCCAGGTGCCACAGGCGGCCCATCAGCGCCAGGTTCTCGGCCGCGTTCAGGAACGGGTCGACCGCCGAGAACTGCCCGGTCACCCCGATGCTCGCCCGCACCCCGTCGGGATCCGCGGCCAGGTCGTGCCCCAGGACCGTCACCTCTCCGGAATCCGCCTCGGTCAAGGTGGACAGGATCTTCACCGTGGTGGTCTTGCCCGCCCCGTTCGGACCGAGCAGCGAGAACACCGAACCCTCGGGGATGAACAGATCCACCCCGTCGAGCACTTGGTGCTCCCCGTACGCCTTGCGCAGTCCCCTGGCCGTGATGGCCGTGCCCGTACTGCGGCCCTGGGACGTCCTGGCCCGGCCAGCCGTCATGGCTTTCCTCCTGGAAATGGGGGTCTTCTGTCAGCTCGTATTGCGAAGGGAAGTCGTGACCGGCCGCCGGGGCGGCGGAGTTCCTGTTCGCGAAATGCGGTGCACTGCCTTGCGCAGCGCTATCGAAAGGTATTTGGCGGTGACCCGGGAGAATTCACGGACCGCCAGGTCCAGATGAACGGGAATCATGGCAACTGCTCCATCAGGTCGGCGGTCGCGCGGTGGCGGCCGCATGCGCTTTCACGGAAGGACCGTTGGACCCGGTCCCGGATGTCCGGGGTCTTCTCCTGGCTGAGCTTGAACATCGCGTCGGCACTGGAGACGGTGAAGCGGAAGGCGCCGACGGCCGGCATGATCTCGCGGAAGTAACCGATGGACTCGGACATGCCCCAGCCCGTGCCGAACCGGTCCTCGAAGGCCCGCACGGTGGAGGTCACCACGCGCAACGTGTCCTCGTCCGGGATGCCCTCGTCGAGCTTCTCGATCGTGCCGTGTGCGTGCACCGCGGTGAAGTTCCAGGTCGGAGCCGCCGGCGAGACCTCGTACAGCGTCGGCGACACATAGGCATGCGGCCCGGTGAAGGCCAGCAGCACGGTGGCACCGGCCTTGAGCGCGGCCCAGTGCGGGTTCGCCCTGTTCATGTGCCCGAGCAGTGTGGTGCCCGCCAGGCCGGCGGCGGGCTCGCCGGCCGTCCGCGGATCCGGAATCACGGGCAGGTGGGTGGCGAACGGGCCCTCGGCCTCCGTGCCGTTGCTCACCATCATCGCCAGCGGATTGCGGCGGATCAGTTCGAGCATCCAGGAGGCGTCTGGTTCGCGGTACAGCGGAGGAACGAACATCGGGTACCGCCCTTTCGGCTTCGGCGTGGGTGTGTTTCCCGGTGGGTGTGTCCTGTTCGGTGTGCCGAGAAAACTAGCCACGCGTTCTTTCGAAGCGTTATCGATCGGGCTTCGGGAAACCGATGTGCGGGGTGTCCCACGTGCGGTTCATCCGGAACCGGCCGTGCGATATATGCGTGGCCGATACTCGGCGGTGCCCGGCACGATGCGCCGGAAACAGGCCGCGGGCGCTGGCTGAAAAAGGTTCGATAACGAAAGGGAAACCCACGCGAATAACGTCGTTCGCCGAGTGGTCACTGCCCCGGATCGAGGTCAGGAGAGAGCATGTTCCATGTGAATTCTGAGGTCGGTGAGCTGAAACAGGTCATCCTGCACGAGCCCGGACTGGACCTCGATCGGCTGACCCCGAGCAACAAGGACGCGCTGCTCTTCGACGACGTCGTCTGGACCTCCCGGGCGCAGGAGGAGCACCGCCTCTTCCAACAGCTCTTCCGTGACCGGGGAGTGACGGTCCATCTGCTGCACGGCCTGCTCGCCGAGACGGTCAAGCACGAGGAGGCCGTGGCCTTCGTACTCGACCGCGTCCTGGACGAACGGCAGCCCCATCTGGGTGCCACGCTGGCCGGGACGACCCGCCGGCTGCTCGCCGCGATGGGGCCGGAGGACCTGGCCACTCACCTGCTCGGCGGACTGACCAAGCGCGAGCTGACCGAAGGGCTGGGGGAGGGCCGCACCGGCGGCCGGTCCCTCGGACTCGACCTGCTGGCCGACGGCGACTTCGTCCTCCCGCCGCTGCCCAACTCGCTGTTCACCCGCGACACGAGTTGCTGGGTGTACGACGGCGTCTCGGTCAACCCGATGCGCAAGGCCGGCCGCAGGCGCGAGACGGTCAACTACGAGGCGATCTACCTGTTCCACCCGATGTTCGCGGACTGCGGCGCGAAGCGCTGGATCGACGGCGAAGCCATGGCGCCCGCCGCGATCGAGGGCGGCGACGTGGAGGTCATCGGCAACGGCACCGTCCTGGTCGGTCTGGGCGAGCGCACCACCCCGGCCGCCGTGGAGATCCTGGCCCGCCGGCTGTTCGACGCGGGTTCCGCCCGGCAGGTGATCGCCGTGCAGCTGCCCAAGGCCCGCGCCTTCATGCATCTGGACACCGTGATGACCATGGTGGACAGGGATGCCTTCACCCTCTTCTCCGGCCTCGACCGCCGCACGCTGAGGTCCTGGACGCTCAGGCCCGGGGTCCGTCAGGGGCTCGACGTCTCCGAGAACGACGACTTCTTCGCCGAGATCGGTGCCGCGCTCGGCCTGGACGCGGTGCGGGTCCTGCAGAGCGAACAGGACACCAGCGCGGCCGAGCGCGAGCAGTGGAACGACGGCTGCAACCTCCTGGCCGTCGCACCCGGCACGGTCATCGCCTACGAGGTCAACGAGAACAGCAACCGGATGCTCGAGGAGAACGGCATCGAAGTGCTGCGTATCAGGGGCGACCAGCTCGGCCGGGGCCGCGGGGGCCCGCGATGCATGAGCTGCCCCATCGAGCGCGCCGCCGCCTGACCTCGCGACCGGCCCACCCACCCACCGGTCCACCCACTGACCGGTCCACCGACCGCGTGCTGCACCTATCGCGTGCTGCACCGACCGCCCGCTTCACCGACAGAGAGGGATCCTCCGTTGTCCACTACCGCGCTGCCGGCCGTCCGTCGGGCCACCCGCCGGCACTACCTCATGTGCCGTCCCACCTACTTCGACGTCACGTACGAGATCAACCCCTGGATGGACGCCGGCAAACCCGTCGACACCGACCTGGCGATCGAGCAGTGGGACGGCCTGAGAAGGCTGTACCTGGAGTACGGCCACGCCGTCGACCTCATCGAGCCCGTCGAGGGCCTGCCCGACATGGTCTTCTCCGCCAACGGGGCGACCGTCGTCGACGACCGCGTGCTGGTGGCCAGGTTCCGCCACGCCGAACGGGCCGCCGAGGGGGCGGCTCACCGGGAGTGGTTCGCCTCCCGCGGCTACCGCGACATCCACACCGCCACCCACGTCAACGAGGCGGAGGGCGACTACATGGTGGTGGGCCGCACCGTCCTGGCCGGCACGGGGTTCCGCACCGACCCGCGGGCCCATGCCGAACTGCGGGACGCCCTCGGCTGCGAGGTGGTCACCCTCACCCTGACCGACCCGCGCTTCTACCACCTGGACACGGCGCTCGCCGTGCTCTCCGACACCGAGGTCATGTACTACCCCGGGGCCTTCTCCGAGGACAGCCTCGCCACACTGCGCGAGCTCTACCCCGACGCGGTCGTCGCCGACGAGGCCGACGCGGAGGTGTTCGGGCTCAACGCGGTCTCCGACGGGCTGCACGTGTTCCTGCCCGACACCGCCACCGGACTCGCCGCGCAGCTGCGCCGGCGCGGGTTCGAGCCGATCGGCGTCGATCTGTCCGAACTGCTCAAGGCGGGCGGCAGCGTGAAGTGCTGCACGTTGGAGATCCGCCACCAGGCCCAGGCCTGATTCCACCCGGCGACGGGGGCGCCGAGTCCCGTCCAAATCACAGCAACACCAGCGGGAGACCATCCATGAGTACTCGCGAAAGTCACACCTACGATGTGGTGGGCGTCGGATTCGGCCCGTCCAATCTGTCGCTCGCCATCTCCCTGGAGGAGCATCACGCCAATGTGCTGACCGACCCGGTCACCTCCGCATTCTTCGAACGCCAGCCGAAATTCGGCTGGCACCGGAACATGCTGCTGCCGTCCGCGACCATGCAGATCTCCTTCCTGAAGGACCTGGTCACCTTCCGGAATCCGGCATCGCGGTTCAGCTTCGTCTCGTTCCTGCACGCGCAGGACCGGCTCGCGCAGTTCGTCAACCGCAAGAACTTCTTCCCGACCCGCCAGGAGTTCCACCAGTACCTGGAGTGGGCGGAGTCGCATCTGACCAACCAGGTCAGCTACAACTCGGCCGTGCTCGCCGTACGGCAGCCGCCGGGGGCCGCGCCCGGTGCCATCGACCACGTGCAGCTCGAGATCGGCGACACCGTGCGCGGCACCACCCGCACGGTGAACGCCCGCAACATCGTCGTCTCGACGGGCCTGCGACCGCGCATGCCCGACGGCGTCGTGCGCGACGAACGGGTCTGGCACAGCTCGGAGTTCCTGACCAGGTACGGCCTGGCGAACCCCGCACAGCTGAAGAGCGTGGCCGTGGTCGGCGCCGGCCAGAGCGCGGTGGAGATCACCAAGTTCCTCCACGCGCGGCTGCCGCACGCCCAGGTGCACGCGGTCTTCCCGTCGTACGGATACTCCGTCGCGGACGACACGGCCTTCGCGAACCAGATCTTCGACGCCGGGGCGGTCGACGACTACTACTTCGGCGAGGACGCCACGCGCGAGGCGTTCTGGCGCTACCACCGCAACACCAACTACGGGGTGGTGGACAACAGCGACATCGGGGAGCTCTACCAGATCGCCTACGACGAGGAGGTGTCCGGCGCCAGGCGGATGCACTTCCACAACCTGACAAAGGTCACGTCCGTGACCAGGGACGGGCACACCGCACGCGTACAGCTGCGCCGGCTGGACGGTGCGGAGCGGGAACTCGGCGTCGACGCGGTCGTCTTCGCCACCGGCTACGACCCGATGGACCCGACGGACCTGCTCGGTGACCTGGACCGCCACTGCCTGCGCGACGAGTCGGGCCGGCACCGGGTGACCCGCGACTACCGGCTGGTCACCACACCGGAACTGTCCTGCGGTATCTACCTCCAGGGCGCCACCGAGCACACGCACGGTCTGACGTCGTCGCTCCTGTCCAACATCGCGGTGCGCAGCGGCGAAATAGTCGACGCCATCATCAAGGAACGCGCGGAACGCAGAATGGTGAACGCCGCGGCCGCCGCCTGATCACCGGAACACCCCGACCCGTGAGCCCCTGGGATTCGTCCCCGGGGCCCCCGGGCATGCCCGGAACAGGAATGCGAGCCGAATGCGGGAGGAAAGCAGCGAGCCGAACACGGAGGTTTTCCTCCATGGTGCGCCCGTCCGCAGCCGCGTAACTTCATTGGCACCGTGCACATTTCAAAAAAGGGCCGGCAGGGCCCAGAGGGAGGGCGGCACAATGGAATCCACGGCAGACGCGATGGTCGCCGGCGCGGTGATGCTGAGCGCGACGGCGCTGCTCGCCACGGGACTCGTGTGGGTCTCGACGAACTGGACCCGGGAACGCGGCGCCGCCGAGCGTGCCGTCGCCCAGCGGCAGCGGGAGCTGCACTCCGAAGTGGCCGAACTGGGCCGCCGGGTGGGGGCGCTGCAGCGGCTTCTGGAGGGCGTGGACTGACGGACCGATACTCCTTCGATAAACCCGTTCTCTAGCGTCGTGACCACAGGACGTTCCAGTGGAGGCGACGCACATGACCGGTGGCGTGGAGTACGGGTACGAGCGGGAGCTGGCGGCCCTGTGGGCCGAGGCGCTCGGTGTCCCGGTCGAGCGCATCCGACGAGGCGACAACTTCTTCGAGATCGGCGGGACTTCACGGGCCGCGGCCCGGCTGGTGGTGGCGCTGGAACGCCGCCTGTCCGTCGCCGAGTTCGCCCGCACCCCCACCCTGGCCCAGATGGCCGACCTCCTTGAGCGGCGTGGCCCGGACGCCGGGAAGAGGAAGTGATCCGCCATGCGTCTTGTCATCGCCGAGGGCTCCGCGATCCTCAGGGCCGGGCTGGCACACGTGCTCGCCGCCCAGGGCCACAAACTCGCCGCGGCCGTGCACGACGTCCGGGTGCTGCCGTCGCTGATGGCCATGCACCGCCCGGACGTGCTGATCACCAATGTCCGACTCGCGCCGACCTGGAGCGACGAGGGGGTGGACGCCGCCCTGGACATGCGGCGCCGGCAGCCGGGAACCGGCGTCCTGCTCTTCTCGGCGGCCCCCGAACCCGAGCATGCCGCCCGCCTGTTCGCGGGTGACGGCGCGGGTCTCGCGTATCTGCTTCAGGACCGTATGACGGACTCCGACGAGTTGCTGGACACGCTCACCCGGATCGCGGACGGTGGCACGGTCGTCGACCCCCGGATGGTCCGGGCGCTCGCGGTGGGTACGACCCGCACGAGCCGCGAGGAGCGGCGCGCCAGGCGCGGGGGAGGGCTCGACGTGCTCAGCGAACGGGAGTCCGAGGTCCTGGCGCTGATGGCGCAGGGCCGCACCAACAGCGCCATAGCCGAGCAACTCATCGTCTCCCGGGGCACCGTGGAGAAACGGGTCGCGGCGGTCTTCGACAAGCTCGACATCCCGGGCAGCCCGAGCGACAACCGACGGGTGCTCGCCGTGCTGCGCTACCTCTCGGACCGTCAGGCGCCCGTGCCCGTCCCCGGCATCGGGCAACCGGAGCCCAGGCAACGCCATTTGACGAGCGTGGCCTGAGATCCCGTACCCGCACCCCGGTGGCCGGGCGGCCCGGCTACCACTCGATGACGTTCTTGGCGGTCAGGTCGGCCAGGAACGCGGTCACATCGGCGAGGGCCTCCTCCTCGTCGATGCCGTACTCGTCGACCAGCACCCGCGCGACGTCACCGACGCTGCGGGTGCCGTCGGCGTTCGCGTAGACGAGTGCCGCGGAACCGTCGAGCAGCAGGGCCTGGTCGGCGAAACCGAGCAGCAGGTCCTCGCCCGAACGCCGGACACGGATGCCGAGCACGCGACGGGGCACGTCGCCGGCGGCGATGGTCGGGGCGTCGGTCACGGCGTCTCCACTCGCAGGGAGATGTCCTGGCACAGGCCGAGGACCTCCCTGATCCAGGGTTTCGGGTCGGCGTCGTCGTAGCTCCGCATGGTCTCCAGGGACCAGTACCGCTCGAAGCTGAGGAACTCGGGCGCCACCGCACGGAGTCGGGTGGGCCGCCATTTGGGCATGTGACTGCCGAACTCGCCGTGGCTCTCCAGCAGTGCGTCCACGGCGTGGCCCAGGGCCCGGCGCGCGGAAATGGTCGCGCTCTCCTGATTCCCGTCCTCCAGCTGACCCAGCGCGTCCTCGACGGCGTCGTCCGCGAGGTTCAGCGACCGCACGACGAGGAAGGTCTTGAACGCGGAGTCCGCGAGGCGCTTCCGACAGACCTCCACCCAGTCCTCTCCCAGCAGCGTCAGGCAGTTGGCCATGCGCCCCAGCGAGACCTCCTCTCGGGGCGTCAGCGCCTCTCCGGCCAGATCGCGCTCGTACGCCTCCCAGGAGACCTTGGCGAGCAGCTGGTCGATCTGGCTGTCGAGCCAGTACGTCACCTCCCAGCGCCGGCCGTCCTCGTGGAACGTCTCGCTCCGCACGCCGGGCGGATCCAGGGGCATCGGGATCGGCCTGCTGGTGGGGGTGTCCCACTCGCGCGTGGTGATGACGTACACGTCGTTGTCACTGCGCGCGTTGTTCCATCCCCGAGCGGCTGATCCCACGACCAGTGCCGCCAGGCAGTCCTGAGGTATCAATTCCCTTCGGCGCAGTGGCTCAAGCCATTCATCGGTGCTGATCTGCTGCATCTCCCGCCCTCTCCGGATTCGTCAATGAGGGGCACAGCCGGCGAAGTCCGATCGATAACGGATCGAAAAGCCACGTGACTAGTTTTCTCAACACAACCGGTGCCCACCGGAAGACCACCAAATGGAGGAGTTCCCCCATGAAGAAGTACACCAAGCCGTCTGCGAAGGCCGTCAAGCAGGGCTCGGTCCTGAAGTCCAACACCTGATTCTACCTGTGGGTGGGCGATTCCTTCGAGGAATCGCCCACCCACATTCGTGTTCGGCGTTCCCCGAACACGCCGACAGGCTGAGGAGATTCGATGTGCGGCATTGCGTGCATAGCCCGGCTCGACGGCCGGGAGCTGGGGCCGGAGACGGACTCCGTGCTCCACGAGATGGCGGAGATCCTGGAGCACCGAGGTCCCGACGACCGGGAGCTGATGCGTGCCGGACCCGTCGGCATGGCTTTCACCCGGCTTTCTCTCGTGGACCCGGCGGGCGGCGGCCAGCCGCTGGTCAGCGACGACGGTTCCCTGGTGCTCATCGCCAACGGCGAGGTGTACAACCACAGGGAACTGGCCGCCGGCCTGCCGGGCGATGCCCGACTCCGCACGGGATCGGACTGCGAGGTGCTGCTCCACCTCTACCGGCAGCGCGGAATGGACTTCCTGCGTGATGTGCGCGGCATGTTCGGTGTCATTCTGTGGGACCGGGCCAACGGTCAACTGATCCTCGCCCGGGACCGATTCGGTGTCAAACCTCTCTACTACCAGCGCGACGGCCGCCGAATCGTGCTGTCGTCGGAGATCAAGGGCCTGTTCGCCGACCCGGCCACTCCCCGCGGCTTCGACTGGGCGCGCTCCCTGTCGGTGGCGATGCTGCCGGCTTCGCCGCGTTTCGCGGAGCCCGACATGTGCACGTGGTTCGAGGGCGTCGAGAGCGTGCCGGCCGCCACGGTCCTGCGCATCGACCTGCGCGACGGCCGGACCAGCGAGCACCGCTACTGGGAGATTCCCGCCGAACAGGACGAGGACGCCGACGCCGGGACCCTGACCGGCCGTTACGGTGAACTGCTGGAGGCCTCGGTGGCGGAATGCGCCACCGCCGACACGGAACTCGGACTGTTCCTGTCCGGCGGCATCGACTCCGGCGCGGTCCTGGCGCTCGCGGCTCCGCGCCTCGACACCCTGCACACCTTCACCGCCCTGACCGGCGGTACCCACGACAACGGCGACGCCGAGAACGCGGAGTGGATCGCGCGTGAGCTCGGTGTGCCCAATCACCAGGTGATGTTCCCGCGCGACCATGCGCCGTCGCCCGAGGAATGGCTGCGGCTGCTGTGGCTCACCGAGACACCGCTGTGCGGCCCCGAGGCCTATTACAAGCACGAGCTGCACCGGTTCGCGCGACAGGAGCGGCCGGAACTGCGCGGGATGCTGCTGGGCGCGGCCAGTGACGAGTTCAACGGCGGGTACTCGCGCGACCTTCTCGGCCAGGGCGACTGGCAGTCCTTCCTGGACGGACTGGCCTACCTCGACCGCGAGACCCGGCTGGAGCGCCATCCCGGGCTGGCCCGCTGGTGGACCGGCGGTGAGTCGCTGATCGCGCTGTCCGCGCTGCACGGGGGGAGCGAGCGCCGGGGCGAGGACGTGTACCGGGCGTATGTCGAGTCCGAGTACCGCAAGGTGCAGCAGTACAACGTGTGGCACGAGGACCGGACGGCCGCCGGGAGTGGCATCGAGGCCCGGGTGCCCTTCCTCGACCACCGGCTGGTCGAACTCGTCGCGACCGTGCCGGACCGGCTGCGGTCACGTCTGCTGTGGGACAAGCGCATCCTGCGCGACGCCATGACCTCGCGCATGCCCGAAAGGATCGCCCAGCGGCCCAAGGGCCCCTTCTTCTACGGCACGGGTACGCGGCACGCGTACCGCATGCTCGTCCGTCTGCTGCGCGCGGACGACCACCATCTCGTGGAACGCGCGCTCTCGGCCCCGGGTGCGGACGTCTTCCTCGACGCGGACGCCGTACGGCGGCAGTTGGACGCCCTGGGCGACGGCGACACGGACTCCCCGCAGGTCGAGATCCTGCTGCGGGTCGTCAACACGGGGCTGCTGGCCGAGATGGCGGCGAAACCGCCCCGGCTCGACGACCTCTCGGCGGGCCCGGCCCTGTCCTCGCTGCGCGGCCCGGTGGCGGACGCCGGCGAACTGTTCGCCCTGCGAACCGACTTCGACACCGACGGTGTCCTGCAGCTCTCGGACGACGCCGACCTGCTCACCGACGACGCCGGCACCTGGTTCCTGCTGCGGGAAGGGCAGATCGAGTACGTCTTCGAGGGCGATTCGCCAATCCTGCGGATCCTGCGCGGGCTTCGCGGAGCCCCGTCGCTGGACGGCGCCCTCCGCACCGCTGATGCCGAACTGGACGAGGTCCGCGCCGAGTTGGACGAGCTGTTGGGCCAGGGACTGCTCGAGTGGGCGTCATGAGCGGGGTGAGCCGCGCGGCACTGCCGGCCCAGGGCGCGAACGTGTCGCGGCTGCCGGCCGCGCCGGGCGGCCCGTACCAGCGACTGGCCCGCGAACAACTGGTGCCGGGCACGGCCGCGGCCAGGCCGGTGCTGAGCACCTACGCCAGCCGCTTCGGCCGCTGGGACGACCTGGCCGGGGTGCGCCGCAAGCCGCAGCGCCGTCCGGTGGACCCGGCCGACCTCTACTTCCCGCCCGAGCTGCATCCCGTGGTGTCCCATCCCCTCGTCGTCGCGCGAGGGCCGGCCACCGTGCGGACCCTGCTCCTGCACCGCCTGTACGACTACCTCGACTTCACCACCGAACTGGAGAACCTCGCGGTCATCCCGGTGGCGGCGAAGATCGCCCGGGGCGCCTCCGGTCTCGTCCTGCCACGGCAGATGCAGGCCGACGCCTTCAAGATCGTCACCGACGAGGCGTGGCACGCGCAGTTCTCCTACGACTTCACCCAGGAGCTCGAACGCGTCACCGGGGTGCCCGGGGGAGGCAGCGGCGTCCCCGCGTTCGTACGGCGTCTGGACGAGATTGCCGCCCAACTGCCCCAGGAGGTAGCGGGGTTGGAGGCCCTGGTCTTCTCGATCGTCAGCGAGACCCTGATCTCCGGCATCCTGTCGGAGCTCCCGCGGGACGAGCGGCTGCCCCGCCCCGTCCGCGACCTGGTCCGCGACCACGCCGAGGACGAGGGGCGCCACCACGTCTACTTCCGCTCGGTCCTCAGGCATCTGTGGCCGGCGCTGACCCTCCGCGAGCGGCGCGCCGTCGGACCGCACGTGCCGGCGATCATCCAGGCGTTCCTCACCCCTGACCACACGCAGGTGGCGAACCGGCTCGCGGCCGTCGGACTCTCGGACGAGGAGATCGTCCAGGTCGTCACCGAGTCCTGGCCGGAGCCCGAACTGACGGCCGCCATCGCGCAGTCGGCGGCTCCCGCCGTCCGGTACTTCACCGAGGTGGGGGCCCTCGACGACGGCCGCACGCACTACGCCTTCACGGAAGCCGGGCTGCTCGCGGGTGACGCGGAGCCGGGCACCGAGCCACTGGGAAGGACGCGGTCGTGACCGCTGTGATCACCGGGCGGACGACGCCGTCGTTCACCTCGTTCTGGCGTTACTGGACAGCGACGACCGTGAGCGGGTTCGGCTCGGCCGTCACCCTGGTCGCCCTGCCGCTGGTGGCCGTGACCGTGCTCCACGCGTCGGCCGCCCGGGTCGGCCTGCTCGCCGCCGCCGGGCAGGCCGGGTGGCTGATCCTCGGGCTGCCCGCGGGCGTCATCGTCCAGCGCTTTCCCCTGCGCGCGCTCCAGGTGGCCACCGACCTCATACGCTTTCTCGCGCTGTCCTCCGTCCCCCTCGCATGGTGGCTGGGACACCTGACCTACGGGCACCTCGTGGTGGCGGCCCTGACCGTCGGGCTCGCGACGGTCGTCTTCGACGTCGGCAACGCCACCTTCCTGCCGGCCGTCGTCGACAAGAAGGACCTGACCGCCCGCAACGGTCTGATGTCGGGAACCCTCGCCGTGACCCAGACCGGCGGCCCCTCCCTCGGGGGCCTGCTGGTCCAGCTGTCGGGGCCGGTGGGAGCTCTGTGCGTCGACGCCGTGAGCTATCTCGTCTCGGCTCTGACCCTGCGCACCCTGCCCGAGTTGCCACGTCCCACCGGGGCCTCGCCCGCCCGGGCGGGGTTCGCCCGGCAGATCCGCGAAGGGTGGGAGTTCGTCGTCCGGCACCCCGTGCTGAGGCCGTGCATGTGGTGGGCGACCGCCACGAACTTCGTGTGCGGCGCTCTCGTGGCGCTGACGCCCACCTATCTGGTCCGCGAGGCGCACCTGACGCCCTTCACGGTGGGGCTTCTGATCGCCGCCGACGGGATCGGCGCACTGGTCGGCTCCTTCG
The DNA here is from genome assembly GCF_055570355.1 of Streptomyces sp. NPDC031225. NCBI lineage: Bacteria > Bacillati > Actinomycetota > Actinomycetes > Kitasatosporales > Streptomycetaceae > Streptomyces > Streptomyces sp. NPDC031225. Next base: position 242,713 of record NZ_JBVIHJ010000010.1, on the reverse strand, counting down.
CCGCGGCCCGGCTCGCCGCCCGGTTCGGCACCGCGCGCGTCCTGGTCCTCGCCTCGCTGACCGGCGCCGTGCTGGCCCTGGCCATGCCGCTGACGGTGGGGTTCGGCAGCGCCTTCTTCTTCGTGGTCGGCAACGCTGGTTTCAACGGCGGTGTCGCGATCGGAAGCATCGTGACCCGGACGCATCGTCAGACGGAGTCACCGCCCCAGCTGCTGGCCCGGGTGATGGCGACCGTGCGCTTCGTCTCGTGGGGGGCATCCCCCGTGGGCGCGGTCACCGGCAGCCTCGTGGCGGCGACGGCGGGACTGCGTCCGGCGCTCTGGCTGGTGTGCGCGTGCGCCTTCGTCGGGCCGGCCGTTCTCCTGACGAGCCGGGTCGGCGAGCGACGGGATCTGTCTCAGGAGACGGCCGCCGGCAGTCTCAAAGCGTGATCCAGTAACGCCGTTTCACACCGATCGGGGTGGTGCGGACGTCCTCCAGGACGCCTCCGTTCGCCTCTATCGTGCGGGCCGAGGGTGTGTTGCCGTCGTCGCAGGTCAACAGGACCCGGTCCAGGCCCAGTCGGCGCGCCTCGGGGAGGACGGCGCGGAGGGCCCAGGTGGCGTGTCCTCGTCGGCGGGCCGAAGGGCGGACGCTGTAGCCGATGTTGCCTCCGCCCTCCAGGAGGAAGGCGTTCAGGTAGTGCCGGACGTCGATCGCCCCCAGATAGGTGTCGTCCTCGACGATCCACAGGTGCGTCGCGTGCACGCTGCCCTCCGGCATGGGCAGCGACCGGTCCGACTGCGCCCGCAGGCGTTCGGCCCACTCCTCGAAGCCCGACACGGTGTCGAGATCCGGCCCCGCCAGCCGCAGTCCACTGCCGTCCTGATGAGCGTTCGGGCCCCATTCCTGCCGTGCCTGGTTCCAGGAGGCCCTCAAACGCGTGGTGGGCTCGATGAGTCTGAGCATGCCGGGGAGATTAACATTCATTTCATTCGGCCAGAAGTCCGCTTTCCCACCGCCCTCTTGATGCGGTCCCGCGGAATATGACATGACTGTGTCGTCGCGACGCCCGAAATCAATTCGAGAGAGGCCCACAGTCATGAGGCAAAGCACTCTTCTGATGCCGGCAGAGCTTCACGCGTACATGATGGCGCACAGCACCGGACCCGACGCCGTCCAGGAGCGCCTGGCCGAGCGGACCAAGGAGTTCGCGGACGTCGCCCACTGGCAGACCGCTCCGGAACAGAGCCCTTTCCTGACGCTGCTGGTCCAGACGCTGGGCGTGGACAACGCGGTCGAGGTCGGCACGTTCACCGGCATGTCGGCGCTCGCGGTGGCCCGTGGCCTGCGGCCGGGCGGCAGGCTGCTCTGCTGCGACGTCGACGACACCTGGACCCCCCTCGCCCGGGAGGCGTGGCAGGCCGCCGGGGTCGAGGACCGTATCGAACTGCGCATCGCGCCGGCGATCGAGACGCTGCGCTCCCTGCCGAATACCGATCGGATCGATTTCTCTTTCGTGGACGCGGAGAAGACCGGGTACTGGGACTACTTCAGTGAACTCGTCGTCCGTACCCGGCCCGGCGGCCTCCTGGTATTCGACAACGTCTTCCGCAAGGGGCGGGTACTCAGTCCCTCCAGCGAGGTCGACGACGCCATCGTCGATTTCAACGACAGGCTCGCCAAGGACGACCGCGTCGATGTCGTCATGCTGCCGATCGCCGACGGAATGACCATCGCGCGCCGCAGGCCGTGACGCCCTGCCGTCCGGCCCCGCCCTCCCGCCGCGGGGCCGGACGACGTCATCGGTGCAGTACCGCCCCGAGCGCCTCGCGGAGACCGGCGATCGCCTCGGCGGCATCGTCCACGGGTGTCGACCGGCGCCAGGCGATGACACAGTCGGGGCGGACCAGCAGACAACCGAGCTCGTCGAGGCCGTCGGCCACCCGCTGCCAGGAGCCGTAGACGTCACGGGCGCCGTCCTCGTCGATCCGGACCACCTTCAACGGGATGCCGAATTCGGCCGCGCACACCCGCGCGGCCTCGGCCCAGAGCTGTCCGGCCAGTCCCGTCACCACGGTGAAGCCCCCGCCCCCGGCCAGGTCCAGGGTGGAGAGACGATGCCCCCCGGTGTCGACGAGCCAGGCGTGGGGCAGTTTGGCCCCCGGCCGGGTGGACGGCTGCGCGTACAGGTCGCGGTCGCGGTGCCATTCCTCGGCGGGGCCTTCGTCGGGCACCACCGCCGATGAGACGTAACGCTGGTTCATCTCCACGCCGTGGGCGCTGAACTCGTAGTGCTTGAGCTGTACGGCCTCGGCCAGTTCCCGTCTGCGCCGGGCGCCCTCGGCGGTCGGCAGCCGGCCGCGGCGCACACCGGCCGCGGCGTCACCGGCCAACAGGCCGTCGCCGAGCCCCAGCGCCTCGAAGAAGGGGACGAACTCACCCGTGCTGCGATTGGCCCGGGTGACGACCTGCTCGCCGACCGGGGCCCGTTCGGCGCTGTAGGTCTCCAGGAGCGCCGGACCGGCCTGGCCGCGCAGGACGTGTGCCAGTTTCCACGCCAGGTTGTAGGAGTCCTGGACCGAGGTGTTCGAGCCGAGGCCGTTGGACGGCGGGTGCCGGTGCACCGCGTCACCGGCGCAGAAGACCCGGCCGGCCGAATAGGCCTTCGCGTACATGTCGTTGACGGTCCACAGCGAGGTCGACTCGATCCGGACGTCGATGTCCCGGTCGCCGAGGAGACCGGTCACGACGCGCCTGGCCTCCGCGTGGTCCAGGACGGGTTCCGGGCCGTCGATGTCGTATCCCCACACCGCCATCCACTTGTTCCACGGCCTGACCATGCGCAGGGCGCCCATGCCGATGCCGCCGATTCCCTCGCCGGGGCGGACCACCCAGTACAGGACGCCGGGCCGGTGCTGCACGTAGCGGGTGAGGTCGGCCTCGAAGACGATGTTGATGCTGCCCCCCTTGCCCTCCTCGCCGACGAAGGGGAGGCCGATCTGTTCCGCGACCCGGCTGCGTCCGCCGTCCGCGCCGATCAGGTAGCGGGCGCGCAGGGTGAACTCGTCCCCCCGCAGCCGGTCGCGCAGCAGCGCGTTGACGCCCTCGGAGTCCTGCTCCAGGCCGAGGAACTCGGTGTCGAAGCGGACCGTCGCACCGCGCCGGGCGGCGTTCCCGATCAGCACGGGCTCCAGGTAAGGCTGCGGCAGATCGAGCATCGGGCACGGGCTCGCCCCGGCGTACTCCGTGAGCCGCTCGTCCTCCGTGCCCCAGGTGCGGATACGGGCTATCTCCTCACCGGCGAGGCTGGTGCAGAAGACGTTCTCACCCATCAAGCGTTGCGGGGTGCCCACCGACAGGGCCTCGTCCTCGACGCCGAGGTCCCGCAGCACCTCCATGGTCCGCTGATTGGTGATGTGGGCGCGGGGGCTGTCGGCCACCCAGCCGTGCTTGCCGATGACCACGGTGCGTACGCCGTAGGTGGCCAGCGCCAGCGCGGCGGCGCCGCCGGCCGGGCCGCCGCCCACGACCAGGACGTCCGTGTCGAAATCGCCATCACTTCGCATGCGCTACTCCCGTCGAAACCTCGAAACCTCGAAACATCGCAACATCGAAACGTGTTGATGCGCTGCGCATCTGGAAACAGCGTCGGCGTCATTCCCCGCACATGTATTTCCGCGTGAACGACCCCGGAAATGGTCGCGCTCTCGGCGCGGGCCCAGCGTGGCAGCGGGCGGCGGGAGCAGGCAACCTGCCAGGAGCGGGGGCTCGCCGGTGTCCCGTCGACAGGACATTCAGTTCCGCATTCACCTGCCAGCCGCTATGTTCGAGAGCGGTCGGAACTCGCTGAAGAAATACAGAAGGACGTTCCCATGCCACTTTTCATACCTCGGAATGGACGCTGAGATCATGCGCGTTCACTCCTCACTAATTCCGCGCGGATTGAACGAAGAGGTTCTGGCGAGATGCCTGTCGGCGGCCGGGCCGGACCGGTGCCGTGTGGTCACCCCGCGGCAACGCGACAAAATGGCGGGCAGTGGCGCATTCCGTGACCGAGGCGCCCATGCCGTCCTTTCACCCACCTCCGTCGAAGAGGTCCGCTCGCTGCTCCGGGACCTCGCCGCGGACGACCGCGGGCCGGGCGCCGTCCGGGTGCAGCCCTGCAGCACAGGTCTCAACTGGGGCTTCGGCGCGGATCAGCCGGTCGACGACGGTGCCGTCCTGATGGAACTGCGGGGCCTCGCGGCCATCCGCGAACTGGACCTGGACAACGGCATCGCGGTCGTCGAACCCGGCGTCAGCCAGGGCATGCTGGCCGAGCGCCTCAAGGGCAGCCCCTACCTGCTCAACGTCACCGCCTCGTCCTCCCACACCAGCGTCGTGGGCAACGCGCTGGACCGCGGTGTGGGCCTGCACCGGCAGCGCACCGAGGACGTCCTGGGGCTCGAAGTGGTCCTGGCCGACGGCACGGTGGTGCACGTCGGCCGCTGGCCCGGGCCCCGTCTCGCGCCGGCCCCCTACGCCCATCAGGTCGGTCCCGGCCTCGCGGAACTGTTCGTCCAGTCGGGCATGGGAGTGGTCACCGCGGCGGCCGTACGCCTGATGCCCCGCCCCGAGACCTTCTGTGTGATGCGGCTGGCCTTCGCCGCCACCGCCCTCCCGGAGGCGGTCCGGTTCCTCGCCGGGGCACGGGCGGACCGGCTGGCGTCCGGAGTGATCAAGGTCTTCAGCTCGCAGGCGGCCGTCGCCTACGGCGGGACGTCCGATGCCGGCTACTTCGCCTACCTGCACATCGGCGGCGCCGCGCGCACGGTCGACTGCGCGGTCGACGTCCTCACCGAACGGGCCGCCCGTGCCGGGGTGTTCGCGCAGCCCCGCGTCCACGGCCCCGACGACCACGGGGCGACGATCGCCGAACACGCCACCCTGCGCGCCTACGCCGGTGATCCGACCGCCAACGACGCCATGGTCGAGGACATCTTCGGGGTTCCCGTACGGGAGACCGAACTGAGGGGAACGGCGGGCTGGCTGTTCTTCACCCCTGTTCTCCCGCTGAACGGCGCGGCGCTGGCCAGGGCGGCCGAGCTGCTGACCTCGGCGGTCGGGCAACTGGGCACCGGGATGGTCGTCGGCCACACCTTCAACGTGATGCCCGGGGGTTGGGTCGACATGGTCGTGTCCCTCCGATTCCCCCGGGACACCGCCACCTCACGGCGTGCCCAGGCGCTCCTCGACGCACTGCACGACCGGTTCGCGGGAGCCGGTTTCCTGCCGTACCGCCTCGACATCGACCACGCGGACGCGGCTCCCGAACTGCGCGACGAACCGGAGCTGGAGGACCTGCTCGCCCGGCTCAAGGACCTCCTCGACCCCCACCACCTGATATCCGGGGGACGCTATGCAGCCCACCGCTGACTTCCCCCGTCACCTCGTCGCCACCGCCGACCTGTCCACCACGCATGTCGAGCAACTGCTCGCCGAGGCCGCACGGCTGCGCGAGACGCCCCCGAGGCACGCGCAGACCCTCCTGGACGGCTCGATCGTCGCCACCCTGTTCTTCCAGCCCAGCACACGGACCAGGCTCGGTTTCGAGGCGGCGGCGCTCCGCCTGGGCGCCCGCGTGACGGGCTTCGCCGACCCGAGCACCTCGCGTTCCGTCGACTACATCGGCGAGAGCCTCGAAGACACGGCGAGGGTCGTCTCCGAACTCAGCGACGCCCTGGTGCTGCGCCATTACGTCACAGGAGCCGCCCGCAGGGCCGCGCAGGCCGCCGTCTGCCCTGTCGTCAACGGCGGTGACGGTTCCAACGAACATCCCACGCAGGCGCTCAGCGACATCTGGACCATGACGCGCCGGCTGGGCGGTCTGGACGGGGCCGTCGTCGCCCTCGTCGGCGACCCCGGCACCCGGGTGCTGCGCTCGCTGGTGCACCTGCTCACGCGCCTTCCGGTGAAGCTGCTGCTGTTCCTGGTTCCGCCCGCGGCACCCCTGATCATGGCGGGCATCGACGCGGTCACGCACACCACCCTGCCGGCCGACCTGGCCGCGGCCCTGGAGGAGTCCGGCACTGCGTACGAGTTCCGCTCCGACGTCACCGAACTGCTCGCCGAGGCCGACGTCGTCGAGATGATGCCGATCGACGTCCCGTCCCTGGAGACCCGGCCGTCCGCGCTGAGTTCACACGTGTACGTGACCCCGGAGCCCTACCGCATCACCGCTGCCAAGATCCGGGCGGTCGGATCCAGGGCGCTGATCCTGCACCCGGGGCCGCGCAAGGACGAACTCCACCCGGATGTGGAGGGAACGCCGGGCGGCCTGTACTTCGAACAGGTCAAGGACTCCCTGTACCTGCGGATGGCCGTACTCACACAGTTGGTGACGCGCAGGTGAGGACTTCGAGGACGGACGTGACCGGACCCGCGCAGGCGCGAGCAGCCGTGGAAGCCGTAGAACCAGAAGCAGCCGTGGACGCCGGGACGATCGGCTTCGACGAGATCCTGCGCCGGGTGCGGGCCCTGGCGCCGCGGATCACCGCGCGCTCCGAGGAGATCGAGAACGCCCGCCGTCTGCCCCGCGACCTGGTGGAGGATCTCCGCCGGTGCGGCGTATTCCGGGCGACGATGCCCGGCGAGTGGGGCGGGCCCGAGCTGACGTCGATGGAGCAGATCGAACTCATCGAGGCGGTGTCGGCCGCCGACGCCGCCGTCGGATGGTGCGTCATGATCGGAATGGACTCGGGCATCTACGCCGGGCACCTGACTCCCGGCGCGGCCGCGGAACTCTACCCCCGGCTCGACCTCGTCACCGCCGGGTGGATCGCCCCGGCCGGAGCGGCCCACGAGACGGCCGGCGGCTACCTCGTGGACGGGCACTGGCGGTTCGGCAGCGGCTGCACCCACGCGGACGTCATCGCGGGCGGCTGCACCGTCCACCGCGACGGCAGGCCGCTTCTGGACCGGGCCGGGAACCCGGTCACCAGGATCGTGCTGGCGCCGTCCGCCTCCTACGCCGTCGAGGACACCTGGCACACCACCGGCCTCGCGGGTACGGGCAGTTGTGACTACCGGGCCGAGCAGCTCTTCGTCCCCGCCGAGCACACCTTCTCCTTCGACGAGCCCAGGCGTGACGAACCGATGTACCGGCGCTCGGACACCGTCGTCAGGAAGATGCCGGGTGTCCCGCTCGGCCTGGCCCGCTCCGCCATCGACCACGTCCACGGCCTCGTCGACCGGCGATTCGAGGGACCCGGCGTGCCGTGGCGGTCCTCCCGCCATGTCCAGGCCGTCCTGGCCGAGTGCGAGATGCGGCTCACCGTGGCCCGCTCCGCCGTCCACGCGAGTGTCGAAACCGTGTGGGAGCGCCTCGCCGCCGGCGGACAACCGACGCGGAAGGAGCGCGCCGACGCCGCCCTGGCCCGCTACCACGCCTTCCGTAACGCCCGCACGATCGCCCACACGCTCTACGACCTCGTGGGCGGCGACGCCACCCACCGTTCGAGGACGCCCCTGGACCGCGCGGTCCGAGACAGCACCACGGCGTGCCAGCACGTCGTGGGGCAGCACCGCGTCCTCGAATGGAGCGGCCAGCTCCTCCTCGGTGACGAACCAGGAGTCGCGTTCGTCTGAACCGCAGCCGACCCCACGCGCCTCACGAACGGAGGAAACCCGTGTCCCAGGACCGCAGACTGGCAGTGATCGGGCACGTCCTGCACCCAGGCGTGCCACCCCTCGTCGAAACCTTCCCCGAAACACCCACGGCGTGGGCCCAGGCCCATGCCGTGAGCTGGCCGGACCTCCCGGACCGCTGCGTGGTGCGGCTCATCGACGCCGGAGCCTTCGAACGCGAGGCGGTGCGCACCGAGTTCCGTGCCGCCCGGCTGCTCGGCGATGAGGGCATCGGCCCGGCCGTCCGGCACGCCGACGCCGAGGCGGGCGTACTGGTGATGGACCCGGTGGACGGCCACCCGGTGCGTCCGGCCGCCCGATGGCAGGCGCTGTCCGTGGCGGACCTGCTGGCCCGGCTGCACTCCCTCGACTGGGACGACCCCGCCAAGCTGTACGCCGACAAACGCCGGGCCGCCAACGACAGCGTGCTGCGGCTCACGGAACGATTCCCCACGCTCGCCCTCTTCGGCGAGGCACTGCGCGCCTTCGACGCGCTCCGCGCCGGTCTGCGTGGCCTCGCTGTCCCGAAGGCCCTGTGCCACAACGACCTCAATCCCGGCAACATGCTCTTCGACGGACGGCGCGGCTGGCTGATCGACTTCGATCACGTCGGCCTCGGCGACCCCCTCTTCGACGTGGCCACGGCCATCGACTCGCTCGGCCTCGGGCCGACGGAGACCGACGCCTTCCTGGTGCGCTACTTCGGCCGTCCGGCCACCGGGGACGAGGCGGCACGGCTCGAACTGCTGGGCTGTCTGGCCCTGTTGCGCTACGGACTGAGCGCGCTCTCCCTCGTCCCGGAGGAACTCTTGCCCGGCCTCGTGTCGTGGACCCCCGACGACGTCGGCAGGGCGTGGGTGTTCGAGCGGTCCGCACACGAACCTCTGGGACGATCCGTCTTCCGCCTCGGCCTGGGCTTCGCCACGGCCGGGCTCGCCCGGCTGCGCACGGAACCGGCCGCCCGAGCCCTGCGCACGCTCGGCATCGGGACGCCTGTCGCGGCTCGGCGTGAGCCGGTACGGGTGGGGGGTGGCCATGCGTAACGGTGATCGCAAGAGGTCGGCGCGGTACGTCGTTGGGGCGGGGCCGGCCGGGCTGCGGACGGTGTCGGCGGCCCGCGCCCTGCGCGCGCTCGGCGTCGGGACGCCTGTGACGCCCCGGCGCGAGCCGGCACCGGTGGGGAGCGGCCATGCGCAACGATGACCCCAAGACGCTCGCCCGGCACATCGTTCCCCTGGTCCGGCCCTCGGACGTGCTGTTCGCGGTCGGCCCCGCCTTCGACGGACGCGATCCCTGGGCGGCGCCCCAGTTGCTGCTCATCGGTCCGGGGCAGCCCCCGCAGGGTGTGACGGCCACGGTCGGCGCCATGCGGTGGGGCACCTACAGCGTCGCCGGAAGCGACCCGGTCAGGCTGGGCTTCTGGACCAGCCAGGAACTCTCCGCGATCGCCGAGACCGTCGAGCACCTCGCCCTGGTCACCCGGGTGCCCGCCGTACGGGCGCACTTCCCCCGCCTCGGCACCGGCACCCGCAAGCTGCTGCACGACCTGCGCCGGGGAGAGGTGCTGGCCGGCGCTTCGGAGGCCGCGGTCTGGCGGGAGCGGCTGGGACTCGACCAACTGCACCTGTACGTCGCCGCGATCCATCTGCGGCGCTTCGCCGCCCGACGCCGTCAGGCCGAGGCCCTGCTGGACGACGGGGACGTAGAGGACGCCGGGTGGATGCTGAGCGAGTGCGGGGCCGAGCTCCTCGCCGCCCTGCTCGCCGCGACCGGTGAGACCAATCCGCGGCGCCACTGGCATCCGCGGCTGCTGCGCCTGCACGAGAAGACCGTCGGTGCGGACGAAGCGGCGTGCGTCCTGCGCCTGCTGAGGCAGGGGCCCTGCGCGCGGGGCGGCGCCGACGCGGTCCGGGCGGCCCTGTGGGACGCAGACCGGCTCCACGCCCAGATCCTGCGCCGCTGCCCGTCGCTGCCGGATTCGTCCGCCCGCTCCGCCACCGTGGCCCGAAACCCCTAGGAGACGCCATGCCCGCCATCGAGTTCATCGGCTACAGCAGAGAAGAGGCCGTCACACGGATGGAGCGCTACATTCCGCTCTTCGCCCACCTGGACTGGGCCGACGACTTCATCTTCCAGATCGAACCGGACAACAAGGTCATCGGTCTCAACCGCATCGAACAGCCGTTGGTGCGGGTGCGCTCGCGGTTCCCCGAACGTATCGAGATCACCCGGGACATCCTCCGGGACCACGAGGACGTCGAGAGTTTCGTCATCGACTTCCGAGCCCGCCGTGTGCAGGACTGACCAGGAAACGGAAGGAGACGACCGATGCTGATCTGCGGCGTCAAGACGACGCACGACGGTGGCGTCGCCCTCGTGGAGGACGGCCGCCTCGTCTTCTCCACGGAGATGGAGAAGCTCGGCAACAACCAGCGTTACGCGAAGATCAAGGACTTCTCCACGGTCTTCGAACTGCTGGCAGAACACGGTTACCGGCCCGAGGACATCGACCACTTCGTCCTGGACGGCTGGTACAAGACCCACAAGATCCAGTCGTGGCACGGCCAGGAGTTCGAGGCGGTCCTCGCCCCCTACCGGCGCGGCCTGCTCGACGACGATCTGCTGCGCGCCTACCCGAACTCCGTCCAGGACCTCCCGTACCTGAGCTTCACCCACTACGCCGGCCATGTCGCCTCCGGCTACTGCGCCAGTCCGTTCGCCCGCGAGGGACAGGGTTCCTACGTCCTCGCCTGGGACGGCTGGATGTTCCCCTTCCTCTACCACGTGGACGGACAGAGCCGGAAGGTGACCGGCTGCGGCCCGCTCATGCCGGTGATCGGCGATTCCTACCTGCAACTGGGGCAGCTCTTCCCGCCGTTCGACGAACCGGTCGAGTACCCGCACATCCTGGGCCTCGCGGGCAAGATCATGGCCTACATCGCCCTGGGGGAGGTCAGGCGGGAAGCCGTCGAGCACATCGACCGGACCATCGACACCGCCTTCCGCGAGGTGCTGGGCGACCGGCCGGACGACGACCGGTTCTACCAGGTGGGCAACGGCATCGAGATCCTGAAGAGGATCAAGAAGAACGTGGCCCTGCCCGGGGTGGAGCCCGCGGACATGCTCGCCTCCATCCACCACACCCTGAGCCGGAGACTGGTGGAGGGTGTCCGGGAGAAGACCGCCACGGCGGACTTCCCCGACCGCAACCTCGTGGTCGTCGGCGGCTGCGGACTCAACATCAAGTGGAACAGCGCCCTGCGGGACAGCGGAGTCTTCGACACCGTGTGGGTGCCGCCCTTCCCCAACGACTCCGGCAGCGCCATCGGAACCGCCTGCGCCGCCATGCTCACCCGGACCGAACAGGTCGCGCTGGAGTGGGACGTGTACTCGGGGCCGGCCCTGAAGGACTCCGCCCCGCTGCCCGGCTGGCGCGAGGAGGCCTGCGACCTGCGTGACCTCGCCCGGCTGATGCACGAGAACGACGAACCGGTGGTCTTCCTCAACGGGCGGGCCGAGATCGGTCCGAGGGCGCTGGGAAACCGCAGCATCCTCGCCCCCGCAGGCTCGGCGAAGATGAAGGACCTGCTGAACGAGGTCAAGGACCGCGAATTCTACCGGCCCGTCGCCCCGATCTGCCTGGAGGAGGCCGCCCCCGAGATCTTCTCCCCCGGAACCCCGGACCCGTACATGCTCTTCGACCACGCGGTGCGCGACTCCTGGAAGGACCGGGTCCCGGCGGTGTGCCACCTCGACGGCACCGCCCGCCTGCAGACCGTCAACCGCGCCGGGAACGAGGCCGTCCACGACCTCCTCACGCACTACCGCGAGCTGAGTGGAATCCCGCTGCTGTGCAACACCAGCGCGAACCTCAAGGGCTCCGGATTCTTCCCCGACGTCCGCTCGGCCATGGAATGGGGCCGTGTCCGCCTCATCTGGTCCGACGGAAAACTCTTCACGCGTGCCGACTGACGACCCGGCGAGGACGAACACATGACGAGTCTGATCGCCACCATGGGCCCTGCCCTTCTCACCCCGCAGACCCTGCGCGCAGCGGTCGCCCGGGGAGTGTCGGCCCTCCGCTTCTCGGCGTCGAAGTTCTCGGCGGACGAGCTGGCCGCACAGGCGAGGCGGACGGCCGAGGCCGGGGCCGAGCTCGGCCGGCCCCTCGACCTGCTCCTCGACCTTCCGGGCGCCAAGACCCGGCTGACCAACGAGGACTGGTTCCCGCTGGCCGGTGTGGAACGCCTGCGCGTCCTGTTCTCTCCCGCGCCTGCCCGGCGGGACCTGCCCGTCCCGGAGATCGGCACGACGGGCATGGCGATCGCGCCGTACATCGAGCCCGGTGACGTCCTGGTGCTGGGCGACGGGGAGAACGCCCTGCGCGTCGAGTCGTGCACCGCCGACGGCTGCCTGACCCGCCCGCTCACCCAGGGGGACGTGGGACGGCAGAAGGGAATCAGTCCGCACGGCAAGCCCCAGGCGTACCAGGCGCTGGGCGACGCCGAGACCACCGCCCTGAAGGGCCTGGGCGACAGCGTCTTCTCCGGCGTCATCATCTCCTTCGTCGAGGGTCCGGACGTGGTGGAGGAGGTGCGGTCCCTGGTCGGAGAGGCACCGGCCGACGGGCGTCCGGCCCCCGCGGTCATCGCGAAGATCGAGACCCGGGCCGGCGCCGAGCGGGCCGCCGAGGTGGCGCGCTCGGCGGACGGTGTGCTGCTGGGCCGCGGCGACCTGCTGCTCGACGCGGGCGAACTGGACTTCTACGACCTCGGCAAGAAGGTCATGAAGGAGACCCAGAAGGCCGGGCGTCCGATCATCGTCGGTACCCAGCTCATCCCGAGCCTGTCCGACGGCTGGCTGCCCAACCGGTCCGAACTGGCCTACCTCTCGCACCTGGTCGAGAAGGAGGTGGACGGTCTGATGCTGGCGACCGAGACCACGGTGGGCAGTGCGCCGCTGCGCACCGTCGAACTGGTCACCGCCCTGATCGAGCGGTACGGATCGGGCGCCGCGCCGGCACCGCTCTTCCCGAGTCGTATCCCTCAGTGAGCAGGAAGGCCCCATGTCCAGAATCGTCGTCACCCTGGGTCCCGCGACCGAGGACCCCGTGATCCTCGAACAGGTCGTCAAGGCGGGTGCGGACTCCTTCCGGTTCCCGGCGTCGAAGGCGTCGGTCGCCTCCCTGGCCGAGCTGGCGGCCGGTGTGTCCTCGGTCGCCGCCGGCCTCGGCCGTACCCCCGACCTGCTGCTCGACCTGCCGGGCGCCAAGACCCGCTTCACCAACGACGACCAGTTCTCCCTGAAGGGGATCTCGCGGGTACGGGTGCACTTCGCGCCCGTGGCCTCCGACGTCCATCGCGAGGTGCCCGTCCTGGGGCTCACCGGCGCGGACATCTCCGGGCGGGTCGACCCCGGTGACATCATCGTCATCGGCGACGGCGAGGACGCCCTCCGGGTGGAGCGGGTCGAACCGGACCACTGCGTCACCATCCCCCTGACCGACGGGTTCCTGGGCAAGCGCCGCGGGGTGGCCCTGCCGGGCAGGAGCGTCCCGGCGTCCGGGCTCACCGACAAGGACCGGGCCGCGCTTCGGACGCTCCCCGGATCGATCTTCAGCGCCGTGATCATCTCCTTCGTGGAGTCGGCGGACCATGTGCGCGAGGCCCGCGACATCATGGCGGCCTCCGCCGCCGGCCACGACGTCCCGCCCCTGATCGCCAAGGTGGAGACGCGGGCCGGGGCGGCTGCCGTGCGGGAGATCGCCGAGTGCGCCGACGCGGTCCTGCTGGGCCGGGGTGACCTGCTGCTCGACTCCGGCCCGCTTGATTTCTTCGACCTCTGCGAGACCGTTCGTACGGGCACGGCCGAGTCGGGCTGTCCACTCATCGTCGGCACCCAACTACTGACCAGCCTGTCCGCCGGCTGGCTGCCGCACCGGTCCGAACTCGCGTACGTCAGCGAGCTGCTCAGGGCCGGCACGGCCGGACTGATGCTCGCCGACGAGACGGCCGCCGGGACGGCCCCGGTGCGCACCGTCGAGCTGCTGCGCGAACTCCGCGAGCGCTACACCGGAGCAGGCGACGTCCCGCCGCTCTTCCCCGCCCGTGCGGTCACCGTGCCCGGCGGCGGGGGAGAGTGACGGTGGGGCACCACATCCGGCTGCCGCGGGTGGTCCCGGACCTGGCGGCCGCGGCCACGGCCGCGCGCCGTGACCCGTACGGCGCCCGCGGTCTGCTGGCATGTTCCGCGAGCGGCGGTCCAGGACCCGGCTGCGACGTGATCGTCGCCGGCTGGGTCTTCTCCCACGACTTCCGGCAGACACTCCTCGTCCGGCACCGCCGGTTCGGCTGGCTGAGCCCCGGCGGACGTCTGGAAGCGGGAGAGTCCCCGCTGGAAGGCGCCCGCCGCGAAGTGGCGGAAGAGACCGGAACGGACCCGCGCCCGCTGCTGTCCGACCCCGTGGCGGCGCTCGGCAACCGGGAGGGCCCCGAACGGCTCTACGGGCTGGCCTACGCCTTCGCGGCCGACCCCGCAACACCCCTGACCCCTGAGACCGGTCAGCCCGCGGCCTGGTTCGCCATCGCGGACATGCCGCCCTGCCCGGTGTTCCCACTCGACCACGAGGTACTGGCGGCAACGGCCCGCGACCTCGCCCGCGAGCCGCGGGAGACCCCCGGCCCCTAGGCCGTGTCCGCGAAGTCCCGCCCGCCGGGACGAGCCCATCCGAGCGCCATGCTGGAGAGGACGGAGAAGACATGGACAGACCGCCTGTGCCCGGCATTCTCATAGAGGGGCACGAGTACAGCGGCAAAAGCACGCTGGCACGAGGTGTCGCGGACGTTCTGCGGCAGCGCGGACTGACGGTGCGCGCCTCGCACGGCACCCTGACCCGGGACCCGCTCGTGCGGTCGCTGCTGGACGAGGCACTGACGGTCTTCGAAGGCAGCGAGCAGCACGAGTTCCGGCACCCGCGGACCTGGCGCCGTTTCAACAGCCGGCGCTCGGCACAACTCGTCCTGGACACCGAGCTGTTCCTGCAGCGGGAGCCCAGCCCCGGCGAGATCCTCGTACAGGACCGCTACTGGCTTCCGCAGTACGCCTTCAACCAGTACTTCACGCCCGCCGAGGGCTATCTCAGCGAGGCATGGATCGCCTCCCGCGTACCGAGGTTCACCGTGCAGGTCTATCTGACCTGCGACGCCGAGATCCGGCGCCGTCGGGCCGTGACGCGCGACGGCGCCGGTGCCAAACACCCGCTCAACGCGTTCCTGCGGCGGCACCTCGACGAAGTCACCGGGCTGGACCGGTTCACCACCGGGCTCGTCGAGGACAGCCCCCAGTGGCTGGTGCTGCGGTCCGACCGGCTCTCGCCGCGGGAGCTGACCGACGCGGTGCTGCGGCGGTTCGACGCCCGTCCGGCCGCCCGCCCCGCGGAGCCGGTGGCGGCCGGGGCCGGGGCGGATCGGCGGTCGGCGGGGTGAGGCCGGAGCAGACCGCGCCCGCGGGCCACGAGGACCGCACCGACCGCTGGTGCGTCATCGGAGCCGGCCCCGCCGGCCTGGCCACCGCGAAGAACTTCCGCGACGTGGGCCTGCCCTTCGAGATCGTGGAGCGCGAGGACAGCCTGGGCGGGATCTGGCGCTACGGCGAGCAGGGCGGCGTGGTGTACCGGTCCACCTGCATGATCTCCTCGAAGCGGCTCAGCGCGTTCCGCGGATTCCCGATGCCGGCGGCGGCGCAGGACTTCCTGGGGCACCGTGAGGCGCTCGCCTACCTCACCGACTACGCGCACGCCAACGGCCTGCCGGAGCACATTCGTCACGGGCTCGCGGTGAGCCGGGTGAGGCGGGCGGGCGAGGCCTGGTCGGTGACGTTCGAGGACGGCAGCGCCTGTCTCTACCGGGGTGTCGTCGTCGCGTCCGGACACCACTGGGACCCGAAGCCGGCCCGGTTTCCCGGTCGCTTCGACGGCCGGGTCCTGCACTCCAGCGAGTACCGGACTCCCGGCGTGCTCCAGGGGCGGCGCGTGCTGATCGTAGGAACCGGAAACTCCGGGACCGACATAGCGGTGGAGTCGTCACGGGTCGCCGCCCGCACCCTGAACTCGGTCCGGCAGGGCTGCCACTACCTGCCCAAGTACTTTCTGGGGCGGCCGATGGACGAGGTCATGGAGTGGTTCGTGCGCGCACGGGCCCCACGCTTCGTCCACCGGTGGGTGCGGCGCATCGCGATCTGGTGCGTCTTCGGCGACCCCTCCAGATTCGGGTTGCCGCGGCCGTCCCGGCGCATCATGGACGGGCGCCTCATCCTCAACTCGGAACTCGTGCACCACGTCGCCCACGGGGCCGTCGTGTCGAAGCCCGACGTGGCGGAACTCCGGGGCGACCGGGTCCGCTTCACCGACGGCTCCGAGGAGGAGGTCGACGTCATCGTCCACGCCACGGGCTTCAACGCCTCCCTGCCCTTCCTGTCGCCCGACGACCTGCCCGTGAGCGGGTCGGGCCGGTACCCGGAGCTGGCACTGCACCTCTTCCATCCCGTTCACGACGGCCTGTTCGTCGTCGGCATGATCCAGCCCGACAGCGGCGCCTGGTGGCTCTTCGACGACCAGGCCGCGACGGTGGCCGCCTACATCGGTGCCACGGAGGAGGGCGGGGCGGCGGCCGAGCGCGCCCGCGGCCTCGTGGGCGACCACGCGGCCCGCAGGTACCAACCGCCGGGAACGCCCGGCCCCCACGCGTCGCTGCGGGTCGAACACGACCGTTACGCCAGGGTTCTGCGACGGCTTCGCCGGGACCTGGTCTCGACTGCCGGGAAAGCCCGGGGAGAGAAAGCCCGAGGAGCACGATGAACAGTTCGAGCGGGACGATGCTGAGGGGCGTGCTCCTCGAAGGGCTCAACTTCGCCGGCAAGTCGACGACGGCGGCCCGGCTCACCACCCTGTTGCGGGCCCGGGGCACCGAGGTCCACTCGCGGCACTGCTATGTCTGCGACACCGACGGCACGCAGGCCCTGCAACTGCGGGCGAAGTCGTCCGTCGGCCGGAGCACCGGCCGCCCGTTCCCCGATCCGGACCTGCTTCGCCCGTTCAACGTGATGAAGTCCGCCCAGATGCTCATCGACAGCGAACTCGCCACGGACTCCGGCTACGCGGCGGGGGCGGCCGGCCCGGCCCTCGTACAGGACCGGCACTGGTTCACGCAGTACTGCAACAACCAGTACTTCAACCCCGGCGAGGGCTACCTCAGCGACGCATGGGTGGCCGCCTGCGCGCCGCGGTTCACCGTCCAGGCGTACCTGACCTGCTCCCCGGCCGAACGGGAACGCCGGGCCGGCCGGCGGGACGGCGATGCCCACGGACTGAACTGCTATCTGCGGGCCAACCCGGAAGGCATCGCGGCGCTCGACGCGTTCTGCGTCGAGCGGATCGCCGACGACCCGTCCTGGCTGGTTCTGACCACCGACGAGCTCTCCCAGGACGAGATCGCCGCACTTCTCCTCGGCCTCTTCCAGGCGCGGGACGGCACCTCCGGATGATCTCCCGGGACGCGCCAGGACACGGCCCGCCCGGTGGATCGCTCGGGCTGGCGGGCAAGACCGTCTCCCGCCTCGGCCTGGGCACGATGGGGCTGACCGGCCCGGGCAACTGGGGGGCGCCCCCGAACCCCGCCGAAGCCGTTCGGCTCCTGCGCACAGCCGTCGGCGAGTACGGCGTGACGCACATCGACACCGCCGACGCGTACGGCCCCCACACCGTCGAAGAGCTGATCCGCCGGGCGCTGCACCCGTACGGGGACGAACTGCTGGTGGCCACGAAGGTCGGACTGGTCCGTCCCGGCCCCGGCGTGTACGAGCCGCTGGGCCGTCCGGCGTATCTGCGCCATGCCGTCGAGGCGTCGCTGCGCCGACTGGGGTGCGAGCGCCTGCCCCTGTGCTACCTGCACCGGGTGGACGGGACAGTGCCTCTCCCCGACCAGCTGGGCACCCTCACCGAGCTGCGGGACGAGGGGAAGATCGCCGGCATCGGCCTGTCCCGGGTCACGGCCGACGAGCTCGACCGGGCACGCGCCCTTGCCCCGATCGCCGCGGTCCAGAACCCGATGAACCCCGCGCAGGGCCACGACGCGGCCCTGGACCACTGTCGCGGCCTGGGTATCCCCTACGTCGCCTACCGCCCGCTGGGGAAGGGGCGGCTCGTGGGCCAGGGACCGGCTCCCGTCCTCGGCCGGCTGCTGAGCCTCGGCCCCCATGTCGCCGTCATCCCCGGCACGACCCGCGTCGACCACCTCCGGCAACTGGTGGAGGCCGCACGAGCGGCCGGCGGCCACGCCTGACGGCCGGCCGCGCCCCCAACTCCCCGAAGCGGAAAGGGATCTGTCCGCTATCTGTTCGCCCGGCCCCTCGCCGGCGCTTTCAGTGCTTCATTCGACGTCGTGACCACCACAGCGAAACCGGAGAAGGACATGGCGCGCGGCGACGCCAAGAACGCCAAGAACGCCAAGAACGCCAAGTACGAAGAGGCGAGACGGGCGGCGGAGGCGTCGAAGGCCGAGCGGCTTCCCGCGGGGGAGACCCGGCGAGCCCTGTACCGCTACTTCCGGCCGCACCGCGGCGCCATCGCCCTGGCCGGCCTGCTCACGCTGCTGGGCTCGGTGTCCGGCCTCCTCCAGCCGCTGGCGGCCAAGGCGCTCGTGGACCGGCTCGGCGGCCATGGCTCCATCGCCGGGATGCTGGTGCTGCTCACCGCACTGGTGGTGCTCGGCTCCGCGATGCAGTCCGTGGGCGCCTACGTCCTGGAGCGCACCGCCGAGTCCGTCGTGCTCGTGGCCCGGCGCACCCTGGTCGGGCGGCTGCTGCGGCTGCGCCTGTCGGAGGTGGAGCGCGCCCAGCCGGGGGACCTGATGTCCCGGATCACCTCGGACACCACCCTGCTGAAGGCGGTGACGACCCAGGCGGTGGTCTCCGCGGTCACCGGCGGTCTGACCTTCCTCGCGACCGTCGTGCTGATGGGCGTGATGGACCTGGTACTGCTCGGCGTCACGCTCGGCGTCATCGTGCTCGTCAGTATCGCCATGGGCCTGGTCATGCCGAAAATCTCGCAGGCCACGCAGCGCTCCCAGGAGGCCGTCGGCGTCATGTCCACCGCGCTGGAGCGGGTCTTCGGCGCCTACCGCACCGTCAAGGCCTCGGGCGCGGAGGCGCGCGAGACGGTCAAGCTGGACGAGGCGGCACAGGAGGCTTGGCGGCACGGCGTGAAGTCGGCCAAGTGGCAGGCGTTGACGTGGAGTTCGATCGGACTCGCGGTGCAGATCTCGTTCCTGGCGGTGCTCGGCATCGGTGGCGCGCGGGTCGCCTCGGGCGCGATCCCGGTCTCCACGCTCGTCGCCTTCCTCCTTTTCCTCTTCTACTTGTTCGACCCGATCGGCAGGATCGTCGAGGCAGGCCAGCAGTACCAGGTGGGCGCGGCGGCGATCGCCCGTATCACCCGGGCCGAGCAGCTGGAGACCGAGCACACCGACGCGGCGGGGGAACCGGCCGGGCGCACGGACACGGCCCCGGCCACGGTGGCCTTCGAGGACGTGACCTTCCGCTACGGCGACGACCTGCCCCCCGTCCACCAGGGCGTGACCTTCGA
The DNA here is from genome assembly GCF_055570355.1 of Streptomyces sp. NPDC031225. Taxonomy (NCBI): domain Bacteria; kingdom Bacillati; phylum Actinomycetota; class Actinomycetes; order Kitasatosporales; family Streptomycetaceae; genus Streptomyces; species Streptomyces sp. NPDC031225. Next base: position 223,428 of record NZ_JBVIHJ010000010.1, on the reverse strand, counting down.
GGTGCCCGGGGCCGGCATGACGGCCTTCGTGGGTCCCTCGGGCGCGGGCAAGACCACGGTGTTCGCCCTGATCGAACGGTTCTACGAGGTCAGCGGCGGCCGCATCCTGGTGGACGGCCGGGACGTGCGCGAGTGGCCGCTGGCCGAACTGCGCGCCGCCATCGGATACGTGGAGCAGGACGCGCCCGTCCTGTCGGGCACGCTGCGCGAGAACCTCGTGTTCGCGGCGCCGGACGCCACCGAGGAGGAGATCCACGACGCCATCGTCCGCGCCCGGCTCGAAGTCCTCGTGGCGGGGCTGCCGCAGGGACTGGAGACACCCGTCGGTCACCGCGGCTCGAAACTCTCCGGTGGGGAGCGCCAGCGCGTGTCGATCGCCCGGGCACTGCTGCGCAAGCCCAGGCTGCTCCTGCTCGACGAGGCGACCTCGCAACTGGACGCCGTCAACGAACTGGCCTTGCGCGACGTGGTCGCCGAGGTCTCCCAGGACGTGACGGTCCTCGTGGTGGCGCACCGCCTGTCCACGGTGACCATGGCCGACCGCATCGTGGTCATGGACGCGGGCCTGGTCCGCGCGGTCGGCTCCCACGCCGAACTGGTGGCCGAGGACCCCCTGTACGCGGAACTGGCCGCGACCCAGTTCCTCGCCACAGCGGCCCCTCACGAGACTCCGTCGGGCCTGCGTTAGCCGGCGCCGGCGGATCAGTACCGTTGGGGACTTTCCAGGGACTTTCCGCCGCGTGGGCAGGGAAGGCCCTGACAGCGCTGAAAGACAGGAACGTGCTGCTCAGGGCTCATCCCCTCAGCACTCGATGATGTTCACCGCCAGCCCGCCCCGCGCAGTTTCCTTGTACTTGACGCTCATGTCGGCGCCGGTGTCCTTCATCGTCTTGATGACCTTGTCCAGGGACACCTTGTGCGTGCCGTCCCCGCGCATCGCCATCTTCGCCGCCGTGACCGCCTTGACCGCGGCCATGCCGTTGCGCTCGATGCAGGGGATCTGGACGAGGCCGCCGACCGGGTCGCAGGTGAGGCCGAGGTTGTGCTCCATGCCGATCTCGGCCGCGTTCTCGACCTGTTCGGGGGAGCCGCCGAGGACCTCGGCGAGGGCGCCGGCGGCCATCGAGCAGGCGGAACCGACCTCGCCCTGGCAGCCGACCTCGGCGCCGGAGATGGAGGCGTTCTCCTTGAACAGCATGCCGATGGCGCCGGCGGCGAGGAGGAACCTCACCACTCCGTCCTCGTCGGCGCCGGGCACGAAGTTCACGTAGTAGTGGAGCACCGCGGGGATGATGCCGGCGGCCCCGTTGGTCGGGGCGGTCACCACCCGGCCGCCCGCCGCGTTCTCCTCGTTCACCGCCATGGCGTAGAGCGTGATCCACTCCATGGAGTGCGCCAACGGGTCGCCCTCCGCGCGGAGTTGGCGCGCGGTGACGGCGGCCCTGCGGCGCACCTTGAGGCCGCCCGGCAGGATGCCCTCACGGGACATGCCCCGCGACACACACGCCTGCATCACCCGCCAGATCTCCAGCAGGCCGGCCCGGATCTCGTCCTCCGTGCGCCAGGCCCGCTCGTTCTCCAGCATCATCGAGGAGATCGACAGACCGGTCTCCCGCGCCAGGCGCAGCAGTTCGTCGCCGGTGCGGAAGGGGTACTTCAGGGCCGTGTCGTCCAGCTTGATGCGGTCCGCGCCGACCGCGTCCTCGTCGACGACGAAACCGCCGCCCACCGAGTAGTACGTCTTCGCCAGCAGCTCGGCGCCCGAGGCGTCGTACGCCCACACCGTCATGCCGTTCGCGTGGTACGGCAGTGCCTTGCGGCGGTGCAGGACCAGGTCGTCGTCGAAGGAGAACGGGATCTCGCGCTCGCCGAGCAGGTTCAGCGTCCCCGTGGCCCTGATCCGCTCCACCCGCTCGTCCGCGCCCTCCACGTCCACCGTGCGCGGGGAGGCGCCCTCCAGACCGAGCAGCACCGCCTTCGGGGTGCCGTGGCCGTGGCCGGTCGCGCCAAGGGAGCCGTAGAGCTCGCAGCGCACCGACGCGACGGAGTCCAGCAGCTCCTCGTTGCGCAGGCGGCGGGCGAAGATACGGGCCGCGCGCATCGGGCCGACCGTGTGGGAGCTGGACGGGCCGATGCCGATCGAGAACAGGTCGAAGACCGAGATGGCCACGGGAACTCCTTCAAAGAGGGTGGGGGCACACGTCGTCGGGTGCCCCCACCGTGGAACTACTTGTTCAGGCCGGGGTACAGCGGGTGCTTGTCGGCGAGCGCCTTGACCCGGGCCTTCAGCGACTCCCCGTCGTACGACGGCTTCAGCGTCTCGGCGATCACGTCCGCGACCTCGGCGAAGTCCTCGGCCGTGAAGCCGCGGGTGGCCAGGGCGGGCGTGCCGATCCGCAGCCCCGACGTCACCATCGGCGGGCGCGGGTCGTTCGGGACGGCGTTGCGGTTGACCGTGATGCCGACCTCGTGGAGACGGTCCTCGGCCTGCCGCCCGTCCAGCTCGGACTCGCGCAGGTCGACGAGGAGGAGGTGCACGTCGGTGCCGCCGGAGAGCACGTCGACCCCGGCCTCCCGGGCGTCGTCGGCCGTCAGGCGCTCGGCGAGGATGCGCGCACCCTCCACCGTACGCCGCTGGCGCTCCTTGAACTCCTCGGAGGCGGCGACCTTGAAGGACACCGCCTTCGCCGCGATCACGTGCTCCAGGGGACCGCCCTGGAAGCCCGGGAAGACGGAGGAGTTCAGCTTCTTCGCGAACTCCTTCTTCGCGAGGATGATCCCGCCGCGCGGTCCGCCGAGCGTCTTGTGGGTGGTGGAGGTGACCACGTCCGCGTACTCGACGGGGTTCGGGTGCAGCCCGGCCGCCACCAGTCCCGCGAAGTGCGCCATGTCGACCCACAGGTACGCCTCGACCTCGTCGGCGATCCGGCGGAACTCCGCGAAGTCCAGCTGCCGCGGGTAGGCGGACCAGCCCGCGATGATCACCTTCGGGCGGTGCTCCTTGGCCAGCCGTTCCAGCTCGGCCATGTCGACGAGCCCGGCCTCGTCGACGTGGTACGCGACCACGTCGAACTGCTTGCCGGAGAAGTTCAGCCGCATCCCGTGGGTGAGGTGACCGCCGTGCGCGAGGTCGAGCCCGAGGATGGTGTCGCCGGGCTGGGCCAGCGCGAACAGGGCGGCCTGGTTGGCGGAGGCGCCGGAGTGCGGCTGCACGTTGGCGTACTCGGCGCCGAACAGGTCCTTGACCCGGTCGATCGCGATCTGCTCGGCCACGTCGACGTGCTCGCAGCCGCCGTAGTAGCGGCGGCCCGGGTAGCCCTCGGCGTACTTGTTGGTCAGGACCGAGCCCTGTGCCTCCATGACCGCGAGCGGTGCGAAGTTCTCGGACGCGATCATTTCGAGGGTGGACTGCTGGCGGTTCAGCTCGGCGTCGACCGCGGCGGCGATCTCCGGGTCGAGTTCGTGCAGGGGCGTGTTCAGTGCGGACGTCACGGTCATCGGGTGTGCAGCTCCTCAGCCGGCGGAAAAGGCGGTGTACTCGTCGGCGGAGAGGAGGTCGGCGGGCTCCTCCGTGACGCGTACCTTGAACAGCCAGCCGCCCTCGAAGGGGGCGGAGTTCACCAGCGACGGGTCGTTGACGACGTCCTCGTTGACCTCGGTGACCTCACCGGCCACCGGGGAGTACAGGTCGCTGACCGACTTGGTGGACTCCAGCTCGCCGCAGGTCTCGCCCGCGGTCACCGTGGCGCCGACCTCCGGGAGCTGAACGAAGACGACATCGCCGAGCGCGTTGGCCGCGTGCTCCGTGATGCCGACCGTCGAGACGCCGTCCTCGGCGCCCGACAGCCACTCGTGCTCCTTGCTGTAACGCAGCTGCTGGGGGTTGCTCATGGCCTGAATTCTCCTGTACGCGGGGGAGTGCTGGTGGATGGGGGTCCTGCGGAAGGCGTGCGTGAGCAGCGACTATGTGCTCAGCATCACCTACGGCGACCATGTCCGGCCGCCTGTTTCCGGGCGCCTGCTCAAGCCTTTGCTTCCGGCGCCTGCTTGCGACGCCTGCTTCCGGCGCTTACTTCTGACGCTTGTAGAACGGCAGCGCCACGACCTCGTACGCCTCGTGGCTGCCCCGGATGTCCACACCGACACCGGCCGTGCCCGGCGTCGCGTGCGCGGCGTCGACGTACGCGATGGCGATCGGCCTGCCCAGCGTGGGGGAGGGGGCGCCGGAGGTGACCTCGCCGATCACCTGGCCGCCCGCGACGACGGCGTACCCGGCACGCGGCACCCGACGGCCCTCGGCGACCAGGCCGACGAGGACGCGCGGGGGGTTCTCGGCGGCACGCGAGGCGGCCTTCCCAAGGGCCTCGCGCCCGACGAAGTCCCCCTCCTTCTCGAACTTCACGACCCGGCCGAGCCCGGCGTCGAAGGGGGTCAGCTCCCGCGAGAGCTCGTGCCCGTACAGCGGCATGCCCGCTTCCAGGCGCAGGGTGTCCCGGCAGGACAGTCCGCAGGGGACCAGGCCCACACCCTCGCCGGCCTTGGTCAGCGCCTGCCACAGCTCGACCGCGTGCTCCGGCTTCACGAACAGCTCGAAGCCGTCCTCGCCGGTGTACCCGGTGCGCGCGATCAGCGCGGGGACCCCGGCGACCGTGCCCGGCAGACCGGCGTAGTACTTCAGCCCGTCGAGGTCGGCGTCGGTCAGGGACGCGAGGATGCCCGGCGACTCCGGTCCCTGGACGGCGATCAGCGCGTACGCGTCCCGGTCGTCGCGCACCTCGGCGTCGAAGCCGGCCGCGCGCTCGGTCAGCGCGTCCAGGACGACCTGGGCGTTGGAGGCGTTGGCGACCACCATGAACTCGGTCTCGGCGAGCCGGTAGACGATCAGGTCGTCCAGGATGCCGCCGTCGGCCTGGCAGATCATGGTGTAGCGGGCCCGGCCGACACCGACGGACCCGATGTTGCCGACGAGGGCGAAGTCCAGAAGGGCGGCCGCGGCCGGCCCGCTCACGGTGATCTCCCCCATGTGGGATAGGTCGAAGAGCCCGGCCTTCGTGCGCACCGCGTTGTGTTCGTCGCGCTCGGAGCCGTACCGCAGGGGCATGTCCCAGCCGGCGAAGTCGGTCATCGTCGCGCCGAGCGAGCGATGCAGGGCATCGAGGGCGGTGTGACGGGGTTCAGAACTGCTCATCGGACGGTCGTCTCCAGGGATCCCAGGACATGGGTGTGACGGGCGAGGTGATTCCTCCCCATCTGTCATCGGAACCTGAGAGGTTCGCCATGAGGAACATGGCTTGCACCGTGGGTGGAGCCGCCTTCGAGTGGCGGCCCGCTTTTCAGATGTGCCTCGCCCGCGCGGTAACGGGGGCCTGAGAGATTCAAGGGAGGGACTTGCTCCTTCGGCGCCCGGGTACACGTACCCAGGACTCTCCCGCGCGGATTCAAGCGGCCGGTATGCAGTTGGCGCGGACATCATTGCACGCATCGCGGGCGGGCGGCAGGGCCGCACCCGGCCCCTCCCTTTGTAACTGGCTTGTGGCGGTACGCGTACAGAATCACGGGAGATCATCCATTACCTTCTCTTTACGCTCGGTGGGGAGGGGAGACCCTGACCCCGGAGGAGGACGATGACGGTGAACAGGACCACCGCGTACGCGACGACCACGGGCCTGGCGCTGCCCAAGCAGCCCGCTGCCCCGGCCGTCGAGGCCCGCGGCACGCGCCCGGCGCCGGTCGTCCGTGACCTGCGCGACCGCCTGGGACACAGCCCGCACGCCCTGCTCTTCGGCCCCGGGGACCTCGTCGTCATCACCGGCCTGCCCGGCAGCGGCAAGTCCACCCTGATGAAGCGTGCGGTCAGCGGGACACGCATCGACTCCCAGGACACCCGCGACCGCTGGGACGACCGGCTCTCCTCCTTCCTGCCGTACGCCGTCTACCGCCCCCTGGTCCGGCTCGCGCACTACGCCGGGCTGCGCCGCGCCCTGCGCTCCGGCGAGGGAGTCGTCGTGCACGACTGCGGGACGCAGACCTGGGTGCGCGGCTGGCTGGCCCGCGAGGCCCGCCGCCGGGGCGGCGCCCTGCACCTGCTGCTCCTCGACGTCACGGCGGACGCCGCGCTGGAGGGTCAGCGCGAACGCGGCCGGGGTGTCTCGCGGTACGCCTTCCTGCGCCACCGGGGCGCGGCCGCCCGTCTGATCCGTGCCGTGGAGCGGGGCGACCTGCCGCCGGGCTGCGCGTCGGCAGTGCTGGTCGACCGGGCGGCGGCGGACGTCCTGCGGCGGATCGGCTTCAGCGGCTGAAGTAGGAGAGAACCTTTTCCGGGCCGGTCCGGCTTCCGCCGTACCCGCTAGCCTTTCAGCCGTATCAGTACTGGGTTCACAGCAGGCGGTCAGACAGATGGATTTCCCGGCGGATCTCCCCGCGGACTTCTCGGAGTTCCCGGCACAGACGGCACACCCCCATCCGCACGGCGGATGGCCGGGCAACGAACTGGAGGAGGTGCTCTCCGCCTCCCTCGGCATGCCCTCGGCAGGTGCCCGGATCATCGAGGTGCTCGGCCGCAGCTTCGTCTGGATCCCCCTGCCGAACGGCGGGGGCCCGCACAGCGGCCCCCTCGACCTGCCCACTCTGGAGATCGGGGGCCAGGCGTTCGTCCCGGTCTTCAGCTCCGAGGAGCAGTTCCGCCAGGTCGTCGGCAGTCATCTGTCGTGCACCATCGCCCCTGCGGTCGAGTTCGCCCGTGGCCTGCCCCCGCACGTGGGCATCGCCGTGAACCCCGACGGCGTGGTCGGCGTCCCGCTTCCCCCGGCCGCCGTCGCCGACCTCTGCCGGGTGGGTCGCACCCCCCTCGACGGCCCCAACACCGGCGGGCGGGTCAAGCTCTACGAGCCGGACTGGCAGGACGACCCGGTCGACTTCCTCGCCACCGCCTCGGCGGAGTTCGCGGCGACCGGCGTGGTCCTGACGGCCCGCCGCTGCCTGGCGGCCATCGAGACGGCCGACCCGGTGATGTTCGTCGGCGTCGAACTCTCCCAGTGGGAAGGCGACCTGCGTACCCTGCCGATGGACGCCCTCGGCAGGGCCCTGCACCTGACCCCGGTCCGGTGGCCGGTCAACCTGGTCCTGCTGGACGTGGCGGACGACCCGGTGGGGCACTGGATGCGCGAACAGGTGCGGCCCTTCTACACGCACGGTTAGCGGACCGACCCGGCCGGGGGCGCGGGACTTGTGCCACTATGCGGTCCGCCGCGGGGCACGCCGGGTCACGGACGACCCGTACCCGCCGACGGCGCACAGATCCCGGGCCCGTGGGCGCTTAAGCTGGGTCCACACTCGGGGCCGACTTCAAGAAGGGGCGAAACAGGGTGAGCGCCACCACGACCGGCCAGGTCGAGCACATGCTGCGTCAGGTGACCCCCGGGCGCTACGACGCCTACGAGGCACTGCTGCGCGCCCTCGCGACCCCCAACTCCGGCCAGGTCTGGATGCTTCTGTGGCACGGCCAGTCCGGCTCCCCCGACGCCCAGTACGGAAACATGGAGGTCGAGGGCTACGGCTACGCCCCCTGTGTCACCTCCGCCCAGGAGTTGAGCGCCAGCGGCTGGAACCGCTCCTACGAAGTGGTCGAAGGTATCGACGTGGCCCGCACCCTGTTCCCCGACCACTACGGGCTCTGGCTCAACCCGCACGCCCCGGGCGGCGGCGTCGGCATCCCCTGGCTCGACCTGCGCCGCATCGCGACCGGCCTGGAGCGTCAGCCCGCGGGACCGCTGCGGCTGTCGGAACCCGGTATCGAGGTCCCCCAGTTCTACGCCCTGCTCGCGCACAACGCCCACCGCACCCCGGCGGTCCGCTCGCTGCGCCGCGCCTGGGTGCAGCCGGCGCTCGGGGCGCCGTATCTCGCCATCGGTCTCGACGTGTACGACACCAGCCCCTCGGCCGTCGACTCGGTGCGCGCGATGATGCAGCAGTCCATCGGCGCCGTCCCGGACGGCCTGCCGGTGTCGACCGTGGCGATGTCCGACGAATACGACCCGGTGGCCCTGTGGATGCGAGCCGGGGCGCGGCCCTTCTACGACCGCGAGGCCCACGGTGCCCCCGCGCAGGCCCCGGCAGCCGGGTACGGCTACCCTCCGGCCCGCGGAGGCTACTGAAAGTCACTTTCCTCTTTCTTACGCCATCACGTTACAACCACGTTTCTCCGCGCGTAGATAGCGGAGATTGGTCCGCAAGGTCCGCTAATCTCCGCTTCTGTCCCAACTGCCCCGCGTCCGAGGGGCGTTACCCAGTGTTCGGATAACGGAATCCTCCTTACTGCATCACGGTTGCGCATACTTTCTTCGCCAGGCCTGGCGGGTGATCGCAGCCACGTTGAAGACTCCCCAGTCAGATGCGGGATCGGAGAATCCTGTGAACACGAGCAAGTCGACAAAGCCGTAATCCACGGCAGGTGTAGGCCGGTCACCACCGGCGAGAGGGGTCGGGTCACTGTGACCGCACCGATCGAGACCACCGGGGCGCAGGCCGAGGCACAGCCGGAGGCTGTCCTCGTCGGCGTCGACAAGGGGCTGATCGAGGGCCGTTCCCTGGGGCAGATCGCCTGGTCCCGTTTCAAGAGGGACAAGGTGGCGGTCGCCGGTGGTGTGATCGTCATCCTGCTGATCCTGCTCGCGGTGCTCTCGCGTCCCATCCAGGCCATGTTCGGCCTGGACCCGAACGCCCTGCACCAGGAACTGATCGACCCCAACACCTCGCTGCCCAAGGGTGACTTCGGCGGCATGAGCTGGGACCATCCGCTCGGTGTGGAGCCGAAGTTCGGCCGCGACATCGCCACCCGCATCCTCGAGGGTTCCTGGGTCTCCCTGGTCGTCGCCTTCGGCGCCACGGTCCTGTCCAACACGATCGGCGCCGTCCTCGGCGTGGTCGCGGGCTACTACGGCGGGCGGGTCGACACGATCATCAGCCGGCTGATGGACACCTTCCTGGCGTTCCCGCTCCTGCTGTTCGCCATCGCCATCTCGGCCACCCTCCAGGGCGGTGCCTTCGGCCTGGAGGGTCTGCCGCTGCACATCAGCGTGCTGATCTTCGTCATCGGCTTCTTCAACTGGCCCTACCTGGGCCGCATCGTGCGCGGTCAGACGCTGGCCCTGCGCGAGCGGGAGTTCGTCGACGCCTCGCGGGGGATGGGGGCCCGAGGGCCCTACATCCTCTTCCGCGAGCTGCTGCCGAACCTCGTCGGCCCGATCATCGTCTACTCGACGCTGCTCATCCCGACCAACATCCTCTTCGAGGCGTCCCTGAGCTTCCTCGGCGTCGGCATCCAGCCTCCGCAGGCGTCCTGGGGCGGCATGATCAACCAGGCGGTCGACTACTACCAGGTCGACCCCCAGTTCATGATCGTGCCTGGTCTGGCCATCTTCGTGACCGTGCTGGCATTCAATCTGCTCGGCGACGGTCTCCGTGACGCTCTCGACCCGCGCAGCCGCTGACCCGCGGCGGCGGTGAGAGTCATCAAGATTTCCGACAACAAAGGGGAAGCAGACCATCATGCGAAGGTCAGCGCTGGCCGCTGTAGCGGCCATCGGCAGTGCGAGCCTGTTGCTCTCGGCTTGCAGCAAAGCCGATGACAACGGTGGAGACGGGAACAAGTCGGCTGGGGCCAACGCAGCGACCAAGGGGGTCGTCAACGCCTCCACCCAGAAGGGTGGGACGGTCACGTACGAGTACTCGGACGTCCCGGACTCCTTCGACCCGGGCAACACGTACTACGCCTACATGTACAACCTCAGCCGGCTGTACGCCCGCCCGCTGATGACCTTCCAGCCCGGCGCGGGCGAAGAGGGCAACAAGCTCGTCCCGGACCTCGCCGCGAGCGCGGGCCAGCCGAGCGAGGGCGGCAAGACCTGGACGTACAAGATCCGTTCGGGCCTGAAGTACCAGGACGGCACCGCGATCACCTCGAAGGACGTCAAGTACGCCGTCGAGCGCTCCAACTTCGCGCGTGACGTGCTCTCCCTCGGCCCGAACTACTTCCAGCAGTTCATGCAGGGCGGCAAGGAGTACAAGGGTCCCTACAAGGACAAGAGCGCCGAGGGCCTGAAGTCCATCGAGACGCCGGACGACACCACGATCGTCTTCAAGCTCAACCGTCCCTTCCAGGAGTTCGACTACCTGGTCGCGACCCCGCAGACGGCTCCGGTGCCGCAGGCCAAGGACACCGGCATCGACTACGTCAAGAGCATCGTGTCCTCGGGCTCGTACAAGTTCCAGAGCTACGACGAGGGCAAGCAGGCCGTCCTCGTCAAGAACGAGAACTGGGACCCGAAGACCGACCCGCTGCGCAAGCAGTACCCGGACAAGATCGTCGTCAAGCTCAAGGTCAACGCCGAGACCATCGACCAGGACGTCCAGGCCGGTGACGCGATCGACCTCGGTGGTACCGGTGTCCAGGCCGCGACCCAGGCGAAGGTCGTCAACAGCGCCGACCTGAAGGCCAACACGGACAACACCTACGGTGGCCGTCTGGTCTACATGGCGATCAACAACCAGGTCGCGCCGTTCGACAAGGTCGAGTGCCGCAAGGCCGTCGAGTACGCCATCGACAAGGTCTCCGTGCAGACCGCCGAGGGCGGCCCGATCCGCGGTGACGTCGCCACCACCGTCCTGCCGCCCGACATCACCGGGTACCAGAAGGCCGACGTCTACGCGACCACCGGCAACAAGGGTGACGTCGCCAAGGCCAAGGAGCAGCTGAAGGCCTGCGGCAAGACGTCGATCAACACCAACCTCTCGGCGCGCAGCGACCGTCCGCAGGAGATCGACGCGGCCACCGCGATCATCGCCTCGCTGAAGAAGGTCGGCATCAACGCCAGCCTGAAGCAGTACCCGTCGGGCAAGTACTTCACCGACTACGCGGGTGTGCCGACGTTCGACAAGAAGCAGAACATCGGCCTGCACATGATGCAGTGGGGTGCCGACTGGAACTCCGGCTACGGCTTCCTCCAGCAGATCCTGCACGGTGACGCGATCGGCGCCTCCGGCAACACCAACCTCTCGTATCTGGACGACAAGCAGATCAACGAGATGCTGGAGAAGGCCATCGCCACGGAGGACGACACCGCGCGCAACGCCCTGTACGGGCAGATCGACAAGCGTGCGATGGACCTGGCGGCGCTCGTCCCGCTGACCTACTTCAAGGTCCTGCTGTACCGCCCCGCGGGCTTCACCAACCTGGTGTCCACGGCGGCCTTCAGCGGTCAGTACGACTACCTCAACATCGGCACGACCAAGAAGTAGCCCCGGAAGGCAGGTGAAGGCATTGGTGCCCGCGGGCTCAGCAGCCCGCGGGCACCAGCGCCGGTCCCCGTGATCTCGTACATCCTCCGTCGGACGTTCGCGGCAGTGCTCCTGCTGCTGGTCGTCACCGCGGTCACCTTCGCGATCTTCTTCCTGCTGCCGCGCATGGCCGGTCAGTCCGCCGACCAGCTCGCGCAGCAGTACATCGGAAAGAGCCCGACGAAGGCCGACATCCTCGCGGTCAAGCAGAACCTCGGTCTGGACGACCCCCTGTACCTGCAGTACTGGCACTTCATCAAGGGGATCGTGGCCGGCGCCACCTACAACCTGGGCCCCACCACCGCGCACTGCAGCGCGCCCTGCTTCGGCTACTCCTTCAAGAACCACGTCGAGGTCTGGCCGCAGCTCACCTCACGCCTTCCGGTGACCGTCTCGCTGGCCGCCGGTGCCGCCGTGCTCTGGCTGGTGTCCGGTGTGGTGATCGGCGTGATCTCCGCGCTGCGGCCCCGCAGCTTCTTCGACCGCACCTTCATGGGTGTCGCGCTCGCCGGTGTCTCGCTGCCCATGTTCTTCACGGGCAACCTGGCGCTGCTGCTCTTCACCTACCAGTGGCCGATCTTCGGCCGCACCTATGTGCCGTTCACCGAGAACCCGTTCCAGTGGGCCAACACACTGTTCCCGGCCTGGTGTTCGCTGGCGCTGCTCTACTCCGCCATCTACGCGCGGCTCACCCGCTCGGGGATGATGGAGACGATGAACGAGGACTTCATCCGCACGGCCCGCGCCAAGGGCCTGCGTGAGCGCACCGTCGTGACCCGGCACGGGCTGCGGGCCGCGCTGACCCCGATCATCACCGTCTTCGGCATGGACCTGGGTCTGCTGCTCGGCGGCGCGGTGATCACCGAGACGGTGTTCTCGCTGCCCGGCATCGGCCAGTACGCGGTGCAGGGCATCACCGACAACGACCTGCCCCCGATCCTCGGCGTCACCCTGCTCGCCGCCCTCTTCGTCGTGATCGCAAATCTCCTGGTGGACCTGTTGTACGCCGCCGCCGACCCGCGGGTGAGGCTCTCGTGACCGAACTCTCCAAGACCGGTGCCGCCCTGGGCGAGCCGGCTCCGGGGAACGCCCCCGACGCCTTCCTCGCGGTCCGCGACCTCAAGGTGCACTTCCCGACCGACGACGGCCTGGTCAAGTCCGTCGACGGACTCACCTTCCAGGTGGAGAAGGGCAAGACCCTCTGCATCGTGGGCGAGTCCGGCTCCGGCAAGTCCGTCACCTCGCTGGCGATCATGGGCCTGCACCGGCTCGGCGCGCAGGGCAAGAACGTCCAGATGTCCGGCGAGATCTGGCTGGACGGCAAGGAACTGGTCTCCGCCGACCCGGACGAGGTGCGCAGGCTGCGCGGCCGCGAGATGGCGATGATCTTCCAGGACCCGCTGTCCGCGATGCACCCGTACTACACGATCGGCAACCAGATCGTGGAGGCGTACCGGGTTCACCACGACGTCAGCAAGAAGGTCGCGCGCAAGCGGGCCGTCGAGATGCTCGACCGGGTCGGCATCCCCGAGCCGGACAAGCGCGTGGACGGCTATCCGCACGAGTTCTCCGGCGGTATGCGCCAGCGCGCGATGATCGCGATGGCCCTGGTCAACAACCCCGAGCTGCTGATCGCGGACGAGCCGACGACCGCCCTCGACGTCACCGTCCAGGCGCAGATCCTCGACCTCATCCGGGATCTGCAGAAGGAGTTCGGCTCCGCGGTCGTCCTGATCACCCACGACCTCGGTGTGGTCGCCGAGATCGCCGACGACGTCCTCGTGATGTACGGCGGCCGGTGTGTGGAGCGGGGCAGCGTCGACGACGTCTTCGAGCGCCCGCAGCACCCGTACACCTGGGGCCTGCTGGGTTCGATGCCGCGCATCGACCGCGAGACCTCCGAGCGGCTCATCCCCGTCAAGGGTCAGCCGCCGAGCCTCATCAACATCCCCTCGGGCTGTGCCTTCCACCCCCGCTGCCCGTACGCGGACATCCCCAAGGGCGATGTCACCCGTACCGTGCGCCCGGAGCTCCAGCAGGTCGGCGGCGGGCACTTCTCCGCGTGTCACCTCTCGCCGGAGGACCGCACGCGGATCTGGACCGAAGAGATTGCGCCGAAGCTGTGAGTGAGACGAAGACACCGGACCCGGCGGCTCCCGAAGAGCGCGAGGTGCTGCTCAAGGTCGAGGGCCTGAAGAAGCACTTCCCGATCCGCAAGGGCGTCCTGCAGCGCCAGGTCGGCGCGGTCAAGGCGGTCGACGGCATCGACTTCGAGGTGCACAAGGGCGAGACGCTCGGCGTGGTCGGCGAGTCGGGCTGCGGCAAGTCGACGATGGGCCGGGTCATCACCCGGCTACAGGACCCGACCGGCGGCTCGATCCACTTCGAGGGCCAGGACATCACGCGGCTGAGCGCCGCCGGGATGCGTCCGCTGCGGCGGGACATCCAGATGATCTTCCAGGACCCGTACGGCTCCCTGAACCCCCGGCACACCATCGGCGGCATCGTCTCGGCGCCCTTCCGCCTCCAGGGCGTGGAGCCCGAGGGCGGGGTGAAGAAGGAGGTCCAGCGCCTTCTGGAGCTGGTCGGCCTGAGCCCCGAGCACTTCAACCGCTACCCGCACGAGTTCTCCGGCGGCCAGCGTCAGCGCATCGGGATCGCGCGTGCGCTCGCGTTGAAGCCGAAGCTGGTGGTGGCGGACGAGCCGGTGTCCGCGCTGGACGTGTCGATCCAGGCGCAGGTCGTGAACCTGATGGACGACCTGCAGAGCGAACTGGGCCTGACGTACGTGATCATCGCGCACGACCTGTCCGTCGTCCGCCATGTCTCGGACCGCATCGCGGTGATGTACCTCGGCAAGATCGTCGAACTCGCCGACCGCACCTCGCTGTACGAGGCGCCGATGCACCCGTACACCAAGGCGCTGATGTCGGCGGTGCCGGTGCCCGACCCGAAGCGCCGGGGCGCCAAGTCCGAGCGCATCCTGCTGCGCGGTGACGTGCCGTCCCCGATCTCACCGCCCTCGGGCTGCCGCTTCCACACGCGGTGCTGGAAGGCGACGGAGGTCTGCAAGACCACCGAGCCGCAGCTGATCGAGCTGCGCCCCGGCCAGCGCGTGGCCTGCCACCACCCCGAGAACTTCGCGGACCAGGCTCCGCAGGACACGGTCCTGCTGTCGGTCGCCAAGGAGGCGGCCGCACTGGTCGCCGACGAGGTGCTGGCCGAGTCGGCGGAGACGTCGGCGGCCGTGGCGGCGCAGGTGGTCGCTTCCGAGGACACCGAGCCCTCGGCGGAGACGGCCGAGAAGCCCGCGGCGGAGGTCACCGCCGACGCCGAGGCCACGTCGGCGAAGACCGGCCCGGGGGCCAGGACCACGCCCGCCGCAGCGGTCCAGGAGCCGGCCGCCGCCGAGGAACCCGCCTCCGACACCCCGGGCTCACCGGAACCGGAAGCGGATCGTCAGGAGTCAACCGACAAGTAGCGCATGACGAGTTGGCAAAGTCATGCACATGCCCGAACGGGAGAGTGAAGAGTCGTCCGTGTCCGACTTATCGGTACACGCTCGAAAGGGACGACGACTCATGAAACTCTCCCGTTCGGCACGTTCAGGGGCCATCGCGACCGCGGTGGCCTCTTTCTTCGTCGTCGCCGCCTCCCCCGGCCCCCACCCGGGCGCACCGGGCATCGGCGACAGCTACTTCCCGAACCTCGGCAACGGCGGCTTCGACGCCCGGCACTACACCCTCGACGTGGCGTACAACCCGGACACCGACCGCCTCGACGGCCTTACGACACTCACCGCGCGCGCCACCCAGAACCTCTCCTCCTTCGACCTGGACCTGCAGAAACTCGAGGTCACCCGGGTCGAAGTGAACGGCAGACGGGCCCAGTTCACGCGCGACGGCGACGAGATCCGCATCTCCCCGCGCGAGTCCCTGCGCAAGGGCCACGACTTCACGGTCGCCGTCACCTACGGCGGTGTGCCGCAGCCTCTCAACGGCCCCATCGTCTTCGGCTCCGACTACGGCTGGATGAAGACCCCCGACGGCGTCTTCGTCGCCTGTGAACCCAACGCGGCCTCCACCTGGTTCCCGTCCAGCGACCACCCCTCCGACAAGGCCACGTACGACATCCGCATCAAGACCCCCAAGGGCCTGACCGCGGTCTCCAACGGCCGGCTCGTCTCGACGTACGACAAGGGCGGCTCGACGTACACCCACTGGCGCGAGAAGAAGCCGATGGCGACCTACCTCGCGACCGCCACCATCGGGAAGTTCGACGTGCGCACCGGGACGACCCCCGGCGGCATCCCCATCTACACCGCCATCGACCCGGTGCTGGAGAACAGCAACAGCGTCGACGTGTACGGCGTGACGGCCGAGGCCACCGACTACTGGTCGCAGGTCTTCGGGCCGTACCCCTTCGAGGAGACCGGCGCGATCGTCGACGACATGCCGCAGGCGGGGTTCTCGCTGGAGGTGCAGACGAAGCCGGCCTACTCGGCGGTGCGCAGCGAGACGACGATCGTGCACGAGCTCGCCCACCAGTGGTTCGGCGACTCGGTGAGCGTGGAGCACTGGAAGGACATCTGGCTCAACGAGGGCTTCGCCACGTACGCCCAGTGGCTGTGGGCCGAGCACCGGGGCACCCGCAGCGCCCACGACTCCTTCCTCGCGGGCTACAACGCCCGCCCCGCCGACAGCCCCTTCTGGCAGACCACCGTCGGCGACCCCCAGCGCGACACGATGTTCGCGTCCGCGGTCTACCAGCGGGGCGCGATGACCCTCCAGGTGCTGCGCGAACGCATCGGCGACACGGCCTTCTTCAAGCTGCTGCCGGCCTGGACGGCACTCCACCGCTACGGCAACGCGAACACCGCCGACTTCGTCCGCCTCGCCGAGAAGATCAGCGGACAGCAGCTGGACGACCTGTTCGGGACGTGGCTGTTCACGACGGGCAAACCGGCCCTGTAGCAGTCCACGGGTAAGAATGTGGGGTGCTCCAGCAACTGTTCAGTCCCTCCGTCCAGCACACGCTCGACCTCGTCGGCATCTTCGTGTTCGCCATCTCGGGCGCGTTGCTGGCCGTCCGCAAGAACTTCGACGTCTTCGGCATCGCCGTCCTCGCCGAGGTCACCGCGCTGGGCGGAGGGCTGTTCCGGGACCTGATCATCGGCGCGGTACCGCCCGCCGCCTTCACGGACCTGGGGTACTTCATCACCCCGCTCCTCGCAGCCCTGCTCGTCTTCTTCCTGCACCCGCACGTGGAGCGCATCCAGGTCGGCGTGAACGTCTTCGACGCGGCAGGGCTCGGCCTGTTCTGCGTCGCGGGCACGACGAAGGCGTACGAGTACGGGCTGGGCCTGACCCAGTCCGCGACGCTCGGCATGGCCACCGCTGTCGGTGGCGGTGTGCTCCGGGACGTGGTCGCGGGCGAGGTGCCCTCGCTGCTGCGCTGGGACCGCGACCTGTACGCGGTCCCGGCGATCGTCGGCGCCACCATGGCCGTCCTGTGCATCCGCTACGACGCCCTCACCCCGGTGACCGGCGGGCTCGCGGCCCTCACCGCCTTCGTACTGCGCCTGCTCGCGATGCGGTTCCACTGGCGAGCACCGCGCGCGTGGAACCGGCGGTCGACCGTGCGTGAGGAGTAGTTCCCGCCCGGCCGTGCAGCAGTCCCATCTCCTCGGTCAGCCAGCGGAAGGCCGGGACCACCTGCGGCCGCCACAGCGCCATGTTGTGACCGCCCGCGCTCTTCGGGATGTAGACGACGTGCACGGTCGTCGGCGCCTTCGCGATCTGTTCGAGGCCGGTGGCCGCCTCGTAGCCGTCGCCCGGCTGCCCGGACTCGTAGAGCGCGATCGCGGGCGGGGTGCGGGTGTCCCGCAGCAGCACGTAGGGGTTGTTGGCGCGGCGCAGGGCGGGGGTCTCGGCGGCCAGCGAGTTGCGTTCGCCGATCGGGTCGTTGTAGCCGGACATGCTGACCGCGGCCCGGTACCGGTCGGGGTGGGCGACCGCGAGCTTCGTCGCGCAGTGCCCGCCCGCGGAGTACCCGGCCACCGCCCAGCCCGTCGGCCCTGCCTGGGCGCGGAAGTTGTCCGTGACCATCTTCGGCACGTCGACGCTGAGCCAGGTGTCCGCGTTGACCGTGCCGGTGATGTTGGCGCAGCCGGTGTCCACCCCGGCCAGCAGGTTCATGCGCGGGGCGACCAGGACGAACGGCGCCACCCGGCCGTCCCGCATCAGCGGCCGCAGCTGGTCGACCGCGTGCAGCGACCCGAACCAGGCCTTCGCCGAGCCGGGATAGCCCGACAGCAGCTCCACCACGGGGAACTTGTGGTGCCGGTAGGCGGGTTCGGTGTACTGCGGCGGCAGCCAGACGTAGACCTCGGCGTTCACGCCCGACACCCGGCCCTTGAGCTGGGTCACCCGCACGTCCTTCATGCCGGGGCCGAAGGCCTGCGCGAAGTGCTGCTTCACCCGGGGCAAACGTTTCAGCGAGATACCGCCGGTGCCGCTGGCGCCGAGGTTCACCGCCTGCTGGACGTGGTTGCCGGTGCCGAGCAGGTCGGCCCAGTCGTCGTACAGGTTGTTCTGGTTGTTGACCAGAACGAAGACGAGGGCGACGGCCGTGCCCTGGGCGAACAGCACCATCAGCAGCCTGGCCAGGGCGCGCAGGGCACGGTGGCCTCTGATCCGCGACCACAGGGCGAGCGGAAGCGCGACGGCGACGACGGACAGCACGATCAGCGTGTAGAGGAACGCGGTCCCGGTGAGGCTCATGCCCCTGTAGAGGGGGAAGCCGGGGCATCGGTTCACGGACGTGTGCGGACGCTTACCAGGAAATTGCCCGGGTCTCACCTGGCACCGACCTGCCGGCGGCGAGAGAAAGCTACCGCTTAGTAGTCACTTGTTGTACCGTTCAGGCATGCCAGAAGCAGGCTCCGCCACGCGTGCCACGATCGGCGACAGCGAGTTCGACCGGGACACCGCGGTCACCCGCCGCGCACCCGGCGTCTACGACATCGACCTCTCCGCGGGCTGGACGATCATCAGCGCCGTCAACGGCGGCTATCTGCTGGCGGTCCTGGGCCGCGCCCTCGCGGACGCCCTGCCGCACCCCGACCCGTTCACGATCTCCGCGCACTACCTGACCGCGTCCCAGCCGGGCCCCGCGGTCGTCCGCACGGACGTCGTCCGCACCGGCCGCACCCTCTCCACCGGCCAGGCCTCGCTCTTCCAGTACGACGAGCGGGGCGAGGAGGTCGAGCGCATCCGCGTCCTCGCCTCCTACGGCGACCTCGACTCCCTGCCCGACGACGTCCGTACGACGGCGAAGCCGCCGGCGTTCCCGCCGATGGACCAGTGCTTCGGTCCCGAGGACGGCCCGGCCCCCGTCGAGGGCAGTTCGGCCATCACCGAGCGGCTGATGCTCAAGCTGGACCCCTCCACCCTGGGCTGGGCCCTCGGTGCCCCGTCCGGCAAGGGGGAGATGCGCTCCTGGTTCGGGCTCGCCGACGGCCGGGACGCCGACCCCTTCGCGCTGCTCCTCGCGGTGGACGCGCTGCCTCCCACGGCCTTCGAGATCGGACTGAAGGGCTGGGTGCCGACGGTCGAACTGACCGTCCATGTGCGGTCCCGCCCGGCCCCCGGACCCCTGCGCGTCTCCATCACCACCCGCAACCTCGCCGGCGGCTTCCTGGAGGAGGACGCCGAGGTCTGGGACAGCGAGGACCGGCTGGTCGCGCAGTCGCGGCAGCTGGCCCGGGCCAGGCTCGCCTGAGCGCGGTCCGCGCCTGTGTCACGGCCTTGTACCAGCGAGTAAGTGCGGCATCCGACCGGAACCCCAGGTCAGGTGGGTCCCTTTAGCCGTGCTTTGCCTCGCCCACAGGCAGGGGACAGCGCGGACTCAAGGAAGCCCTAAGGGCTGTTGGTTGAGTTCCCGGCCTCAGGACTCACTCATCCTCCCTGGAGCGGTCTCTCATGAAGCGTGTGCGTCTCCTCCCCGCCGTGGCCCTGCTGGCGCTCTCGCCCCTTGCCCTGGTGGCGTGCGGCTCGACCGACTCGTCGTCGACGTCGAACAGCGGCACCTCGGGCCAGAACTGTCAGGCACCCACCGGCAACGCGTCCGGGAGGCCGAGCGGTGCACCCTCGGGCGCCCCCACCGCGCGGCCGTCGGGCGCCCCCAGCGGCAATCCCTCGGGCATGCCCAGCGGTGGCCCCGGCGGCGGCAGGGGCGGCCGGGGCGGCATGGGCGGTGGCTGCGGTGGCCCCGGCGGCGGTACGGCCCCGAGCGGTGCCCCCAGCGGCACCCCGAGCGCGGCGGCCACGAAGAGCTGACCCGTACGTCGTGAGGACGCCGCACGGACGGCGTCGTACGGCAGGGGCGGCACTCCCGGTGAACGGGGGTGCCGCCCCTGTGTGCTGTCGGCGGCTCAGCCCAGCCAGTGGTCGCGGCCGATCCTGATGAGCCGCATCTGACGCTCCGCCACCTGGCAGACGCGGGTCCGCTCCTCCTCCGAGGCCTCCAGCGCCTCCAGGAACAGCGAGGCCGTGATCAGCATCTGGTCGACGTACAGGTTGGCCAGCATGAGCAGGTCGTCCTCGCTCCAGCCCGCGGACACCGGGTCCTTGGCCAGCTCGTCCTTCACCTCCTGGCCGAACCGGGCCAGTTGGTCCCGGATGGCCTCCCGGACCGGCTGGACTCCGCCATGTCGTTCGCGGGCGATGAAACGGACGTGAGCGGGGTACGCGTTCACATGACCGGCGATCAACTCGATGGCGCGCGCGATGCGTTGGTCGTGACCGTCGGCCGAGGACACCGTCGTCCTGATCATGGGGTGCAGACTGCCCAGCGCCTCCTCGACCAGGGCCACGCCCAGATCCGCGATGGAGCGGAAGTGCCGGTAGAAGGCGGTCGGGGCGACGCCGACGGCACGGGTGACCTCGCGCAGGCCCAGGCTGCTCAGGCTCTGCTCCTCCAGCAGTACGAGTGCGGCGTCCAGGAGCGACTGCCGGGTCTTCTGCTTCTGCGCCTGCCGGATGCCGAGGGTGTGACTCATGTCATCCAGTTAACAACTGTTCTCCGTAATTGGAAAGCCAGGAGGCGCGCTAGACTCTGAAGTCAGTGAACAACTGTAACCACAACTGTTCACCCAAATGTAACGCCAGTCGTAACGCCGGCCGTATCGGAGGGGGATCCATCCCATGTTGTTCCTCGTCGCCGCACTCATGCTGTTCGGCGTCGTCCTGGGCACCGTCGCCCACGCGCCGCTCACCTTCACCGCCGTCGCCGCCGCGGTCATCGCCGCCTGGCTCGGCATCTTCGCGCTCCGCGAGCGCCACGCGCGCCGTCGCACCCCGTCCCACTGACCCCCGCCCCACCGTCCCCTGGAGCACTGATCACCATGCAGCTGACCGCTCAGGCCACCCCCGCCGCCCGCACCGGCGCCCGTGACGCCGACGGCATGGCCGTGGCGTCCTTCGTCCTCGGCCTCCTCGGCCTTCTCGTCCTCAACGTCTTCCTCGGCCCGATCGCCATCGTCCTGGCCTCGGTGGCCCTGTGGCGCGGCACCACCCGGCGCGGCCGCGCCCTCCTGGGCCTCGGTCTCGGAGTGGCCGACCTCCTGGTCCTGGTGGCCGCCATGCAGATGGACAGCACCGTCTCCTGGAGCCTGTGAGCCGCGCCGTCACCGGCCGGTCCTGGCCTGGGGCAGCCCCTGCCCGCCCCGTAGAATCGGCGGCACCATGGCATACCTCGACCACGCCGCGACCACCCCGATGCTTCCCGAGGCGGTCGAGGCACTCAGCGCCCACCTCGGCGCCACCGGCAACGCCTCTTCCCTCCACGCATCCGGCCGCAAGGCCCGCCGCACGGTCGAGGAATCCCGCGAGACCCTGGCGGAGGCGCTCGGCGCCCGCCCCAGCGAGATCGTCTTCACCTCCGGCGGCACGGAGGCCGACAACCTCGCCGTGAAGGGCCTGTACTGGTCCCGGCGCGACGCGGACCCCGCAAGGACGCGGGTCCTCGCCAGCCCCGTCGAACACCACGCCGTCCTCGACGCCGTCCACTGGCTCGGCGAACACGAGGGTGCCACCGTCGAGTACCTCCCCGTCGACGCGTACGGCCGGGTCCACCCGGGCGCCCTGCGCGAGGCGATCGCCCGCAACCCCGACGACGTCGCCCTGGCCACGGTCATGTGGGCCAACAACGAGATCGGCACGATCCTGCCGGTCCGCGAACTCGCCGACGCAGCCCAGGAGTTCGGCGTCCCGCTGCACGCCGACGCGGTCCAGGCCTTCGGCCAGGTACCCGTCGACTTCGCCGCCTCCGGCCTCGCCGCGATGACGGTCTCCGGCCACAAGATCGGCGGCCCGTACGGCATCGGCGCCCTCGTCCTCGGCCGTGAGTGGACCCCCGTTCCCGTCCTGCACGGGGGCGGCCAGGAGCGTCACGTCCGCTCCGGCACCCTCGACGTCCCCGCCATCGCCTCCTTCGCGGTGGCCGGCCGTCTCGCCGCCGAGCAGCGCGAGTGGTTCGCCGGCGAGATCGGCACCCTGCGCGACGCCCTGGTCGAGGCGGTCCGTACGGCGGTCCCGGACGCGATCCTCGGCGGCGACCCGGCGCCGGGGGGCCGCCTTCCGGCCAACGCCCACTTCACGTTCCCGGGGTGCGAGGGCGACTCCCTGCTCCTCCTCCTGGACGCGCAGGGCATCGAGTGCTCCACCGGCTCCGCCTGCACCGCGGGCGTCGCCCAGCCCAGCCACGTCCTGCTGGCCATCGGCACCGACCCCGACCTGGCCCGCGGCACGCTCCGCTTCTCCCTGGGCCACACCTCCACCGAGACGGACGTGGAGGCGGTGGCGAAGGCCATCGGGCCCGTGGTGGAACGCGCCCGCGCGGCGGGGCTGACGTAGGGACCGGGCCGCAGGCACTCCGGGCGTGAACCTCGCGCTTCTGATGGCGGGCGGCCTCAGGCGCCGGGGGTGATCCGCGGGCGGTGATGCGGTCCGGTGGCAGGGTTCAGGGGAACCGGTCGCCCGTGACCGCCATCGAAGACTCGGCCCGTACGTCGGGCCGGGGGCTGCCGCCGGCACTTCCACTGCCGGCGGCAGCCTGCTGATGGGATCGGGCCGTCCGGTCCGGTCAGCTCTCCGTGACCATGAGGGACGCCATCATTCCCTCGTCCTCATGCTGCAGCAGATGGCAGTGCAGCATGTACATGTAGGTGTCGTCGGCGAAGTCGGTGAACTCCATGGCGATCTTGATGGTGCCGCCGCCGACGACCTCGAAGGTGTCGTACCAGCCGAGTTCGACCCCCTTTGGGTCCGCGCCGTTGATCGAGACGAGCTGATAGGGCACGTCATGCAGATGGAACGAGTGTTCCAACTGGCTGGCGTTGGTGATCGTCCAGATCTCCTTCGCGCCCAGCGTCGTGCTGATCATGGTCATGCCGGACATGGTGAGTCCGGCCGCACCGTTGATCTTCATCGTCGTACCGGTGTTGCTGAGGGTGATGGTGCGGGCGGTGAAGTCGGAGGTGTCGTACCGCTCGATGGTGTTGAGGGTGCTCGGCAGGTCGGCCGGGGTGTCGGTGCCGCCCGCCGCGACGGTCAGGAAGTCGTACGTCCCTGAGCCGCCGCGGATCCAGCCCGTTGTGATGACCGCCTGGAGCGTGACGTCGGCGCTGACGTCCATGACGAACTCGGCACGGGCGCCGGCCACCAGCCGGATGGTGGTCACCTCGGCGGCCTCGGCGAGATAGCCCTGGTCGGTGGCGATCTGCGTCAGCGTGCCGCCGTCGCTGCGCTGGATGGTGATGATGTCCGAGGGTGAGGCGTTGAGCGCCCGGAAGCGGTTGCGGGTCTTGGTGGCGGAGAAGGCGAGCGTGGTTTTGTCGACGTTCTCGCCGTTCACCAGCAAGGGGTAGCTGAGGCCGGAGGTCAGGTAGCCGGCCTGGTCGTACTTGATGTCGCCGGTGCTGCCCACGGCCAGGCACTGGAAGATCAGCGGGATGTCGTCCACGCCGTAGTCACTGGGCAGCGCCGCCGACGTGTCGGAGTCGTCCTCCACGATGATCATCCCGGCCAGGCCGTGGGTGGCCTGCTTGGCCGTCGTGCCCAGGGCGTGCGGGTGGTACCAGAGGGTCTTGGCCTCGTCCAGGACCGTGAAGGTGGGGGACCAGGTGGTGCCCGCGGCGAAGGCGTTCTGCGGGCCGCCGTCCATCTTGGGCGGGATATGGGCGCCGTGGAAGTGGACGGTGGTGTCCTCGGAGAGGTTGTTGGTGATGTTCAGCAGCACGGTGTCGCCCTTGGTCCACTTCAGGGTGGGGCCGAGGAAGGACTGGTTGTAACCGGCGGTGGTGCTGGTGACGCCGCTGAGCACCTCGGCGGAACCGGTCTGTGCCGCCAGGGTGAAGGTGGTGGTGCCGTCGGAGGTGGTGCCCTCCAGCAGGTCGGGGATGGTGAGGGTGCCGTCCGTCGCGGCCGCCGCCTTGTTGCGGGTGCCCTCGGTCAGCAGGGAGAACGTGGCGCCCGCCGCCCCCACGGCTCCCAGGCCCACCCCGGCCATCCCGCCCAGGAACTTCCTTCGGTGCAGACCCTTGCGGCCCCCGCTGTTCTTGGTGTGCTCGCCCTTGTCCTGCTTGCCGTCTCGCGCGTGCGCGCCTCTGCCCGGCTCTGTGGTGTGTGTCATGGCCAGGGAGCCTCGGGCCACGGCCTGTGGGAACACTGAGGTCAAGCTGGGTGCGAGCCCGGGAAGCTGTGAAGGCGGAGCCCGGTCAACTCCCGTGACGGAGCCTCAAGTTGACAGTGTGCAGGTCATGATCGTGGTGCGGGACATGTCGGGCACGCGAACCGGGCCGGAAGTTCATACCTGGGCGGGGGCACTTCGCGCCCGGCGCACCAGCCGCATGTACCGCTTCCAGTCCCAGTGTTCGCCCGGGTCGGTGTGGTCCGTCCCCGGCACCTCCACATGGCCGATGATGTGCTCGCGGTCGACGGGTATGCCGTACCGCGCGCATATCCGGGCCGTGAGCCGCGCCGAGGCTTCGTACATCGCGTCCGTGAAGCCCTCGGGCCGGTCCACGAAACCCTCGTGCTCGATGCCGACGCTGCGTTCGTTGTAGGCGCGGTTGCCCGCGTGGTACGCCACGTCCAGCTCGCGGATCATCTGGGTGATGTGGCCGTCCTTGCGGACGACATAGTGTGCGGCCGCACCGTGTCCCGGGTCCTGGAACACCTTCACCGCGCTGTCGAAACTGCCCTGCGTGACATGGATGACCACCATGTCTATGCCGTAGTCGTCGGGCCGATCCGCGCGTCGCCAGTTCGCGTCGGAGGCCGCCACCCACTGTGCGCCGCGGAAGTCGACCGCGCCCTCGACACGCGGCTTCTCCACCCCGGGCGTCCGCCACCACAGCCGCGCCAGCTCGTCCCGGGCCAGCACGGCCGAGCCCACGGCGGCCGCCGCCCCGCCGAAGAGCAGGGCGCGGCGCCCGATGCGCCGGTCGCCGTCCTCGGATGCTCGTTTCGCCCCCATGCGATCGTCAACGGATACTCGTGGGCTTCGGTTCCCGCGCCCCCGTACCCTTGAGGGGTTATGACTGACACCACGCCGCGCCCTCTCCGTGTCCTCGCCGCCATGTCCGGAGGAGTGGACTCCGCCGTCGCCGCCGCCCGCGCCGCCGAAGCCGGCCATGACGTGACCGGCGTCCACCTCGCCCTCTCCGCGAACCCGCAGTCGTTCCGCACCGGCGCGCGCGGCTGTTGCACCATCGAGGACTCACGCGACGCCCGCCGCGCCGCCGACGTCATCGGTATCCCGTTCTACGTCTGGGACCTGGCCGACCGCTTCCGCGAGGACGTCGTCGAGGACTTCGTCGCCGAGTACGAGGCCGGCCGCACCCCCAACCCGTGCCTGCGCTGCAACGAGAAGATCAAGTTCGCCGCGCTGCTCGACAAGGCGCTCGCGCTCGGCTTCGACGCGGTGTGCACGGGCCACTACGCGAAGGTCCTGGTGGGTGAGGACGGCTCCCGGGAGCTGCACCGCGCCTCGGACATGGCGAAGGACCAGTCGTACGTCCTGGGCGTCCTGGACGAGAAGCAGCTGGCGCACGCCCTGTTCCCGCTCGGCGACACGGTCACCACCAAGGACGAGATCCGCGCCGAGGCCGAGCGCCGGGGCCTCGCGGTCGCCAAGAAGCCCGACTCCCACGACATCTGCTTCATCGCGGACGGCGACACCCAGGGCTTCCTCGCCTCCCGGCTCGGCAAGGCCGAGGGCGACATCGTCGACGAGGCGGGCGCGAAGGTCGGCACCCACGAGGGCGCGTACGGCTTCACGATCGGCCAGCGCAAGGGCCTGCGGATCGGCACCCCGGCCGCCGACGGCAAGCCGCGCTACGTCCTCGACATCTCACCGGTGGACAACACGGTGACGGTCGGCCCGGCCGCCGCCCTGGACGTCACCGGCCTGCGGGCGATCAGGCCCCGCTGGTGCGGCACCGCCCCGTCCGGCCCCGGCACCTACACCGCCCAGCTGCGCGCCCACGGCGGCGAGACCGAGGTCACCGCCGTACCGGTGGACGGCACCCTGGAGGTCTCCTTCGCCGAGCCGGTCCGCGGGGTGGCCCCGGGCCAGGCGATCGTGCTGTACGACGGCACGCGCGTGGTCGGTTCGGCGACGATCGCGTCGACCACGCGCGCGACGGCCGACGTGGCCTGAGCCCTCCGCGCGCGTGGCCGGGCCGTCAGGCCGCGAAGAACTCCGCCAGAACCGGTGCGAGCGCGGCCGGGTCCACCATGTGGGTCTGGCCCTCCAGGACGCGGTACGACCCCTTCGGCACCGCCTCGGCCACCGCCCTGGTCCCCTCGCGCATCCACTCGGGGCTCGCGCCGCCCGCGATCGCCAGCACCGGGGCCGCGATCGAGGCCAGCCGGTCCCGCGGGACCAGGCCGCCGGCCATCGCCGCGTTGTCGTAGGCGAGCGTGGGGGCGACCGCCTCCATGCCGGACCACATGGGGGAGTGGCGGGCGCCCTGGATCATGTCCTCGCCCATGCCGGTGAGCCGCAGGAACAGCTCCACCGCGTCCCCGCGCCGGCCATCGGCCAGGGCGGCCGTCAACTTCTCGGTGTAGTCGTCGTTCTGCTCGGCGCCACCGTCCAGGAAGTCGGCGAACGGCGTCTCGTACACGGCGACCCGGCGGACCGGGAGCCCGCTCGCCGCGGCCTCCAGGACCAGTGCGCCACCGGACGAGACACCGCACAGACACGCCTCGCCGCCCGCCGCCTCGATGAGCGCGGCGAGGTCGTCGACCTCACGGGCCACCGCGAACGGAGCCGTGTCGCCGCTCTCCCCGCGGCCCCGGCGGTCGTACACGAGGACGCTGTACCGCTCGGACAGCGGCACGGCCAGGGGCGCGACCGTGCCGCCCGTGGACATCGCGCCGCTGACGAGGATGACCGCCGGGCCCTGCCCGGAGCGGTCGTACGCGATCGGTGTGCCGTCGCGCGAGAAGGTCTTGTTGTCCATGCCTGTGGAGACTGCCGCAGGACACGGAAATCATCGGTCAGGACACGTCGGCTTCGACCTCGACCTCGTAGAAGCAGAGGTGGTCCTTGATCTCGGCTACGGCGGGCTTCGGCTCGGGGTAGGACCACACCAGGTCGGGTGCGTCCGGCAGGGACCAGTAGGACGCGGTGCCCTTGAAGGGGCAGTAGGTGTGGGTGTCGGAAGGGGTCAGCAGCTCCAGTCGGACGTCCTCGGCGGGCAGGTAGTACCGCACGGGAGAGCCCGTCTCCCTGAGGACCAGCGGCCGTGCGCTCTCCGCCAGAACCTGGTCGCCGTGCACCACGCGCACGTGCTGGTCGGCTTGCTCGATGGTGATCGTGTGTCCTTCGGCCATACCGGAAAAGCGCTCGCGGGCGCCCGGTTGTTCCCCCGTACGGTGACCTCATGCGAATCTGCGTCTTCCTCTCCGCCGCCGACCTCGACGACCGTTACACGCGCCCCGCGCGGGAGTTCGCGAAACTGCTGGGCAAGGGCGGCCACACCCTCGTGTGGGGCGGTTCGGACGTGGGCCTGATGAAGGTGGTCGCGGACGGCGTCCAGGAGGCGGGCGGACGGCTCGTCGGGGTTTCCGTGGAGTTCCTCGCCGCCAAGGTCCGTCCGGGCGTCGACGAGATGGTGATCGCCGCTGATCTGGCCGAGCGCAAGAAGCTGCTGCTGGAGAAGGCCGACGCCGTGGTCATCATGGTGGGCGGCACGGGCACCCTCGACGAGGCGACCGAGATCCTGGAGCTGAAGAAGCACGGGCACACCGAGAAGCCGGTGGTGCTGCTGAACACGGCGGGCTTCTACGACGGGCTGAAGGAGCAGTTCCGCCGCATGGAGGCGGAGGGCTTCCTGCCGCGGCCGCTGACCGACCTGGTGTTCTTCGCGGAGGAGCCGGTGGGGGCGCTGGCGTACCTGGAGGAGTCGCTCGGTACGCGGTGACACCGTGATGCGAGCATGGCGGCATGGCTACACATGTGATCACCGGAGCGGGCTCCGGCATCGGCGCGGCGGTGGCCCGTCGTCTGCACGCGCGCGGGGACGAACTCGTGCTGCACGCGCGCGACGCGGGCCGCGCGAAGGAGCTGGCCGCACAGTTCCCCGGGGCGCGGACCCTGGTCGGGGATCTGGCGGACCCCGACAAGATCTCGTGGGCCTTCTCGCACCAGGCGCTGCCGGACCGGGTGGACTCGCTGCTCCACATCGCGGGCGTCGTCGACCTCGGCCCGGTGGGCGACCTCACCCCGAAGTCCTGGCGCCACCAGCTGAACGTCAACCTGATCTCGCCGGCCGAGCTGACCCGCCACCTCCTGCCCCAGCTCCGGGCGGCCAAGGGTCATGTGGTGTTCGTGAACTCGGGCGCGGGTCTGAACGCGCACGCCGACTGGTCCGCGTACGCGGCCTCCAAGCACGGTCTGAAGGCTCTGGCGGACTCCCTCCGCCACGAGGAGCACGGCAACGGCGTCCGGGTCACGTCGGTGTACCCCGGCCGCACCGCGAGCCCCATGCAGGCGAAGGTCCACCAGCAGGAGGGCAAGGAGTACGACCCGTCGCGGTGGATCGATCCCGAGTCGGTGGCGACGACGATCCTTACGGCGATCGACCTTCCTCGGGACGCGGAGATCAACGACCTGACGGTCCGTCCGGGGCGCTGACGCCGTGAAGGGGGCTCCGCCCCCTTCAACCCCCGCTCCTCAAACGCCGGAGGGGCTGATTTCAGCCCGTCCGGCGTTTGAGGACGAGGCCCTTCGGGCCGACGGGGGGTCTGGGGGCGCAGCCCCCAGGGACGGGCCGACGGGGGCGATGACCTCTCCGGTCGCCTACGTAGGCTTCGCATGTGACCGCAGACTTCAGTTTTGCCCCCGCCACCGGCATCGGCTCCCTCCCCGGCGGCGACGCCCGGGAGGCCGCCAGGACAGCCACCGGCTCCTTCGAGGACTTTCCGTTCCTTCCCGAACTGCCCACCCGCGGCCCCGGCGCCGACATGATCGGCCGCACCGCCGGAATGCTCGTCGAGATGTACGCGCGGGTGGAGCCCAGCGGATGGCGGATCGGGGACCGGCCGGGCCGGGACACCAAGCGGGCGCGCTCCTGGCTGGGGGAGGACCTGGACGCGCTGGAGGAGTTCACCCAGGAGTACGAGGGCCGGCTGAAGGTGCAGGCCGTCGGGCCCTGGACGCTGGCCTCCGCGCTGGAGTTGAGGAACGGCGAGGTCGCCCTCTCCGACCCCGGCGCGTGCCGGGACCTCGCGGGCTCGCTCGCGGAGGGGCTGCGGCTGCACCTGGAGGAGGTCGCCAGAAGGGTCCCGGGCGCGCAGATCGTGCTCCAGCTCGACGAGCCCTCCCTCATCGGGGTACTGAGGGGGCAGGTGAGGAGCGCCAGCGGCTACCGCACCCACCGGGCCGTCGACCGGCAGGTCGTCGAGGCGGCCCTCCGTGACGTCGTCGGGGTTCACGCGGGCGGGCCCGTCGTGGTCCACTCGTGCGCGCCGGACGTCCCCTTCGCCCTGCTGCGGAGGGCCGGGGCGGCGGCGGTCTCCTTCGACTTCTCGCTCCTCACCGAGCGTGACGACGACGTGATCGGTGAGGCGGTGGAAGCGGGAACGCGGCTCTTCGTCGGTGTCGTGCCGGGCACGGACACGGCATTGTCAGACCCGGCCGGTAGCGTCATGGGTGTCAGGACGTTGTGGCGCAGGCTGGGGCTGCATCCGGCGCTTCTCGCGGAGGCGGTCACCGTGACTCCGTCGTGCGGACTCGCGGGGGCCTCCCCGGACTACGCGCGCAGGGCTCTCGCCCACTGCGTCCAGGCGGCGAGATCCCTCGCGGACAACCCAGAGTAACGGGAGGACCATACGGTGGCCGGCGACAAGCAAGCGGAGACGACGGTGCCCGCCGAGGCACGGGAGAAGCACGCGCAGCTCGCTGAGCAGATCGAGGAGCACCGCTTCCGGTACTACGTGAACGACGCCCCGGTCGTCAGCGACGCGGACTTCGACAAGCTCCTGCGGTCACTCGAATCCCTCGAGGACGAGTACCCCGAGCTGCGCACGCCCGACTCGCCGACCCAGAAGGTCGCGGGGGCGTACGAGACGGAGTTCACGGCGGTCCAGCACCGCTCCCGCATGCTCTCCCTGGACAACGCCTTCAGTGACGAGGAGTTGGCGGCCTGGGCCGAGCGGGTCGCCAAGGACGTCGGCACCACCGGCTACCACCTGCTGTGCGAGCTCAAGGTCGACGGTCTCGCGGTCAACCTCACCTACGAGCACGGCCGTCTCACCCGCGCGGCGACCCGCGGCGACGGCCGCACCGGCGAGGACATCACGCCCAACGTCCGGACGATCGCCGACATCCCGGACCGGCTGGCCGGCGACACGGTCCCCGACCTCGTGGAGATCCGCGGCGAGGTCTACTTCCCGATGGAGAAGTTCGAGGAGCTCAACGCCCGGCTGGTCGAGGCCGGCGACAAGCCCTTCGCCAACCCCCGCAACGCGGCGGCCGGTTCGCTGCGCCAGAAGGATCCGCGCGTCACCGCCACCCGCCCCCTGCACATGGTCGTCCACGGCAT
Organism: Streptomyces sp. NPDC031225; assembly: GCF_055570355.1. Classification (NCBI taxonomy): domain Bacteria; kingdom Bacillati; phylum Actinomycetota; class Actinomycetes; order Kitasatosporales; family Streptomycetaceae; genus Streptomyces; species Streptomyces sp. NPDC031225. The sequence goes on along the minus strand of NZ_JBVIHJ010000010.1, from coordinate 192,977 downwards.
CGGCGCCCTGGAGGGCTTCGACGGCATGACCCGCCTCTCCCAGGGCTACGACCTCCTCAAGTCCTGGGGCCTGCCCACCGCCCAGCACAACAGGGTGGTCGACGACCTCGACGGGGTCAGGGAGTTCATCGCCTACTTCGGCGAGAACCGGCACTCCGTGGAGCACGAGATCGACGGGGCCGTCGTCAAGCTGGACGAGATCCCGCTCCAGGGCCGCCTCGGCTCCACCTCCCGCGCCCCGCGCTGGGCGATCGCGTACAAGTACGCGCCGGAGGAGGTCAACACCAAGCTCATCAACATCCGGGTGGGTGTGGGCCGTACGGGGCGGGTCACGCCGTACGCCCAGGTCGAGCCGGTGACGGTGGCCGGCTCGGAGGTCGAGTTCGCCACCCTGCACAACCAGGACGTCGTCAAGCTGAAGGGCGTCCTCATCGGCGACACCGTGGTGCTGCGCAAGGCCGGTGACGTGATCCCCGAGATCCTCGGTCCGGTCGTCGACCTGCGCGACGGCAGCGAGAAGCCCTTCGTCATGCCGGAGAAGTGCCCCGAGTGCGGCACCCCGCTGCGGCCGATGAAGGAGGGCGACATCGACCTGCGCTGCCCCAACGCCCGCACGTGCCCCGCCCAGCTGCGTGAGCGACTGTTCTACCTCGCGGGCCGCAAGTCGCTGGACATCGAGAACTTCGGGTACGTCGCCGCGGCGGCCCTCACCAAGCCGCTGGAGCCGAAGCAGCCGCCGCTGACCGACGAGGGCGACCTGTTCGACCTCACCATCGAACAGCTGCTGCCCATCAAGGCGTACGTCCTCGACCAGGACAGCGGGCTGCCCAAGCGCGATCCGAAGACCGGCGAGGAGAAGGTCGCCACGGTCTTCGCCAACCAGCAGGGCGAGCCGAAGAAGAACGCCGTCGCCATGCTGGAGAACATCGCGGCCGCCAAGGAGCGCCCGCTCGCCCGCGTCCTCACCGGCCTGTCGATCCGCCATGTCGGCCCGGTCGCCGCCGAAGCGCTCGCGCGGGGCTTCCGCTCGATCGACCGTATCGAGCAGGCGAGCGAGGAGGAGCTGGCGAACACCGACGGCGTCGGCACGATCATCGCGAAGTCCCTCAAGGAGTGGTTCGCGGAGGACTGGCACCAGGAGATCCTGCGCAAGTGGAAGGCCGCGGGTGTGCGCATGGAGGAGGAGGGGTCGGGGGAGGACGAGGGCCCGCGTCCCCTCGAAGGGCTCACCGTCGTCGTCACCGGCACCCTGGAGCGCTACACCCGCGACGGAGCCAAAGAGGCGCTGCAGACCAGAGGGGCGAAAGTGACCGGTTCGGTTTCGAAGAAGACGTCTTTCGTCGTTGTGGGTGACAATCCAGGTTCGAAGTACGACAAGGCGATGCAACTCAAGGTGCCTGTTCTGAACGAGGACGGCTTCGACGTCCTCCTGGAACAGGGCCCCGAGGCGGCCACCGATGTGGCGCTTCCCACGGAGGAGTAGCGAGGAGCGGCGGTTGAAGGCCACCCGATCGGCGCATACCAGATGCATACGGGTGGCCGGGGCGCATTCAGGCAACCGTCGACGACCGCTGCCCGTGGAAGCCTTCTGCGGCCTACTGTTGAGATGTGCGCCTGCCGTGCCCAGCTGCGGTCGGGGCATTCCCCTGCTCCTGATGAGCAAGGGGAAAGGTTTCCCAACGCGGCGCCGTCGAGGGTTTTGTCGGGCGAACGAGCCGCGTGGCGTGGGCACCGCCGGCTGTGAGAGGGACGGGAATGGAACCGACCGAGAGCGCCGCCCCGGACTCACGGCTGCGCCGGTTCACCGGCGCATGGCGGGCGAGCCGCAGGGCCGGGCGGCCTTCGCGGCACCCGGGCACGGAAGGGCGCGTCGCGGGGCCGTACACCGCGGCCGGCGGCCCCGGAACCACACAGCTCACCGCTGAGCACGCCCCCGGCATGCCGGGCTCCGACCCCGACCCGCAGCCGTCCTCCTGGCCCGCGCTGCCCACGGCGGTCGTCGCGGCGGCCGGATTCGTGCTGGGCGCGGGCTTCTACGGGGCGTTCACCGGCACCCACGCCCTCTTCCCGTCCGGCACCGTCGGCTGGGCGCTGGCCGTGCTGACCGGCGTCATCGTCGGCCACCTGGTCGCCCTCGGCCGGGCCCGCTGGTGGGGCGGCACCGGCTCGGGCTCCGCCCTCACCCTCGCCGTCCTGCTGCTGTACGGCTGGGTGCCCGCCGGAATGGTCAGCCTCACCGTCGTCATGCTGGTCGGCATAGCCCGGCGCCACCGTTGGCGGCAGGGCGTCCTGCACGGCGCGGTGGACATCCTCGGCATAGCCACCGGCGCCCTGGTCCTCGCCGGGTTCGGCCAGTCGCCGTCCGTCGAGACCCCCTGGAACCCGGACACCTGGACCTTCTACACCGGACCAGAAGTGGTGCTGGTCGCCGCCGCGTATCTCGCGGTCACCCGCGCCCTGGGCTGGTACCTGCACTCCTCGCGCCACGCCGGTCTGCCCACGATGGCCCGCACCGCCCTGGTCAGACAGGGCCTGGTCGCGGTCGCACTGCTCGGCATCGCCCCGCTGGTCTGCGTGGTCGCCACCGCCAAGCCCCTGCTGCTCCCGCTGTTCGCGATCCCCCTGATCGCCCTCGACTCCACGCTGTGGATGGCCCGCGCCCGGGCCGAGGAGCAGCTGCTCGACCCGCTGACCGGACTGCCCAACCGGCAGTGGCTCCTGGAGCGCATCTGGACCGCCCTGGACGACGCCGAGCGCATCGGCGCCCGGTCCGCCCTGATGCTCATCGACCTCGACCGCTTCCGCTCCGTCAACGACACCCTGGGCCATCTCGCCGGTGACCGGCTGCTCCTGCAGATCGCCGACCGGCTGCGGGTGGCGCTGCCGCGCGGGGCGGAGGCGGCCCGGCTCGGCGGCGACGAGTTCGCCGTGTTACTGCCGGTCGCCGACTCCACGACCTCCGCGACCCGGGTCGCCCGCAACCTGGTCGCTGCCCTCAGCTCCCCGCTCGACCTCGACGGGCTCACCCTCGTCCTGGAGGCCAGCGCCGGGGTCGCCGTCTTCCCCGACCACGCGTTGGACGCCGAGGGGCTGCTGCGGCGGGCGGACGTGGCGATGTACCAGGCCAAGCGGGACCGTACGGGCGTAGAGGTGTACGAGTCCAAGCGGGACTCCAACACCCCGGACCGGCTCGGGCTCCTCGGTGATCTGCGCCGGGCCCTGGACGCGCACGACGTGCAGCTGCACTACCAGCCCAAGGTCCGCTTCGACGGGCAGGTCGCCGGTCTCGAGGCCCTGGTGCGCTGGGTGCACCCGGAGCGCGGGAAGGTGCCGCCGGACGAGTTCATCGCGATCGCCGAGTCCTCCGGGCTGATGCCGTACCTCACCGAGTACGTCCTGGAGACGGCACTCGCGCAGGTCGCGGAGTGGCGGGCGCAGGGCCTGTTCGTCCCGGTCGCCGTCAACGTCTCCCCACGTGACGTCCACACCCCCGGATTCGCCGGCTCCGTCGCCGCGCGGCTCGCCCGGCACGGAGTCCCGGCGGGATCGCTCCAGCTGGAGATCACCGAACACGTCCTGCTGGAGGACCCCTCGCGGGCGGCGGACACCCTCGCCGCACTGACCGCGCACGGCGTGAAGATGTCCCTGGACGACTTCGGTACCGGCTACTCCTCCCTGGTCCACCTGCGCCGCCTGCCCGTCAGCGAACTGAAGATCGACCGTTCCTTCGTGGCCAAGCTGGCCGTCGACACCGAGGACGCGGAGATCGTCCGCTGCACGGTCGACCTCGCCCATTCCCTGGGTCTCCTCGTCGTGGCGGAGGGCGTCGAGGACGACGAGACGTGGGAGCGCCTGCGCGACATGGGCTGCGACGCCGTACAGGGCTGGCTGGTGGCGGCGGCGATGCCGCCGGAGGAGACGACGGCGTGGCTGCTGGCGCGGGGGTCGCGGGGCTGGCAGCGGCCAAGGGCAGCGCTGCCGGCAGCGGAGTGACTGTTCCGGCTCACATGTGGTTTTCAAGGGGCGCGGGGCTGTATCGAAATGCGGCTCCGCCGCGGGGCGCGATCAGCCACGACGAACCCGCAGACGGCTGACGGACCGATCCGCCCCGCCCCGTAGCCGTATCCGTTTAACAGCCAGAGGCACCCGCGCCATAGGATTGGCCCCACACCACACGCACTCACCCCAGAGGATCGCTGCATGCCTGGCATCACGCGCGAGGAGGTCGCCCACCTCGCACGGCTGGCGCGTCTGGAGCTGAAGCCCGAAGAGCTCGAGCACTTCGCGGGACAGCTGGACGACATCATTGGCGCGGTCGCACGCGTCAGTGAGGTCGCCGACCAGGACGTACCGCCGACCTCGCACCCGCTCCCGCTGACGAACGTCATGCGTGCGGACGAGGTCCGTCCGTCGCTCACCCCCGAGCAGGCGCTCTCCGGCGCCCCGGCCCAGGAGCAGCAGCGTTTCAAGGTGCCGCAGATCCTGGGGGAGGACTAACCGCCATGACGGACAACGTCACCATCATCAAGCTCACCGCCGCCGAGACCGCCGCGAAGATCGCTTCCGGTGAGCTCACGGCCGTGCAGGTCACCGAGGCCCACCTGGCCCGTATCGAGGCCGTCGACGAGAAGGTGCACGCCTTCCTGCACGTCGACCGCGAGGGCGCCCTCGCGCAGGCCCGCGCCGTCGACGAGAAGCGGGCGAAGGGCGAGAAGCTCGGCCCCCTCGCGGGTGTCCCGCTCGCGCTGAAGGACATCTTCACCACCGAGGGCATCCCGACGACCGTCGGCTCGAAGATCCTCGAGGGCTGGATCCCGCCGTACGACGCGACGGTCACCAAGCGGCTGAAGGCCGCCGACGTGGTCATCCTCGGCAAGACCAACATGGACGAGTTCGCCATGGGGTCCTCCACCGAGAACAGCGCCTACGGCCCGACCGGCAACCCCTGGGACCTCACCAGGATCCCCGGCGGCTCCGGCGGCGGCTCCTCCGCCGCGCTGGCCGCGCACATGGCGCCCCTCGCCATCGGCACCGACACCGGCGGTTCCATCCGCCAGCCGGCCGCCGTCACCGGCACGGTCGGCGTCAAGCCGACGTACGGGGCAGTGTCCCGCTTCGGCATGGTCGCCTTCTCGTCCTCCCTCGACCAGGGCGGCCCCTGCGCCCGCACGGTCCTGGACGCGGCCCTCCTCCACGAGGCCATCGCCGGGCACGACCCGCTCGACTCCACGTCCATCGACGCCCCGGTCCCGCCGGTCGTCGAGGCCGCCCGCAACGGCAGCGTCGAGGGCATGCGCGTCGGCGTGGTCAAGCAGTTCCGCGGCGAGGGCTACCAGGCCGGCGTCGTCCAGCGCTTCGACGAGGCAGTCGCCCTCCTCAAGGACCTGGGCGCTGAGATCGTCGAGCTGGACTGCCCGTCCTTCGACCTGGCCCTCTCGGCGTACTACCTGATCGCGCCGTCCGAGTGCTCCTCCAACCTCGCCCGCTTCGACGGCCTGCGCTACGGCCTGCGGGCCGGCGACGACGGCACGCACTCCGCCGAGGAGGTCACGTCGATCACCCGCGAGGCCGGCTTCGGCCCCGAGGTCAAGCGCCGCATCATGCTCGGCACCTACGCCCTGTCGAGCGGCTACTACGACGCGTACTACGGCAGCGCCCAGAAGGTCCGCACGCTCATCACGCGCGACTTCGAGAAGGCCTTCGAGCAGGTCGACGTCATCGTGTCGCCGACCACGCCCACCACCGCCTTCCCGATCGGCGAGCGCGCCGACGACCCGATGGCGATGTACCTCGCCGACCTGTGCACCATCCCGACCAACCTCGCGGGCAACTCGGCCATGTCGCTGCCGTGCGGTCTCGCCCCGGAGGACAACCTCCCGGTCGGTCTGCAGATCATCGCCCCGGCCCTGAAGGACGACCGTCTCTACAAGGTCGGCGCAGCCGTCGAGGCCGCCTTCGTGGAAAGGTGGGGCCACCCGCTCCTGGAGGAGGCACCGTCGCTGTGAGCAAGCTGACCAAGGCCAAGGACTTCAAGAAGTCCAAGTCCGGCACGTATCTGTCCATCGCCACCACGGCGTTCGGCGCCATCGGTGTCGCCAAGCGGCTCAAGAAGGCGCGCGCCGAGAGCGACACGTTGGTCCTGATCGACGCGACCGTGGCCGCTGTCGCCGTCGTCACCGGCCTCGCCGTCCTGTACCGCGAGCTGAAGCGGCTGGGCGACGACGACGTCCTGCTGGGCTGAGAGGGAACCTTCACCGTGACCACCACGACCGACCTGGAGTCGTACGAGGACGCTCTCGCGTCGTACGACCCCGTCATGGGCCTTGAGGTCCATGTCGAACTCGGCACCAAGACGAAGATGTTCTGCGGCTGTTCGACCGAACTCGGTCAGGACGCCAACACGCAGACCTGCCCCACCTGCCTCGGCCTGCCCGGCGCGCTCCCGGTCGTCAACGCGATCGGCATCGAGTCGGCCATCAAGATCGGTCTCGCGCTGAACTGCGAGATCGCCGAGTGGTGCCGCTTCGCCCGGAAGAACTACTTCTATCCGGACATGCCGAAGAACTTCCAGACCTCCCAGTACGACGAGCCGATCGCCTTCAACGGCTACCTCGACGTCCAGCTGGAGGACGGCGAGACCTTCCGCGTGGAGATCGAGCGCGCCCACATGGAGGAGGACACCGGCAAGTCGACCCACGTGGGCGGCGCGACGGGCCGTATCCACGGCGCCTCGCACTCGCTGCTCGACTACAACCGGGCCGGCATCCCGCTCATCGAGATCGTCACCAAGCCGATCGAGGGTGCGGGCGAGCGCGCTCCCGAGGTCGCGAAGGCGTACGTCGCCGAGCTGCGTGAACTCATCAAGGCGCTCGGCGTCTCGGAAGCCCGCATGGAGATGGGGCAGATGCGCTGCGACGTGAACCTGTCGCTGCGCCCGCACGGCCGCGAGAAGTTCGGCACGCGTTCCGAGACGAAGAACGTCAACTCGCTCAGGTCCGTGGAGCGCGCGGCCCGTTTCGAGATCCAGCGGCACGCGGCCGTACTGAACTCCGGCGGCACGATCATCCAGGAGACCCGCCACTTCCACGAGGACACCGGGTCGACGACCTCGGGCCGCGTGAAGGAGGAGGCCGAGGACTACCGGTACTTCCCCGAGCCGGACCTGGTGCCGGTGGCCCCCTCCCGGGAGTGGGTCGAGGAGATCCGGGCCGGTCTGCCGGAGCTGCCGCTGGCGCGCCGCAACCGCCTCGTCGCGGAGTGGGGCATCACGGCCCTCGACATGCAGGCGATCCTCAACGCCGGTGCGCTGGACCTGATCGTCGCCACGATCGACGCCGGTGCCGACGCGGCCTCCGCCCGCAAGTGGTGGATGGGCGAACTCGCCCGCAGCGCCAACGAGTCCGGCAAGGCGCCGGACGAGCTGGCCATCACGCCGGAGCAGGTCGCGCGGGTTGCCGAGCTCGTCGCCAAGGGTGACCTGAACGACAAGCTGGCCCGTCAGGTCATCGAAGGCGTCCTCGCGGGCGAAGGCACCCCGGACGAGGTCGTCGACAAGCGCGGTCTGAAGGTCGTGTCCGACGAGGGCGCCCTGGGTACCGCCGTCGACGAGGCCATCGCCGGCAACCCCGGCATCGCCGACAAGATCCGCTCCGGAAAGGTCGCCGCGGCCGGCGCCCTGGTCGGCGCGGTCATGAAGGCGACCCGCGGTCAGGCGGACGCGGCCCGCGTCAAGGAACTGATCCTGGAGAAGCTGGGCGTCGGCGAAGGCTGAGCCAGAGCGCCGAGTACGGCCCCGGAGGACATGTCCTCCGGGGCCGTACCGCTACTTACGGCGTCCTACGAGCCGTACGAAACCGAGCGACCGGCCTTCGTCGGCGTGCATCAGGTCCACCGAGTCGCGGGCCATGTCGGCCATCCACGCGTAGGGGCTCTCCTCGGCGCAGACCTCGCTCCACAGCAGCCAGTCCTTCCAGCCGTCGGGCTGCCACTCGGCGGTCTCGACCTCGACGGCCCCGCTGCGCGTCCACTGGCGCCGCCACCAGTCGGCGCAGTGGAACGCCCAGAAACCGGGGTCCCAGAAGGGCTTGAGGTGCTCGGGGGGTTCGGTCCCCTCGATCTCCTCCCGTATCGCCGGCATGACGACCCCGATCCGCCCGCCCGGCTTCAACAGCCGGGTCAGCGTGGGCAGGTAGAGGTCGTTCGTGCCGAAGTACTGGTAGGCGTCGATGCTCACGATCGCGTCGAAGCTGCTCTCGGCGAACGGCAGGTCGTGTGCCTCGGCGTGCACGGGCAGCACCCGGTCGGCGAAACCGGCCTCGGCTATGCGCCGCGCGTTCTCGTCGGGCTTGACCCACAGGTCGGCCGCGGTGACCTGGACGTCGTACTCCCTGGCCAGGAAGACCGAGGTCATCGCCCGGCCGCAGCCCAGGTCGAGCACGCGGGCGCCGGGGCGCAGGGTGTCCAGGCCCAGGGCGGGCGCGAGCCACTCCAGCAGCCACAGCGCGTTCGGGCCCATCTGGTTCTCGATGACCCAGCGGGCGTCGTAGCTGTTGCTGCGCGGGTAGCGGGCCTGGGTCAGCCGCCTGGTGAGGTCCTCATTCGAGGTCTTCGTGGGCAGCGGGGTGATGTCGTCTGGCATCGGTGAACGGGCTCCTTGAGTCCGGAAAGGCGGAAAGGGATACGGAGGAGCTCGGTCGGACGCTCAAACAACGCACCTGCTTCGGCTGGGGGCGGACGGGCCCGTGGATTCTCAGCTGGACACGCTACGCTCGCCCGCCATGAACGGTCCTGGGAATTCCGATACCTCCGGCATACAGGAGGAGTACGACGACCAGGTGCTGGACGCCCGGCGGGCCCGCTGGACGGCGTCCGGCACCGGCGTGCTGCTGGCGCTCGCGGGCCTTGCCGCATCGGCTCTCCGGCTGAGCGGCTCCGCCCCCACCCTGGTCCCGGCGGCCTACGGTTTCGGCGCCGCCGTATGCGCGCTCGCGGCGGTCCTGGGCTCCCGCGGGCGTACCCGCAGAGCTCTGTGGCTGCTGATCGCAGGCGTGATGGTGATGGCGCTGGGCGACCAGTTCGACTGACGTGACAGAGTGACCGTTACTGTCCTGTGATCTGTCTCGCACTCTTGTGAATAAGGCCACGAACGGCGTGAACGATCTTTTCTGCCTGCAAGAGTGATTCACGCATTGCTCATGCGTTCTTTGCGGGCTGTTCCCGGTCAAAGATCCACAAATACCCTGGGAGCAGCTTCGTGGCAGCCCTCGCGCGCTGGTGTGTCCGACGACGGCTCGTCGTCGTCCTCCTGTGGCTCCTCGCCCTCGGCGGAGTGAGCACCGCCGCCGCGCTCACCGGTCCCGCGTACTCCAACGACTACGAGGTCCCCGGCACCGAGTCCGGCCGCGCCACCGCCCTGCTCCAGCAGGGCTTCCCGGACCTCGGCGGGGACGCCGACACCGTCGTCTGGCACGTGACCTCGGGTTCGGTGCGGGACGCCGACGTCGAGCAGACGATGACCACGACCATGGACCGGATCACGGACCTGCCCGGAGTGAGCGCCGTGGCAGGCCCGTACGACTCCGCCGGCACCGGCCGGATCAGCGCCGACGGGCACACCGCGTACGCCACCGTCACCTTCGCCCACTCCGCCGAGGACATCGACCCGTCCCAGGCGCGGGCCCTGGTGGACACCGCCAGGTCCGCCGAGGCCGACGGACTCCAGGTGGAGCTGGGCGGCAGCGCCGTCGCCCTCACCGAGTCCTCGGGCGGACACGTCGCCGAGATCGTCGGTGTGCTCGTCGCCGCCCTCGTGCTGTTCCTGGCCTTCGGCTCGCTCGCCGCCTCCCTGCTGCCCATCGCCACCGCCCTGGTCGGCGTCGGCACCGCGTACGCCGGGATCGAGCTGCTCGGGCACGCCATGACCGTCGCCGACTTCGCGCCCATGCTCGGCATGCTGATCGGACTCGGCGTCGGCATCGACTACGCGCTCTTCATCGTCACGCGCCACCGGCGTGGCCTCAAACGCGGGCTCGGGGTCGCCGAGTCCGTCGAGAACGCCGTCACCACCACCGGCCGTGCCGTCGTCTTCGCGGGTGCCACCGTGTGCATCGCCCTGCTCGGCATGCTGATCCTCCGGCTCGGCTTCCTCAACGGGGTCGCGATCGCCGCCTCCCTGACCGTCGTCCTCACGGTCGCGGCCTCCGTGACCCTGCTGCCCGCACTGCTGTCCCTCATCGGGACCCGCGCCCTGAGCCGGCGCGAACGGCTCCGCCTCACCGAGCACGGGCCCGAGCCCGAACTGCCGACCGGGTTCGCCCACCGCTGGTCGGCGTTCGTGGAGCGGCACCCCAAACTGCTCGGCGGGATCGCCCTGCTGGTCATCACCGTCCTGGCGCTGCCCACCCTGGGCCTGCGCCTCGGCACCTCCGACCAGGGCAACGACCCGAGCTCCTCGACCACCCGGCAGGCCTACGACCTCCTCGCAAAGGGCTTCGGCCCCGGCGTCAACGGGCCGCTCACCCTGGTGACTCGTGTCGACGGCGCCGAGGACAAGCTGCTCCTCGACAACCTCGACGCCACGATCCGCACCACCGAGGGCGTCGCGTCCACCACCCCGGTCACCTACGACACCGGCGGCGACATCGCGTACTTCACGATCGTCCCCGAGTCGGCACCGCAGTCCCGGCAGACCAGCGAGCTCGTCGACCGGCTGCGCACCGAGGTCCTGCCCCGAGCCGAGACCGGCACCTCCCTCGACATCCACGTCGGCGGGATGACGGCGTCCTACGACGACTTCGCGGACGTCATCGTCGGCAAACTGCCCCTGTTCGTCGGCGTCGTCATCGGCCTGGGCTGTCTGCTGCTCCTGCTCGCCTTCCGCTCCGTCGGCATCCCGCTGAAGGCCGCCGTGATGAACGTCGCCGCCGTCGCCGCCGCCTTCGGAGTCGTCGTCGCGATCTTCCAGTGGGGCTGGGGGAGCGAACTGCTCGGCCTCGGCCGCGCGGGCCCCATCGAGCCCTTCCTCCCCGTGATCATGGTGTCCGTGCTCTTCGGGCTCTCCATGGACTACCAGGTCTTCCTGGTCAGCCGGATGTACGAGGAGTGGCTGGAGACCGGCGACAACCGGCGGGCCGTCCGTGTCGGCCTCGCCGAGACCAGCCGGGTGATCAACTCCGCCGCCGTCATCATGATCTCCGTCTTCCTCGCCTTCGTCCTCAGCGGCGACCGCGTGATCGCCATGTTCGGCATCGCGCTCGCCGCCGCCGTCGCACTCGACGCCTTCGTCCTGCGCACCCTGCTGGTCCCCGCCCTCATGCACCTGCTCGGCGGCGCCAACTGGTGGCTGCCGGACTGGCTGGAGACCCGGATGCCCCGCATCAGCATCGAACCTCCCGAGTGCCGCGCCGCCCATGAGAGGCTCACTGGCGTTGTGGAGCAGGACGTCATGGAACAGATGGAGAGGGAGCGGGACGAGGATGTACGCGATATCCCTGGGTGACGACGCCGAGCTGCGTCCGCTGGAGCCGTGGCACGCGGAGGAGTTCTTCGCACATCTGGAGCGGGGCAGGGACTTCATCGGGCAGTTCATCAGCTTCGGCTCCCAGGAGACGGACGTCGACTCCGCGCGGGCCATGCTCCAGCGCTACGCCGACCTGCGCGCCGCCGACACCGCCTCCCTGCACGGCCTGTGGCTGGAGAGCAAACTCGTGGGCGGGGTGCTGTTCCTCAACTTCAGCGCCGAGAAGGGCAACTGCGAGGTCGGCTGCTGGCTGGAGCCCGCCGGCACCGGGCGTGGCCTGGTCACCCGCGCGATGCGCATCCTCCTCGACCACGCCGTCGAGCAGCGCGGTATGCACCGTATCGAGTGGGTCGCCGCCAGCGGGAACGAGGCCAGCCTGAACGTCGCCCGGCGGCTGGGAATGACCCGCGACGGAGTCCACCGGGAGGCGCACCCCTATCGTGGCGTACGGCACGACCTCGAGGTGTGGTCGATTCTCGCCCCCGAGTGGCGTGAAGCACGCGCACGTGCCGTCCGGAACGATCATTAAGAACCCTCTCAGACAGGATCCGTACGGTGCCCGACATGGGAACGAAGACAGCTGACGAGACCGGCGCCGAGACGGGTGCCGAGGCCAGGACCGACGACGAGAAGGTGAGCGTCACCAAGACCGGCGAGGCGACGGAGGCCGAGGACACCTCGACCGACGACACCGCCTCCGACGAGATCGACGACGAGGACGAGGCAGAACTGTTCGAGGCCACCCGGGAGGAGGGCTCTGCCGGCGTCGGCCAGGGCGCGGGCGCCGTCGTGTCCGCAGCGCTCGGCCTGGTCTCGCTCACCGGCAGCTGGGTCGGCACCGTGGCGTCCGCACGGCAGTCGCTCATCGGGCAGCTGCACGCGCAGACCTCGACCTCCTCCGACGTGGCGAAGCTCCTCGACGAGGGCTACGGCGACGCGTGGAAGGCCACCGCGCTCTGGGGCGGCGTCTTCGCACTGGTCGCGCTGATCGTCGGTGTCGCGGTGCTGGTCCGGCCGGCCTTCGGCGCCCCCGGCAAGCCGCAGGCCACCTGGATCAAGTCCGTCGCCTGGGGCGGTGTGGCGCTCGGTGTCATCGGACTGCTCCTGGCCGTCCTCAAGTACACCAACTTCCTGCTGGACCTGCCTTCCGCGTAAATCGTCGCAGGTCGCGAGGGGTCTTAGGGCATCCGTAGGTACCTTACGGAGCTCCTGGGGCCCCTCCGGCGCGTCTAAGGCCCCTTTGGCCCGCGAAGATGCGGAACTCTCCCGATGTGGCGGACCCCCCTCAAAGACGAAGGTAGAGGCATCGCAGAAAGCGAAGCCGGAAACCGACTCCGACAAGGACGACGCCATGTATTCCGCATTCGAGATCTCCCAGTACCGCTCCGCCGAACTGATCCGCCGGGCCGAGCACGAGCGGCTGGTCCGTGACACCCTGCGGAGCCGTCGCGCCGCCCGACGCGAAGCCGCCGAACGCACCGCGGAGGCCGATTCGCATACCGGGCGCCCCCGGCGGCACCGGTTCCTCCGCCCGGCGTGAGCGTCGGGGGGAGGGAGGACGGCCGTACGGCTCTGCCCGTCCCCGCGGTCACCACCACGGCCGTCCTCCCGGTAACCGGAGCCCCTGGGCAAACCGGACCCGCCCCGAAAACGAGTGCCGCACTGTCGGACCCGCGTGCGATGCTCGGCCCTGTGGAGACCAGGTCCGTCAGTCCCGTGTTCGTCGGCCGCACCGAAGAACTGAACAGCCTGAACGAAGCGCTCGCCCGCGCCGCCGCGGGCGAGCCGCAGGCGTTGCTGCTCGGCGGTGAGGCCGGTGTCGGCAAGACCCGGCTCGTCGAGGAGTTCGCCACCGCCGCCTGCCGGCAGGGCGCGGTGGTCGCCCTCGGCGGCTGCGTCGAGATCGGCGCCGACGGACTGCCCTTCGCCCCCTTCTCCACCGCCCTGCGCGCCCTGCGCCGCGCGCTGCCCGCCGAACTGGCCGACGCCGCCGCGGGCCAGGAGGAGGAACTGGCCCGGCTGCTGCCCGAGGTCGGCGAGGCGCTCTCCGTCCGCGGCACCGGCCGGCACGACGAGGAGAGCCTGGCCCGCCTCTTCGAACTCACCGCACGCCTCCTGGAGCGCGTCTCTGCCGAGCGCACCGTCGTCGTCGCCCTGGAGGACCTCCACTGGGCCGACGCCTCCACCCGTCACCTCCTCGCCTACCTCTTTCGCACCCTGCGCACCGGCCGCCTGGTCGTCCTCGCCACCTACCGCGCCGACGACATACACCGCCGTCACCCGCTGCGCCCCCTGCTCGCCGAGCTCGACCGGCTGCGCACGGTCCGCCGGATCGAACTGAGCCGCTTCAACCGGGACGAGGTGAGCCGTCAGATAGCCGGGATCCTCGCCACCGAACCGAACCCCGCCCAGGTCGACGACATCTTCGAACGCTCCGACGGCAATGCCTTCTTCGTCGAGGAACTCGCCGTCTGCGCCACCGAGGGCTGCGGCACCGGCCTCACCGACTCCCTGCGCGATCTGCTCCTGGTCCGCGTCGAGGGCCTGCCCGAACGCACCCAGCGGGTGGCCCGGGTCGTCGCCGAGGGCGGCTCCACCGTGGAGTACCGGCTGCTCGCCGCGGTCACCGGGCTCGCCGAGGACGATCTCATCGAGGCGCTGCGGGCCGCCGTGAACGCCAACATCCTCCTGCCGGCACCCGAAGGCGACGGCTACCGCTTCCGGCACTCCCTGGTCCGCGAGGCCGTGGCCGACGACCTGCTGCCCGGCGAACGCTCCCGGCTCAACCGCCGCTACGCCGAAGCCCTGGAGGCCGACCCCACCCTCGTCCCCGCCGACGAACGGGTCACCCGGCTGGCCAGCTACTGGTACCACGCCCGCGACCCCGCCAAGGCCCTGCCCGCCGTCCTGGACGCCTCCGTCACCGCCCGCCGCCGGCACGCCTACTCCGAACAACTCCGGCTCCTGGAACGCGCGATGGAGCTGTGGGACACCACCCCCGAGGACGTCCGGGCCGCCCTGCGCCCGGTCGACTACACCGAGGTCTACCCTCCCTGCGGCTGCGACCCGGCCACCACCCCGCTGCGCTACCTCGACCTGATGGCCGAGGCCGCGGTCGCCGGGCGGCTGGGAGGCGAACGCGAACGCGCCCTGATGATCACCAAGCGGGCGCTGCATCACCTGGAGGACGACGGCGACCCCATGCGCGCCGCCTGGTTCTGGGTCCAGCGCTCCCATCTCGTCCAGGCCCTGACCCGAGGCGACGGCTGGGCCGAACTGGCCACCGCCAAGGACCTCGTCTGCGGTCTGCCGCCCTCCGAGGTGCACGCCGACGTCCTGGCGAACGTCGCCCACTGGTCCATGGTGCACGTGCCCGGCCCCGACGCCATCACCGCCGCCGAAAGCGCCGTGGAGTACGCGCGCATGGTCGGCGCCCGCGAGATCGAGATGAACGCCCGGCTCACCCACGCCGGACTCATCGTCGAGTCCGGTGGGGTCGAGACCGGGCTCGCCGAGATGTTCGAGATCCTGCGGCAGACAGTCGAGGACGACATCTCCGCCGTCGCCAGCCGTGTCTACGTGAACCTGCCGAACGCCCTCGAAGCCATCGGGCGCTCCCGGGAAGCCGTGCCGATCCTGGAGGAAGGACTCGGCTACGCCCGGAAGTTCGGCCTGTCCGACAAGGAGGCCTGGATCTGGGGCAACCTCGCCGAGTCCCTCTACTCCCTGGGCCGCTGGGACCGGGCCGCGGAATCCGCCACCAGGGCCGAGCTCGTCGGCCGCAGCGCCCAGCCCCGCGGCTTCCACGCCGGCAACCGCGCCGCACTCGCCCTCGCACGCGGCGACCTGCCCGAGGCGGCACGCCAACTCGCCGCCGCTCGCGGCTACTTCGGTACCCATGACAGAACCCCCCAGCATGAACTCCCCCTGACCGAACTGGCCATCGGCATCGCCGCCGGCGAAGGCCGCCTGCTGGACGCCCGCGCCGAACTCGAACGCGTCCTGGACTGCGGCTTCCCACCCGGCACCCAGCGCTACGCCTGGCCCCTGCTGCTCACCGCCGCCGCCATGGAGGCCGACGCCCTCGGGCTGCCCGTCGCCGAACAGGGCCGCGCGAAGATCCTCGACCGCATCCGGGAGGCCGCCAGGCCCCTCACCACCAACGCGCCCGTCTGGCTGGCCCACGAACGCTGGGTCCGCGCCGAACTGCTGCGCGCCGAGAGCGCCGACACCCCGGACCACTGGTACGAGGCCGTCACCGCCTTCGAGCCGTTGGAACGCCCCTACGACCTCGCCCGCGTCCGCCACCGGCTCGCCCAGGCACTCCTGTCCGCACCCGGCGGTGCCGAACAGCCCGAACGGGACCGGGCCACCGAACTCCTGCGCCTCGCCCACGCCGCCGTCGACCACCTCGGTGCCCGGCCCCTCGCCGACGCGGTCGCGCTCCTCGCCCAGCGCGCCCGTCTCGCCCTGACCGCGCCCCCGGCACCCGACCGGAACGACCCGGTCCGCTCCCTCGGCCTCACCGGCCGCGAACGCGACGTCCTGCGCCTGGTCGCCCTCGGCCGCACCAACCGCCAGATCGCCGAGGAACTCTTCATCTCCCCGAAGACGGCTAGCGTCCATGTCTCGAACATCCTCGCCAAGCTCGGGGTCTCCGGCAGGGGTGAGGCCGCGGCGGTGGCGCACCGGCTGGGGCTGTTCCCGGCGGAGGCTCTCCACGTGCCGATCACAGAGTGAGGCGTACGGTGTAGGAGACCGGCAGGGGAGAATGCATGTTCAACATGTTCGAGGAACTGTTCGCGCCGGGCCGCAAGCACACCCGGGACGAGCAGAACCGGCTGGCCCTGACCCGGGAGGACGTCGGCGACGGCGACCCCGGACGCGGACCGATAGATCTCACGTCCGGGAAGGTCGTCGTACGGTCGGCCAAGCCGGACCACGACACCGAGGAGCCCTCCCGGGAGCAGACCGCTTCGGAGTGACGGTCAGGGCTAGCTGACCTGTATCTCCAGGATCCTGTCGTCCCCCTGCTTGGGGCTGCCGCGGCCGTCGGTGTTGCTGGTGACGAGCCACAGCTTGTCGCCGCCCGCGGAGACCACCGTGCGCAGCCGCCCGTACTCGCCCTCCAGGAAGGCCTGCGGATCCGCCGAGGCCTCCGTGCCCTTCAGCGGGATGCGCCACAGCCGCCGGCCCTTCAGCCCGGCCATCCAGATGGATCCCTCGGCGTAGGCGATCCCGCTGGGGGAGGCGTCGTCGGTGTGCCACGTGGCTATCGGGTTGTGGAACTTCTTGTCGTCGGACCTGCCCTCGGCGTCCGGCCAGCCGTAGTCGTCGCCCGGCTTGATCGTGTTCAGCTCGTCCCAGGTGTCCTGGCCGAACTCCGAGGCGAACAAACGCTGCTTGGAGTCCCAGGCCAGACCCTGCACATTGCGGTGGCCGTAGGAGTACACGGGGGAGTCCGGGAACGGGTTGCCCGGGGCCGGGTCCCCCTCCGGGGTCATGCGCAGAATCTTGCCGCCCAGCGATGTGCGGTCCTGGGCCAGACCGGTGTTGCCGCTCTCGCCCGTGCCCGCGTAGAGCATGCCGTCCGGGCCGAACGCGATCCGGCCGCCGTTGTGGATGTAGCCCTTCGGGATTCCCTTGAAGACGGTGTCGGGGGCGCCCAACTGCTCGCCGGAATCCTTCTGCTCGTCGTACACCATCCTGGCGACGCGGTTGTCCGAGGCCGAGGTGAAGTAGGCGTACACCATGTGGTCGGAGGCGTAGTCCGGGGACAGCGCGATGCCCAGGAGGCCGCCCTCGCCGGCCGCGGAGACCCCGGACACCCGGCCCAGCTCCGTCTTCTTGCCCGACTGTCCGTCGACCCGGATGATCGCGCCGTCGTCGCGCGAGGAGACGAGCAGGTCGCCGTCGGGCAGCGGGGCGAGCCCCCACGGGGTCTTGAGGCCCTCGGCGACCGTGCGCAGCACCTTCACCGAGCCCTTCGCCGGCGGGGTCGCCTCGGCGGCCTGCCGGGTGGGGGAGGACCCCGTGGCCGCACCGCTCGACGAGGCGCTGTCGCCGCCGCCCGGTGAGCCGCCCCCTCCTCCGCCGTCGGAGGAGCAGCCGGCCGTCAGCAGGAGCGTGGTCGCGGCCAGCACGGCCGTCACAGCTCGACGATGCACGATCATGGTCCCTTCGCAGCGCGGGTTCTACCTGTCATACACCGCTCACGCCCCACAGGTTCCCGATCTCCCGCACCCGATGGCACCGTCAGTCCCAGGAGCCCTGCGCCGGCGGCAGTTCCGCCAGCTCCGTGAGGTCCCGGCCGGTCAGCCGCAGTCCGGTCGCCGCCGCGTTCTCCGTCACCCAGCGCTCCTGCTTGGCGCCCGGCACCGGGATCACATGACCGCCCTGTGCCAGGACCCACGCCAGCGCCACCTGCGCCGGTGTGGCCCCCTCCCCGTGCCGGGCCGCCACACGGCGCAGACCGGAGACGATCGGCTGGTTCGCGGCCATCATCTCGGCGGTGAAGCGGGGGTGACGGGCCCGGACGTCGTCCGGTTCGAAACCCTCGCCGGGAGTGAGGGTGCCGGTCAGGAAGCCGTTGCCGAGCGGCATCGCCGCCAGGAAACCGATGCCGCGTGCCGCGCACCACGGCAGCAGTGACTCCAGGGCCTCCGGCGACCACACCGACAGTTCGGCCTCCACCGCACTCACCGGGAAGACCTGCTGGATGCGCTGGAGTTGGCGGATCGTCGTGTCGTACAGGCGGCCCCCGGAGCGGCGGCCGCCCCGTGCCCCCATCGCGCAGAGCCCCAACGACCGTACTTTTCCGGCCTGTACGAGCTCCGCCATCGCGCCCCAGGTCTCCTCGACCGGTATCTCGGGGTCCTCGCGGTGCAGCTGGTAGAGGTCGATCACATCGGTCTGGAGCCGCCGCAGGGACGCGTCGCAGGCCCGCTTCACATAGCCGGGGCGGCCGTTGGCCACGATGTGCTGCTCGCCCACCAGCAGACCGACCTTGGTGGACACGAACACGTCCGCGCGCCGCTCCTTCAACACCCGCCCCAGTAACAGCTCGTTGGTGAACGGGCCGTACATGTCGGCTGTGTCCAGCAGTGTCGAGCCCAGATCGAGTGCCCGGTGCACGGCCCTGAGGGACTCGTCACCCCGCTGCCGTGACCCGTTGTAGGCCCAGCTCATCGGCATGCACCCGAGTCCGACGGCCCCCACTGCGAGCGCCGCCGCGCCGATCGTCCTGCGCTCCACCTGCTCGTGACCCTCCCTCTCCCGGCCCCCAACCTAACCTCTGCGGTCCCGGGCGCCTGACATAGCCTCCGGACCATGACTGCTGACGTGTGGCTTCCCATCCCGCCCGACGACATCGAGGGGCTTCCCGAGGGCCCCACCTATCGTTTCTGGAACGGGGAGGAGGACTTCCCGGCGGACCCGGCCGACTGTGCGTACTACGTCGTTCCCTACATGAAGTCTCTGGACGTCGTCCTGCGGCCGCTGCCCCACCTCAGTTCCGTGGAGGTCGTGCAGACGCTTTCGGCCGGCGTCGACAACGTGACACCGGGCCTGAAAGACCTGCGTCCCGGCGTGCGGCTGTGCAACGCACGTGGTGTGCACGAGGCGAGTACCGCGGAACTCGCCCTGACCCTCATCCTGGCTTCGCTGCGCGGGATCCCGGACTTCGTGAGGGCTCAGGACAAGGGGGAGTGGCGCGGCGCCTTCCACCCCGCGCTCGCCGACAAGAACGTGCTCATCGTCGGTTACGGCTCCATCGGTTCCGCCATCGAGGACCGGCTCGTTCCGTTCGAGGTCGCGCGGGTGGTGCGCGTCGCACGCTCCGCGCGCGCCACGGAGCGCGGGCCGGTGCACCCGTTCACCGAACTCCCCGCCCTGCTCCCGGAGGCGGACGTCGTCATCCTGTCCACGCCCCTCACCGAGACCACGCGTCACCTGGCCGACGCCGGCTTCCTGGCCCGTATGAAGGACGGCGCGCTCCTCGTCAACGTGGCCCGCGGCCCCGTCGTCGACACGAAGGCGCTGCTCGCCGAGCTGGAGACGGGCCGGATCACCGCGGCCCTCGACGTCACCGACCCCGAACCGCTGCCCCGGGGGCACCCGTTGTGGCAGGCGCCGGGCGTGCTCGTCAGTCCGCACGTCGGCGGTCCCACCTCCGCGTTCCTGCCGCGTGCCAAGCGCCTGTTGGTGGATCAGTTGAGTCGTTTCGTGAACCAGGAGCCCTTGCGCAACGTGATCCTTACGACGGGCGCGGGCGGCGCGTAACCCGCACGCCACGCGCTGCCGGGCGCTGTCGGGCGCGGGCGCGCAACAGGCGCGTAATCCGGTTCCGGTACCCTCCGCGACCTTCCGGACGCGGTCCGTGCTCACAAGTCTGCTGATCGTCACGGAGCGTAGAGGAACTATGTCCCTGAGTGACGAGACTGGTGTATCGTCCCGACAGGGGCTGCGCCGCGTACTCGGCGCCGGGGATCGACATTGCAGAGTGTGAGGGGGGCGACGGACGATGCACGGCCTATGGACGAACGATCCGACGCGGCGGGGCCGCCGACGGCGACCCTGGCACACAGCCGCGCGCGGACGAGGTCACCACGCCGGTCACGGCGGCCACCACAGCTCGCACCACCGCAGGCACAACAGCCGCAGGAGGCATGCGCACCCGGCGCACCCGGACCCCCGGGACCCCGGAGCGGCGCGGACCGGGAGGGCCCGGTGAGCTCGCCCCCGTCTCCCACGACCACCCTCGACGGAGCGCTGCGGGTCCAGCCCGCGCGGCGGGCGCTGCCTTCCCGGCCGCCGGCCTTCCGTGGTGGCACGAGCCTGTTCCACCAACTCCTGATCGCCCTGGTGTGCGCGGGATACGCCGTCGGTTCCGCACTCGGCTGGGGTTCGCGCGAAGCCGCCCTGATCATGGGTGACTTCGGACTGAGCGCCGCGGCGGGCGCCGCCGCCGTCTCCTGCTTCCGCTACGCGCGCAGCCGCCGGATCCGCTTCCGGCCCGCCTGGCTGCTCTTCTCGCTCTCCTCTGCCATGGCATCCCTCGGCAACCTCGTCTGGGGGTGGTACGAGGTCGTCCTGGGGCGGCCCGTGCCCAGCCCCAGCTACGCCGACGGGTTCTTCCTCTGCTTCGCGCCCCCGGCCATCGTGGGCCTGCTGGTCCTCGCCAAGCGCCCGGTGACGAAGGCGGGTTGGGTCTGCCTGGGCCTGGACGCCTGGCTGATCGGCGGCTCGCTGCTCACGCTGTCGTGGAGCCTCGCCCTGGCGCAGGCGGCGAAGTCCGAGGGACCGAGCGTCGCGCACACCGCGCTGTCCCTGGCGTATCCACTGCTGGACATCGCCCTCGTCAGCATGGTCCTCGCGCTGCACTTCAGGCGCTCGGCGGTCAACCGCACCGCGGTGAACACCGCGATCGGCGCACTCGCCCTGACCGTGATGTGCGACGCCCTGTTCACCTCACCGCTGCTGCACAACAACTACCACTCCGGCCAGTTGCTGGACGCGGGCTGGTTCGCCGGCTCCGTGCTCCTCGCCTACGCCCCCTGGGCCGCGCCCCGGCACCCGGACGGTGACCGGCGGCCCTCGGCCGGGCACACGCGCGTGGTGCACGAGAACCTGTCCAGGAAGCACCCCGGGGCCCCGCACCAGTCCGCGCCGGGCGGTGACCACAGCCGGTACCCGGTCACCCGGCCCATCACCGGATCGCTCGCCGCGCTCACGCCCTACATGGCGGCCGCCGTCTGCACGCTGGGGATCCTCTACAACGTCCTCAACGGCCGCAGCGTGGACCGCGTGGTGCTCCTGACCGGCGGCACCGTCGTGCTCGCCCTCGTGGTCCGCCAGGGCATCATGCTGCTCGACAACATCACCCTCACCCAGGAACTGGCACAGAAGGAGAACCACTTCCGCTCCCTGGTGCAGGGCTCCAGCGACGTCATCATGATCGCCGCGCCCAACGGCATCCTCCGGTACGTCTCCCCGGCCGCCGCCGGGGTCTACGGCCGCTCCGCGGAGGAGCTGGTGGGCACGGAACTGGCCGGTCTCATCCACCCGGAGGACCTGGGCTGCGTGGTGCACGAAGTACGCCGCTTCCTCGCCGCCAGCCCTCCCGAGGAACCCACCACCCGCATCGAGTGCCGCTTCCGGTCCGGCGACGGAGGCTGGCTCAACGTCGAGTCCACCGTCAACCGCCACCACGGCGGCCTGATCTTCAACAGCCGGGACGTGACCGAGAGAGTGCGCCTGCAGGCGCAGCTCCAGCACAACGCCGAGCACGACCCGCTGACCGACCTGCCCAACCGCGCCCTGTTCACCCGGCGCGTCCAGCAGGCCCTGTCCGGCCGCCGCTCCTCCGACCGCGGCACCGCCGTCCTCTTCATCGACCTGGACGGCTTCAAGGCCGTCAACGACACGATCGGGCACCAGGCCGGGGACGAGCTGCTCGTCCAGGCCGCGCGCAGACTCCAGGACGCGGTCAGGTACGGGGACACCGCCTCCCGTCTCGGCGGGGACGAGTTCGCCGCCCTGATCGTCGGCGACGGCACCCGCGACCGTACCGCCCGTGAGGGTCACATCCTGGAGCTCGCCGACCGCCTCAGAATCACGCTCTCGCAGCCGTACCGCATCGACGGCAACGATGTCCGGGTCGCCGCCTCCATCGGCGTCGCCTTCGCCGAACCCGGCCTCGGAGCGGGTGAGATCCTGCGCAACGCGGATCTCGCGATGTACCGCGCCAAGGCGGGCGGCAAGGGCCGCGTCGAGCTGTACGCGCCCCAGATGCAGCAGGACGTCGTACGCAAGGTGGAGCTGGCCACGCGCCTGCGTGCCGCGCTGCACGACGGCGAGTTCGCCCTGCTGCACCAGCCCGTCGTCGGTCTGGAGGACGGCCGGATCACCGCGGTCACCGCCCAGGCGCGCTGGCGCTCCTCACAGGGAGTGCTCTTCACGCCCGCAGAGTTCCTGCGGGTGGCCGAGGACAGCGACCGGACGCAGGAGCTGGGCCGCTGGATCCTGGAGGAGGCCGTCGAACAGGCCGCCGACCGGGCCGCGACCGGGCTCGCCGTGCCCGTGGCGGTCCGGATGAGCGCCCAGCGGCTGCTGGACCGCTCGCTGCCCCTGGGTTCCGTAGAGGCACTGATGACCCGGCACGGACTGCCGTCGGGCTCGCTGCTGATCGAGCTCTCCGACGCCGACCCCCGGGTCTCCCTGGACGAGCTGGAGCGCCGGCTGGCCGCGATCCGTCGCGTCGGTGTCCGTATCGCTCTGGACGGGTTCGGCAGCGGCTACGCGGCGATCACCGCGCTGCGCAGACTCCCCGTCGACGTGCTGAAGCTCGACCGCAGCCTGGTCGAGGGCGTCGTGGAGTCCGCCAGGCTGCACAAGATCACCAGCGGGCTGCTCAGGATCGCCGGAGACCTCGGGCTCCAGTCCGTGGCCGACGGCGTGGACCTTCCGGAACAGGTCGTCGCCCTGCGCGCGATGGGCTGCACTCACGGACAGGGCATGGCGTTCTCGGGGCCGCTCGACGAGTACCGGCTGCGCCGGGCGCTGGCCTCCGGCTGCTATCCGGTGCCGCACGGACCGGCCGAGCCCGCGTTCGCGGGCATGAGGGAGCCGCAGGGGCTCGTGGGAGTCGAGAGTGCGAGCTCGCGGAGGCCCGAAGGGCTGAGCGCGGTCGCGGCGTCGACGCCGACTGGGGTGCCCCGGGGGTGAACGAACCATGGAAAGGGGCGGCGAGGGGGTGTACACCAGTGGTGTGCAGACGGTGTCCGCCGCCCCGACGGCGATCCGACGGTGGACGGGACGGCAGGTGCGACGGCCCTGCGCTCACATAATGAGACTCCCGTCCCACCCACTTGACAGTGAGTGCGTGCCGGGGAGAGGGTCAATGCCATGCGCACCCGAATTCTCGTACTTGGAAAGCGCGTCGGCTGACGCTGAGCCCTCGATCGCTCAGCGACTCCACCCGGCGCGCTCCCCTCGCTTGCCTTATGGCACGAGGGGTTTTTTGTTGCACAGGCACCTGTCGTACCGCAGCCGTACACCGCACGAACCTCGCGAAAACCCCAGCACAAAACCCTCAGCATCGAGAAGAGAATGACGATGACCGAGCAGGCCACCGGGGCCCATCCGCAGCCGCGGCCCCGATCCGGAGGACCGCAGTCCGCCCCCGAGCACGTCACGGGCGCGCAGTCCCTCATCCGCTCTCTCGAGGAGGTCGGCGCCGAGACGGTATTCGGTATTCCCGGCGGTGCGATCCTTCCGGCGTACGACCCGCTGATGGACTCCACCCGGGTGCGGCACGTCCTGGTCCGGCACGAGCAGGGCGCGGGGCACGCGGCCACCGGTTACGCGCAGGCCACCGGCAAGGTGGGTGTGTGCATGGCGACCTCGGGGCCCGGTGCCACCAACCTGGTCACCCCGATCGCGGACGCACACATGGACTCGGTGCCGCTCGTGGCGATCACCGGGCAGGTGGCGTCCAAGGCGATCGGGACGGACGCCTTCCAGGAGGCGGACATCGTCGGCATCACGATGCCGATCACCAAGCACAACTTCCTGGTCACCAAGGCCGAGGACATCCCGCGGGTCATCGCGCAGGCCTTCCACATCGCCTCCACGGGGCGTCCGGGACCGGTCCTGGTCGACATCGCCAAGGACGCCCTGCAGGCGAAGACGACGTTCTCCTGGCCGCCGGTCATGGACCTGCCCGGCTACCGTCCGGTGACCAAGCCGCACGCCAAGCAGATCCGCGAGGGCGCCAAGCTGATCACCCAGGCCAAGCGGCCCGTCCTGTACGTCGGCGGCGGTGTCATCAAGGCCGGGGCGACCGCCGAGCTGAAGGTCCTCGCGGAACTGACCGGAGCACCCGTCACCACCACCCTGATGGGGCTCGGCGCATTCCCCGACAGCCACCCGCTGCACGTGGGAATGCCGGGTATGCACGGTGCGGTCACCGCCGTCACCGCGCTGCAGAAGGCCGACCTGATCGTCGCCCTCGGAACCCGCTTCGACGACCGTGTCACCGGCAAGCTGGACAGCTTCGCCCCGCACGCCAAGATCGTCCACGCCGACATCGACCCAGCGGAGATCGGCAAGAACCGTGCCGCCGACGTGCCGATCGTCGGGGACGCCCGCGAGGTCATCGCCGACCTGGTCCAGGCCGTCCAGAAGGAGCACAGCGAAGGCCACAAGGGCGACTACAGCGCCTGGTGGAAGGACCTCTCGCGCTGGCGCGAGACCTACCCGCTGGGCTACGACCAGCCCGCCGACGGCTCGCTGTCACCGCAGCATGTCATCGAGCGGATCGGGCAGCTCGCCCCGGAGGGCACGATCTTCGCGGCGGGCGTGGGCCAGCACCAGATGTGGTCGGCGCACTTCATCCAGTACGAGAAGCCCGCCACCTGGCTGAACTCCGGCGGTGCCGGAACCATGGGCTACGCGGTCCCGGCCGCCATGGGCGCCAAGGCCGGCATGCCGCAGCACACGGTCTGGGCGATCGACGGTGACGGCTGCTTCCAGATGACCAACCAGGAACTGACCACCTGCGCCCTGAACAACATCCCGATCAAGGTCGCCATCATCAACAACGGCGCCCTCGGGATGGTCCGCCAGTGGCAGACCCTGTTCTACAACCAGCGCTACTCCAACACCGTGCTGCACTCCGGTCCCGAGGACGTCAACCCGGACGCGAAGGGCACGCGCGTGCCGGACTTCGTGAAGCTGTCCGAGGCGATGGGCTGCGTGGGTCTGCGCTGTGAGCGTCCGGAGGACCTCGACAAGGTCATCGCGGAGGCGAACTCCATCAACGACCGTCCCGTCGTCGTGGACTTCATCGTCCACGAGGACGCGATGGTGTGGCCGATGGTCGCCGCCGGCACCTCCAACGACGAGATCATGGCCGCCCGGGACGTCCGCCCCGACTTCGGCGACAACGAAGACGACTGAGCGAGAGAGACGTAAAAGATCATGTCCAAGCACACGCTCTCCGTCCTGGTGGAGAACACCCCCGGCATCCTGGCCCGGATCGCCGCCCTGTTCTCCCGCCGCGGCTTCAACATCGACTCGCTCGCCGTCGGTGTCACCGAGCACCCCGAGATCTCCCGGATCACCATCGTGGTGACCGTGGTCGACGAACTGCCGCTGGAGCAGGTGACGAAGCAGCTCAACAAGCTCGTCAACGTGCTCAAGATCGTCGAGCTGGAGTCCGGCTCCGCGGTTCAGCGCGAACTCGTTCTGGTGAAGGTGCGCGCCGACAACGAGACGCGCTCCCAGATCGTCGAGATCGTCCAGCTGTTCCGCGCCAAGACCGTCGACGTCTCCCCGGAGGCCGTCACGATCGAGGCCACCGGCAGCAGCGACAAGCTGTCCGCGATGCTGAAGATGCTGGAGCCCTTCGGCATCAAGGAACTCGTCCAGTCCGGCACCATCGCGATCGGCCGCGGTTCCCGTTCGATCACGGACCGCTCGCTGCGCGCGCTCGACCGCAGCGCGTAGAGCAACGCGCAGGACCGGTTACGGGCGGCTTCCGGCCGCCCGTATACCGAGACCCCGAAACTTCATCTCAGCCCGCCGTCATACGGTGGGACGCAACACCGCACACAAGGAGAGAACCCAAAGTGGCCGAGCTGTTCTACGACGCCGACGCCGACCTGTCCATCATCCAGGGCCGCAAGGTCGCGGTCATCGGCTACGGCAGCCAGGGCCACGCCCACGCGCTGTCGCTGCGCGACTCGGGTGTCGACGTGCGTGTCGGTCTGCACGAGGGCTCCAAGTCCAAGGCGAAGGCCGAGGAGCAGGGCCTGCGCGTGGTCACGCCCGCCGAGGCGAGCGCCGAGGCCGACGTCATCATGATCCTGGTGCCGGACCCGCTGCAGGCCCAGGTCTACGAGGAGTCCATCAAGGACAACCTCAACGACGGTGACGCGCTGTTCTTCGGTCACGGCCTGAACATCCGCTTCGACTTCATCAAGCCGCCGGCCGGCGTCGACGTGTGCATGGTCGCCCCCAAGGGCCCGGGCCACCTGGTGCGCCGCCAGTACGAGGAGGGCCGCGGCGTTCCGTGTATCGCGGCCGTCGAGCAGGACGCCACGGGCAACGCGTTCGCGCTCGCCCTGTCGTACGCCAAGGGCATCGGCGGCACCCGCGCCGGCGTCATCAAGACGACGTTCACCGAGGAGACCGAGACCGACCTGTTCGGTGAGCAGGCCGTTCTCTGCGGTGGTACGGCCGCGCTGGTCAAGGCCGGTTTCGAGACGCTGACCGAGGCCGGTTACCAGCCGGAGATCGCGTACTTCGAGTGCCTGCACGAGCTGAAGCTGATCGTGGACCTCATGTACGAGGGCGGCCTGGAGAAGATGCGCTGGTCGATCTCCGAGACCGCCGAGTGGGGCGACTACGTCACCGGCCCGCGGATCATCACGGACGCCACCAAGGCCGAGATGAAGAAGGTCCTCGCCGAGATCCAGGACGGCACCTTCGCCCGCGAGTGGATGGCCGAGTACCACGGTGGCCTGAAGAAGTACAACGAGTACAAGACGGCCGACTCCGAGCACCTGCTGGAGACCACCGGCAAGCAGCTCCGCAAGCTGATGAGCTGGGTCGACGAAGAGGCGTGAGCCGAGCGCTCCGCGACGGTGCCGCCCACTGCGGGGCGCCGTCGCGGGGCACCACCCCGGACTCGTGCACAACGGAGCTGCACGTCCGGGTGATCCTTCCGCAGAGGCGGAGGGCGACCTGCCCCGCGCCACTACACTGGCGCACAACATACGCGTCAGGCCCACAACGACGTGCGTCTTCCACGCGGCCAGTACCCTCCACCGCCTGCGGCCGTCGGGACGGCCGTCCGCAATGGACTTGTGAGGACTCACGTGAGCTCGAAACCTGTCGTACTCATCGCTGAAGAGCTGTCGCCCGCGACCGTGGACGCGCTTGGCCCGGACTTCGAGATCCGGCACTGCAACGGAGCGGACCGAGCCGAACTGCTCCCGGCCATCGCAGATGTCGACGCGATCCTGATCCGCTCCGCCACCAAGGTGGACGCCGAGGCGATCGCCGCCGCGAAGAAGCTGAAGGTCGTCGCACGAGCCGGCGTCGGCCTGGACAACGTCGACGTCTCCGCCTCCACCAAGGCCGGCGTGATGGTCGTCAACGCCCCCACCTCGAACATCGTGACCGCAGCCGAGCTCGCCTGCGGTCTCCTCGTCGCCACCGCCCGCCACATTCCGCAGGCCAACGCCGCGCTGAAGAACGGCGAGTGGAAGCGCAGCAAGTACACGGGTGTGGAGCTGGCGGAGAAGACCCTCGGTGTCGTGGGCCTGGGCCGGATCGGTGCGCTGGTCGCTCAGCGCATGTCCGGCTTCGGGATGAAGGTCGTCGCCTACGACCCCTACATCCAGCCCGCCCGCGCCGCCCAGATGGGCGTCAAGGTGCTGTCCCTGGACGAGCTCCTCGAGGTCTCCGACTTCATCACCGTCCACCTGCCGAAGACCCCCGAGACCGTCGGCCTCATCGGCGACGAGGCGCTGCGCAAGGTCAAGCCGAGCGTGCGCATCGTCAACGCCGCGCGCGGCGGGATCGTCGACGAGGAGGCGCTGTACTCGGCGCTGAAGGAGGGACGCGTCGCGGGCGCCGGTCTCGACGTGTACGCGAAGGAGCCCTGCACGGACTCCCCGCTCTTCGAGTTCGACCAGGTCGTCGCCACCCCGCACCTCGGTGCCTCCACCGACGAGGCCCAGGAGAAGGCCGGTATCGCCGTCGCCCGCTCGGTGCGCCTCGCCCTCGCCGGTGAGCTCGTCCCCGACGCGGTGAACGTCCAGGGCGGTGTCATCGCCGAGGACGTCAAGCCGGGCCTGCCGCTCGCCGAGCGCCTCGGCCGGATCTTCACCGCGCTCGCGGGTGAGGTCGCGGTCCGCCTCGACGTCGAGGTGTACGGCGAGATCACCCAGCACGATGTGAAGGTGCTGGAGCTCAGCGCCCTCAAGGGTGTCTTCGAGGACGTCGTCGCCGAGACCGTGTCGTACGTCAACGCCCCGCTGTTCGCCCAGGAGCGCGGCGTCGAGGTGCGGCTGACGACCAGCTCCGAGTCGGCCGACCACCGCAACGTCGTCACCGTGCGCGGCACGCTCGGCAGCGGCGAGGAGGTCTCGGTCTCCGGCACGCTGGCCGGTCCCAAGCACCTCCAGAAGATCGTCGCGGTCGGCGAGTACGACGTCGACCTCGCCCTCGCCGACCACATGATCGTCCTCAAGTACGAGGACCGTCCCGGTGTCGTCGGCACCGTCGGGCGGATCTTCGGCGAGGCCGGTATCAACATCGCCGGTATGCAGGTGTCGCGGGCCGTCGCCGGTGGCGAGGCGCTTGCCATTCTGACGGTGGACGACTCGGTTCCCGCCGGGGTGTTGGCCGAGGTGGCCGAGGAGATCGGCGCGACGTCTGCGCGTGCGGTGAACCTGGTCTGAGGCAGTCGTCGGGCTGCGGGTGCGTGGGGGCTGGTCGCGCAGTTCCCCGCGCCCCTACGGCCCTTGCGGGCCTCGTCCTCAAACGCCGGACGGGCTGACCAAGTCAGCCCGTCCGGCGTTTTGTGTGCGCCCTAGCAGGGGACCTTCTCCCGCTCCGGCGTCTCCTTCCGCACTTCGACTCCTCGCAGTGTCGCCGCCGCCAGTACCGCCGCTCCCGCGAGCAGTACCGCCCCCGCGATCGACGCTCCCTGCATCCCGTGCGTGAACGCCTCCCGGGCCGCCGTCGCCAGGCCAGGGAACCGGTCGGCGACCGCCAGCGCGCCGCCCAGGGTCTCGCGGGCCGCGTCCGGTGCCGAACCCGGCATGTCGTGGCGGTAGACCGCCGTACCGATGGAGCCGAGGACCGCCATGCCGAGGGCGCCGCCGAACTCGGTGCCGGTCTCCAGCAGGGAGGACGCCGAGCCGGCGCGTTCTACCGGGGCCGCGCCCAGGGCGAGGTCCGTCATCTGGGAGAGGACCATGACGATCCCGGAGGCGAGCACAGCGCAGGCGGTCAGCACCAGCCACATCGAGTCCGTACCGGCGAGGGCGAGGAGGCCGTAGCCGCAGGCGGCGATGACGAAGCCGGCGGTCACGACGTGGGCGCGGTTCGTGCCCCTCTGGACCAGCGAGGTCGTCACCGGGGCCACCATGCCGATCGGCACCGAGGGCAGCAGTGCCCACAGGGCCGCCTCCAGGGCGCTCTTGCCGAGCACCGACTGGAGGTACTGGGTGGTGAAGACGGCGGAGCCCATCATGCCGAACGCGGAGATCAGGTTGAGGACGACCGCGGGGGCGAAGCCGTGGCCGCGGAACAGGGCCGGGGAGATCATCGGGTTCGTGGTCGTGCGCTGGCGGTGGACGAAGAGGGCCGCGAAGAGCAGGCCGACGGTGATCGAGACGACGTAACGGACGTTCCAGCCCTCGGAGGGGATCTCCTTCAGGCCGTAGACGACGGGCAGGACGGCGGCCATCGACAGGGGGACGCTCAGCCAGTCGAAGCGGCCGGGCGCGGGGTCCTTCGACTCGGGCAGCAGGATCGGGGCGAGGACCAGCAGCAGCACCATCGCGGGCAGGTTGACCAGGAAGACCGAGCCCCACCAGAAGTACTCGACCAGGACGCCGCTCATCACCGAGCCGAGCGCGATCCCGGCCGTCATCATGCCGGACCAGATGCCGATCGCCTTCGCGCGCTGGCCGGAGTCGGTGAACATCGTGCGGATCAGCGCCATCGTCGACGGCATCAGGGTCGCGCCGCCGATACCGAGCACCGCGCGGGCGGCGATGAGCATCTCCGCGCTGTTCGCGTAGGCCGCCATCAGTGAGGCCGCGCTGAAGGCGACCGCGCCGATCAGCAGCAGTTTGCGGCGGCCGATGCGGTCGCCCAGGGAGCCCATCGTCATCAGCAGGCCGGCCAGGACGAAGGCGTAGATGTCGAAGATCCACAGCTGCTGGGTGCCGCTCGGCTCCAGGTCCGCGCTGATCGCCGGGATCGCGAAGTAGAGGACCGAGACGTCCATCGAGACCAGCAGCAGCGGAAGCATCAGGACGCCGAGGGCGGTCCATTCACGGCGGCCGGCCCGGGCGCCGACGGAAGTGCTCGTCGAGTTCGTCATGACAGCGACCGTACAGGCGTCTTACACGCTTGTCTATGACGCTTGTATAAATCGTTCGTCTAGGACGCTTGTATGGATTCTTCGGTAGGGTGATGGCATGGGACATCGCGAGGATCTGCTCGAAGGCGCCAAGCGCTGCCTGCTGGAGAAGGGGTTCCTGCGCACGACCGCACGGGACATCGTCAAGGAGTCGGGGACGAACCTGGCGTCGATCGGCTATCACTACGGTTCGAAGGACGCCCTGCTGGGGCAGGCGTACATCGCGCTGGTGGAAACCATGTCCTTCGAGGGGGGCGACGGGTTCACCGGTGCGCCCGGCTCGCTGGAACGCTTCCGGGAGGTGTGGGCCAACATCGTCGACACCATGCGCGAGCCCGGGTCGATGTGGCGGCTCAGCCTGGAGATCATGGGGATGGGTGACCAACTGCCCGAAGTGCGCGACCAGTTGGTCCGTGCCCAGCGCGAGGGCGGGCGTGGCCTGGTCTCCATGCTCATGGGCGTGCCGGAGGACGAGGTGACGGACGAGACCGCAGACACCCTCGGCCGGTTCTATCTGACGCTGATGACCGGGCTCATCGGCCAGTGGGCCTTCGACCCGAAGAGCGCGCCGGACGCGGGCACCCTCACCGAGGGCCTGCGGCAGGTCATCGAGGCGGCCGCACGCGCGTGACCTGCGCGTCGTCGTGTAGGGTCCGCAGCTTCGTGCGCACTGTGTCCTGCAGAAACGCTGTGATCCGGGTCTGATGCGCACTGGGTGCGGCGACCGGGGATGCGCAATCCGCTTCGGATGGCATGTGCGGTCGTTACGGTGTGTCGTCGTGGTGCCTCAGCTGGTGTGGTCCACGGCCGATGCTTTCGTGGGCTCGGTCGAACGTACGGCAAGTGATGGCGCAAGCTTCCGTAGTGGTTCAAGTAGGCATGCCTGCGTCGAGTGAAGGTTTGTCCTCGCTCCCGGAACCTCCGGCTGAGCTGCCGGGACACAAGCGCGGAGATCGACGGCACCGTCGTTGGCGAGGCCAGGAGCTTCACGCATGTCCTGGTGGCCGCTGCGGTGTACAGCATCCCGGTGCACGACGCGGACGACCCGGCAGTGGTTCGCCGGGTCGTCGGCGACAAGTTCACTTGGCGCCTGCGCCAGACGACGGGGCCTGGGGTTCCTGATGTATCCCCGGGGTTGACTGACCGTTCGCCGGGCGGTCAGGAGGGTGTCCGGTTCATCGGTCGTCACACGCCGACACCGGACACCCTCCTCTCATCCACCGCCGGACGTCACCACCTCTCGGCCGGCGCGTCGGGCGGTCAGCGCGTCAGGAGGTACGCGTCGATGATCGTCACCGTGTGCGTGTTCCCGCCCTTGTCCGTCAGACGGGCTCGGAAGGAGACGGACCCGGCGTCCGCGGGCTGGGCCAGAGTCACCTGCCGCGTGCTCCCGGAGGAACGGACGGTCGTCTTGCGCCAGGTGGTCCCCGCGTCGTACGAGACCTCGACCGAGAGCGCCTTCACGCCCCGCGTGGCCGCCGAGCCCTCGATGACGAGCGGCACCGTCAGACGGGTGCCCGCCTTCGCGGTGCCGGTGGACGTCAGTTCGGGAGCGAAGCGGACCGAGGACAGCGGCAGTACGGCTGCACGCGTGCCGGACACCCGGCCCGAGACGAACGACCAGGAGGCGCTGACCCGGCTGCTGAGCCCGGAGACCTCCGCCGGCCGGGAGTAGTCCGTGGTGAGGCGGTAGGACTGCCGTGCCGGGGGGAGCGTGGTGACGGACCGGCAGCGCAGGTACTTCCGCTCCAGCGCGGTCGCTGTGCTGTACACGTAGGGGACGCCGCCCGAGGTGAGTGTGACCTTGGCCGTCTCGGTCACGGAGTCGCCGAGGTGGCCGGAGCCGTCGGTGAACTGCGGCAGGCAGATCCTGATGTCGTCACCGAGACGCGACACGCCTCCGCCGCCCGGTCCCTCGCCGAGGCTGGGCCCGAAGACACCGGTGTTGAAGGTCTCCGAGTAGCTCCGTCCGGCCCGGTACGTCCGGCCCGCGCTGCTCTGGAACGTCTCGTGATCGCCGTCCGCGCCCTTCTGCAGGAAGTCGAAGCCCCAGGTGTAGCCCTTGGGCACGGTGACGTAGTGCCGCTGGCTGCCCGGGAGGGCGAAGTCGGCGGCGGCGACGCTGTAGCTCTCGCCGATCGGCGAGTACCAGGCGGCCGCGACGCTGCCCGTCTTGTCCGCCGCGGGAGCGCCCGCGGTGATGTCCGCGCGCGCGAGTTCGCTCGTACTCGTCGTGTGCGAGAAGCCGTCGAACAACGAGCCGGACCTGGTGTACAGCAGGTCGTACGCGGTGCCGGTGCCCTTGCTGAAGGTGGCGCCGACCTGGGCCTCGAAACCGTCGGCGGGTGAAGCCGGGGCGCCGGACTGGGCGATCCTGAGCCGCGAGAAGTCACTGCCGGTCAGAATGCCCACGGCGAGATCCGACCCGGCCGCATGCATCAGGTACGAGGCGTAGGCGCCGTTGGACGTGGCGTCGGGATCCGGTGGGGTGAGCGACACCGGCTTGGCCTCACGGGCGTCCAGGACCGTACGGGTGTCCGCGGTCAGTGACAGTCGCGGCTGCACCAGTTCCGCCGACCCCGCGGCCGTACCGCTGTAGGTGGTGACAAGGGCGAAGACGTTGTACGCCCCCTTCGGCGCACGGAACCGCATGGTGCCGTCGGTGGTCGGCTGGCTCCAGAGCAAGACCGGGCTGTCCAGGCCCCAGAGGAGGACGAACGGGAAGAACGCCGGGTCGCCGTTGCCGTCGAGAACGGTCATCGTCAGGTCGTACGACTCCACCTCGGCGTCGGCCGCAACGGCGGTGCGTACGCTCTGCCCGCCGCCGGTGGCGACCAGAGCACCCGAGAAGGCGCCCCCCGCCGGTACGGTGCGGGTGTCGGCGGTCACGTCCACGGAGGCGGTGCCGCCCGCGGGCACGGTGACGTGCTTCGCCGATACGGTGAACAGCCCCCGGGGAGCGGACTTTCCGCCGGCGTCGGTCGCCCGGACGGACAGGCCGAGGGTGACCGCCGAGGTGCCGGTGTTGCGGTAGGTGATCTGCTTGGCCAGCGGAGTGTCGTCGGTGTGCGGCCACTGCTGTGTGCCGAAACCGACCGACGACGCCTCACTGCTCACCGTCTGCCGGACGGCCTTCGCGACGTCCACCCGCCCGGTGCCCTGCTGCTGCACGGTCAGACCGGCCGTGGGTTTCGCTGAGGAGACGAGGGCCTGCTTGAGCTGCTGCCCGGTCCAGTCGGGGTGCCGCTGGGCCAGGATGGCCGCGGCGCCCGCGACATGCGGGGTGGCCATCGAGGTGCCGTTGAGGGAGACATATCCGTCGCCGGCGGGGACGCCTATCACGCCCTCGGCCGCCTTGGCGGCGACGATGAACCGGCCCGGCGCGGTGAGGTCGGGCTTCAGGGAGCCGTCCTGGGTGGGGCCCACGCTGGAGAAGGTGGCGATCCGGTCGTGCTTGTCCACCGCGCCGACGGTGAGCGCGGCGGCGGCGCTGCCGGGGGAGCCGACGGTACCGGCGAGGGGTCCCGCGTTGCCGGCGGCGATCACGAACAGCGTTCCGGACTTGGCGGACAGTGTGTTGACGGCCGCTTCGAGCGGGTCGGTGCCCGCGGTGTCGGTGCCGCCCAGGGAGAGGTTGACAACGTTGGCATGCTGGTCCACCGCCCACTGCATACCGGCGATGATGGCCGACTCGTAGCCCGCTCCGTTGTCGCCCAGGACCTTGGCGTCGAGGATCTTCGCCCCGGGGGCGACACCCTTGTAACGGCCGCCGGACTTGGCGCCCGAACCGGCCGCGGTGGAGGCGACATGGGTGCCGTGGCCCACCCGGTCCACGTTGTCCGGCGAGTCGGAGAAGTTCTTCTCGGCGATCTCCCGGTCGGCCAGATCCGGGTGGGTCTGGTCCACGCCCGTGTCCAGTACGGCGATGGTGACGCCCTTGCCGTCGTAGCCGGAGGCCCACGCCTCGGGCGCGCCGATCTGCGGCACGCTCTGGTCCAGGGTCGCCGTCCGGGCGGCGTCCAGCCATATCTTGTCGATGCCGGAGGCGACGCGCGTGGCGCCCGCCCTGGCACCCGTACCGGCGTCCGTCAGCGCGTTCCACACCTGCGCGGTGCCGGACCTGGGCGCCTCGACCGCAGAGCCGTTGATCACCGGCAGGTCCCGCCCGGGGTCCGCGTCGGCGGCGGCGAGTTCCCGTTTCGCCGACGCCTCACCGGCCCTGCGATAGGTCACGATCAGCGGCGTCGAATCCCGCTGCGCGTCGTCGTAACCCGAGGCGAGCAGCTCCGTCACGTCGAACAGCCGCCGGTCCACGGTGCCCTCGGCCAGCGGCCGCATCGCGTCCTCGGGGATCACGTAACTGCGGTCCTGGTAGCGGTGGACGGAGATCGCGACGTCCTCGCGTCCCGCACCCGCCCGGACCCCGGTGACCCGCCCGGCACCGTCGGTCGTCACTGTGTCCCCGGTGATCAGGGTGACGGTGCGACCGCCACTCTGCGCCGTACCTCCCGCCGGTGCGGCCTCAGCCGCGGCCGACAGGCCGGGTCTGATCCCGGGCGCCATGCCCAGGGCCAGCGCGACGGCAATCGCCGCAGCCTCCGAGCGCATCCATAAGCGCATGCAAACTCCTTTGTCGTCAGGTGAGTTGGGTGGTATTCAAGTGCCGCCGGAGTGTGCGGCGGCCCCATGATCCCCATCGCGCTACCTCCGCACAAGGTCGTCCCTGTCCGGCACCCCGGGCTCCCGTTCGCCCGAGCCGACCGCGTACTCCGTCTCGGTGGCCGTGGAACGGGTCAGGCTCGCGCCCTTCGGAGCGGTGGCGCGGTCCAGTACGGCGGTGACGCGGCCTCGGGCAGCGATCCCTTGATAGCCCAGTCCGGCGACGGCACGTCCGGGTGAATTGGCGCCGACTCCGTAAAGTCCGTCAACGGCAGGTGAGTGAGGGGAACTTCGGGTACTGATTCGTCCTCGTACCGGATCGACGCCGAAGGCGCCCCGCGTACATCGCCGGCCTTGCCCGTGCTCCGTATCGCCATGCTCTGAGCGGTACGGAGCACCCCGCGTGCTTCTCCTCGAAGGACAACAAGAGATCAACACCGACCGCTACATGCAGCGACTATTGCGCACCGAACCCCGGATTTGCGCAGCCATTGCGCATCCTCAGCCGACATTGCGCATTGGATCGTGGACCCTGCGACGTCGTCACAGCCGCGCCCCCTTGAGCGCCATGTGCAGCAACAGCCGGTCCTCGCCGTCGTCCAGGTCGAGGCCGGTGAGCTGTTCGACGCGGGAGAGGCGGTAGTAGAGGGTCTGGCGGTGGATGCCCAGTGCGGCGGCGGTGCGGCCGGCCTGGCCCGCGCAGTCCAGGTAGACCTCGGCGGTGCGGGCGAGTTCGCGGTGGGCGGGGGAGAGCAGCGGGCGTACGGCGGGGTCGTGGGCCGTCTGCGGGGGCAGCGCGGTCAGGAGGCGGTACGGGCCGATGCCTGCCCACTGCGCGACCGGCCCGAAGCCGGGTTCCGCGAGCGCGGCCCGAGCCGCCGCCGACGCCTCCTGCCAGGCGGACCCCAGCTCGGCGAGCCCCGGGCGCGCGGCGGCGACCCCGGCGACCACGGCGCCTGAGGCCGCCGCGCCCTGAGCCGTGCCCGAAGTGCCGTGCCCCGCCCCGCCCTCCACGCCCCGCGCCCGCTCCAGCAACCGAGCCGCCGCCGAGGTCGCCGGCGTCAGTGTGTCCGTGGCCCGCAGTCGCACCAGCACCGCGAGCGACTGGGCCGAGGCGCCCCACGGCAGCGAGCACAGCGCCGTCGCGTGCGGAACCGTACGGGCCGACGGGGCGTCGTCCGGGTCGGCCGACGGCCACGGGGCGACGCACACCACGGCGTAGGGGCCCTCGCCTCGGGAGCCCAGTGCCGTGCGCAGGGCCGCCACCGCCATGTCGCCCTGCCAGCCCGGCTCGGCGGTCAGCACGGCCCGCAGCTCCCGGCTGAGGTCGGCCCCGTGCTGCGCCTCGTCCGCGAGCAGCGCGCCGATACGGGCCGTCACCCGCATCGCGGCGGTCAGCTGCCGGTCGGTCGGGCCCGGGTCGGACTCAAGGAGCCACACGTAACCGAGGACCACCCCCCGATGACGTACGGGCAGACAGATCCGGCCGCGGTACACGCCCGCCTCCGGAGTGGGCGGAATCCGCACCGGGCCGCTCGCCCGGGTGATGCCGAAGCCCTCGAACCAGGTGCGGACCGCGGTCGTGGAGCGCCGGGTCAGGATCGAGCGGGTGCGGACGGGGTCCAGCGCCGACGGATCGAGGTCGCCCTCACTGTCGTACGCGCCGAAGGCGATCAGCTCGAAGTCGCGGTTCTCGAGGGTCGCCGGGACACCGAGGAGTTCGGAGATCTCGTCGACCAGCTCCTGGTAGTCACCCGCGTGACTGGAGGATGCGGCATCGGCCTTCACCCGGGCATTCTCCCCCATAAGTCCGCCGCCTTCATACATCTGTCTGAGATCTGCGGCACGGATGCGTGACAGCTGTCGATGGCCGACGATCGGAGAGATCCTTAGGTTTCACGGTGGTTCTGTCTGCTGGTCTGTGGAGGTGCCCCGTGCTGGGTCCCGTGATTCTTGCCGCGTCGCGCAGCGACCGGATCCGACGCCTGATCTCGGCGGCCCCCGTGACCAAGCAGGTCGTCGACCGCTTCATCCCCGGCGAGACGGTCGACGAGATCGTGCCGATCATCCAGGAGCTCACCGCCAAGGGCCTGCAGCTGACCATGGACGTGGTCGGTGAGGACATCACCACGCCCGAGCAGGCGGAAGCCGCCCGGGACGCCTACCTCGCGCTCGTCGACCGGCTCGCCTCCCTCGGCCTGGGCACCAGGGCCGAGATGTCCGTCAAGCTGTCGATGTTCGGCCAG
This sequence comes from Streptomyces sp. NPDC031225, assembly GCF_055570355.1. Lineage (NCBI taxonomy): Bacteria > Bacillati > Actinomycetota > Actinomycetes > Kitasatosporales > Streptomycetaceae > Streptomyces > Streptomyces sp. NPDC031225. The sequence continues at coordinate 155,389 of NZ_JBVIHJ010000010.1, read as the reverse complement.
GCCCTGGAGGGCGGGCACGCACTCGCCCTGGCCAACGTCCGCCCCGTCGTCGAGGCCGCCGCCGCCATCGGCACGACCGTCACCCTGGACGCCGAGGACCACACCACCCTCGACTCGATGTTCGCCGTCCACGAGGAGCTGCGGAAGGACTTCCCGCAGACTGGCTGCGTCATCCAGGCCTACCTCCACCGGACGGAGGACGACGCCCGCAGGCTCGCCGCGGCGGGCAGCCGGGTGCGGCTCGTGAAGGGCGCGTACAACGAGCCCGCCGAGGTCGCCCACCAGCAGAAACACGAGATCGACAAGGCGTACGTCCGGGTCCTGCGCATCCTCATGGAGGGCGACGGCTACCCGATGGTCGGCTCCCACGACCCGCGCCTGATCTCCATCGCCCAGGAACTCGCCCGCCGGGCCGGCCGCAAGCCCGACGAGTACGAGTTCCAGATGCTCTACGGCATCCGCGGCGACGAACACCTGCGGCTGGCCGCCGAAGGTCACCGCATGCGCGTCTACACCGCCTACGGCACCGACTGGTACGGCTACTTCATGCGCCGACTCGCGGAGAAGCCGGCGAACCTGCGCTTCTTCCTGCGGAGCATGATCGGCCACCGCTGAGGCGGCGCGGCTGTGCCCCGGAAATCCCGGCGCACCCCGCGGACCCGCTGGTCTGCGCCCCAAGCTTGATCACCAAGGGCTGATCCCGAACACCCGCTCACGTACAAGGAGTTACGGAACTCATGGACGCTGTGACCCAGGTCCCCACCCCCGTCAACGAGCCGGTGCACGGCTACGCCCCCGGCTCGCCCGAGCGGGCCCGGCTGGAGGCCAAGCTCAAGGAACTGGCCGAGAACCCGGTCGACCTGCCCATGACCATCGGCGGCGAGAAGCGCCTCGGCGGCGGCGAGGCCTTCCAGGTCGTGCAGCCGCACAACCACAAGGCGGTGCTGGGCACTTACCGCAACGCCACCCAGCAGGACGCCCAGGACGCCATCGACGCCGCCCTCGCCGCCGCCCCCGCCTGGCGCGCGATGGCCTTCGACGACCGTGCCGCGATCATCCTGCGCGCGGCCGAACTGCTCGCCGGCCCCTGGCGCGAGACGCTGGCCGCCTCCACCATGCTCGGCCAGTCCAAGACCGCCCAGCAGGCCGAGATCGACACGCCCTGCGAGCTGGTCGACTTCTGGCGCTTCAACGTCAAGTACGCCCGTGACCTGCTCGCCGAGCAGCCCCCGGCCAACGCCCCCGGCGTCTGGAACCGCCTCGACCACCGCCCGCTGGAGGGCTTCGTCTACGCGATCACGCCGTTCAACTTCACGGCCATCGCGGGCAACCTGCCGACCGCGCCCGCGCTCATGGGCAACGTGGTCGTGTGGAAGCCGTCCCCGACGCAGACCCACGCCGCCGTGCTGCTCATGCGGCTGCTGGAGGAGGCGGGCCTTCCCAAGGGCGTCATCAACCTCGTCACCGGCGACGGCATCGAGGTCTCCAAGGTCGCCCTGGAGCACCGGGACCTCGCCGGCATCCACTTCACCGGCTCGACGAAGACCTTCCAGCACCTGTGGAAGACGGTCGGCGCCAACATCGAGAAGTACCGCACCTACCCGCGGCTGGTCGGCGAGACCGGCGGCAAGGACTTCGTCGTCGCCCACCCGAGTGCCGACCGCGCGATCCTCAAGACGGCCCTGACCCGAGGTGCTTTTGAGTACCAGGGCCAGAAGTGCAGCGCCACCTCCCGGGCCTACATCCCGGCGTCGATCTGGAACAGCGGCTTCCGCGAGGAGTTCGCCGCCGAGGTCGACGGCATCACCATGGGCGACGTCACCGACTTCTCCCACTTCATCGGCGCGGTCATCGACGAGCGCGCCTTCGCCAAGAACAGGGCCGCCATCGACCGCGCCCACGCGGACCCCACCTGCACGGTCGTCGCGGGCGGCTCCTACGACGACTCGGTCGGCTATTTCGTCCGCCCGACCGTCGTCGAGTGCACGGACCCGGAGAACGAGGTCTTCACCACCGAGTACTTCGGCCCGTTCCTCGCGGTGTACGTCTACGAGGACGAGAAGTACGACGAGATGCTGACCCAGATGGAGTCGGCGTCCGACTACGCGCTGACGGGCTCGGTGATCTCCGCCGACCGTGCGGCGGCGGCGTACACGATGGACAAGCTCCGCTACGCGGCCGGCAACTTCTACATCAACGACAAGTCCACCGGTGCCGTGGTCGGCCAGCAGCCCTTCGGCGGCGGTCGCGCCTCCGGCACCAACGACAAGGCCGGCGCCCCGCAGAACCTCCAGCGCTGGACCCTGACCCGCGCCATCAAGGAGACCCTGGTCCCGCCGACCGACTACCCGTACCCGCACATGGGCTGATGGTCCGTCAACTGCCGTGAGGGGCCGGGCTGTTGTCCGGCCCCTCACCGTGCGCACACAATGCGGGCATGACGGTGATCACCGAGGACGGCGTACGGCTGTGGGCTTCGCGTTCGGGGGAGGGCGAGCCGTTGGTCCTGTGCCACGGGGGGGCCGGGGCTGTGGGACATGTTCGGGGACGTGGCCGCGATGCTGGCGGACCGGGCCACGGTGATCCGCTGGGACCAGCGGGGCGGTGGGCGTTCGCAGCGGTGCGCCGGACCGTGGACGACCGAGCGTTTCGTGGCCGATCTGGACGCCGTACGACGCCACTTCGGCCTCGACCGGATGGCCCTCCTCGGCCACTCCTGGGGCGCCCAACTGGCGTTGAGCTACACCCTCGCCCACCCGGAGCGGGTGAGCACGCTGGTCTACGTCAGCGGGACGGGCATCGGGCCGGTGTCCGACTGGCACGCCGCGTACGCGCAGAACCTCGCCGTACGGCTGGGCGCGCAACGGGAGTTGCCGGACGAGGATCCGCAGCGGGCCGTTCACCAGTGGTCGGCCGACTTCGTGGACCGGCAGGACGCCCTGGAGCACGCCCGGCGGATGGCGGACCCCTGGTTCGACATCAACCGTGAGTGCAACAAGGCCCTGAACGACGAGACCAGGAGCACCTGGGGAACTCCCGAACTCCACGCCGCCTGCCGGTCCCTGGACGTACCCGTGCTGATCATCGACGGCGCCGAGGACATCCGCCCCCGCTCGGCGGTCGACTCGCTGGAGCAGGCACTGCCGCGGGTACGACGGACCGTGCTGCCCCGGGCCGGCCATCTGCCGTGGGTGGAGTCCCCGCAGGCATTCAGGGACGCGGTCGTCGACGCCCTCTAGGCCGCCCGCACCAGGATCTTCCCCGTGTTCCCGCCCCGCAGCATCAGCACGAACGCCTCCACGATCCGGTCGAACCCGTTCACCACCGTCTCGTCGAGGGCGAGCGCCCCGCTCTGCAGGTGCGGTACGGCGAACTCGTACAACTCCTGCTGTACGTTCACGTAGTCGCGCACGAGGAAGCCCTCGACGCGCAGGCTCTTCTCCACCACATCGGCGTGGTTGAAAACCACCGGGGGCGCGGCCGGGGTGTTGTACTGGCCGACCGTGCCGACACGGACCACGCGCCCGCGCTCCCGCAACGCCCCGATCGCCGCGCCCAGATGGTCTCCACCGACGTTGTCCACGAACAGGTCGATGCCGTCGGGCGCGGCCTTCGCGAGGAGGTCGGCGACGGGTCCCTCGTGATAGTCGAAGGCCGCGTCGTAGCCGACCCGCCCGGTCAGATACCGCACCTTCTCCGGTGAGCCCGCGCTGCCGATCAGCCTTCCCGCGCCCAGCAGCCGTGCGAAACGGCCCGTCGCCGTGCCGACCCCGCCGGCCGCCGCGGACACGAACAGGTCGTCCCCCTCGCGGAGCCGGGCGATCCGGGTGAGACCGACGTACGCGGTCAGCCCGGTGCCGCCGAGCACGCTCAAGTACGCCGAGAGCGGCACGCCTTCGTATGACGGCAGGCGTCTCACCTCGGCCGGGGTCACCACCGCGTGCGTCCGCCAGCCCTTGCGGTGGAACACCAGCTCACCCTCCGGAAGCGTCGGTTCGCGGGAGGCGGCGATCCTGCCGAGCGTGCGGCCCTCCAGCGGGGCGTTCAACTCGAAGTCGCCGTCCATCATTTCGCGGTGGTAGGGATCGACCGACCAGTAGAGGTTCTCGACGAGTGCCGTGCCGGGGGAGGGCTCCGGGACCCGGGACTCCACGAAGCGGAAGTGGTCCCGGGTCGGGAAGCCGATCGGCCGGGCGGTCTGGTGCACGGTGAGCGCGGTCATGACCGGGACGGTAGGAGGAATGCGCGGCGGCGGGCAGAGGGTTGGGTTCATGGAACGGGCGGATCGATGAGCCGCCCTCATAGGGGCAGGTGGGGGACATGACGGGCACGGTCGTCGATCTTGCGCCGCAGGAGTTGCGGACTCTCGTGGCGGTGGCCGAGGAGGGCGGGTTCTCGGCGGCCGGGACCAGGCTCGGCACGACCCAGTCGGCCGTCTCGCACTCCGTACGTGGCATCGAGGGCAAGCTGGGGGTCGTGCTGTTCGAGCGGGGCCGGTTCGGGGCCCGGCCCACTGCCGCCGGTGCACGGGCGGTGGCCCATGCGCGCCGGGTCCTGAGGATGCTGGAGGCGCTGGTGAGGGAGACCCGGGACACCCCCCGGGCCGAGATCACCGGCCCCCTCCGGGTCGCCGCCTTCCGCTCAGCCGCCCTCCACCTGCTGCCGCCCGTCCTCGCGCGGCTGTCCGCACGGCACCCCGGCATCGAGGCGACCGTCACCGTCGTACGGGAGATCGGCCCCGGAACGGCAGGAGAGGTGGCCGAGGGGCGGGCCGACCTCGGGATCGCCACGCTCGGCACCGGCACGCCGGTCCCGTCGGGCCTTGTCGGGGACGTGCTCCTGGAGGAGCCGTACGCCCTCGTGCACCCGGCGGGGCACCCCGATCCGCGGTCGCTGCCGTTGGTCGACTGGAGGGAGAACTGCTCCTCCTACACCCGGCGTTGGTGGGCCGCGCAGGACTGGATCCCCGCCGCGACCGTCCGCGCGGAGGACGACGGGGCGGTGCTGTCGATGGTGGGCAGCGGGCTCGGCATGGCGATCATGCCCGCGCTCTCCCTCACCGCGGTGCCGGCCGGTACGGAGGTCACCGACCTCGGACCCGAGCGGCCCACCCGCCGGGTCGGATACGTCACCACCCCCGAACTCGCCGCGACCGCGGCCGTCCGCGCGCTCGTCCGGGAACTGAGGGAATCGGCGAAGCCGCAGGTCAGCACGGTGTGATCCACTCCGCCGTCTCAGATAGTAGGAAGTCCGAGTAACTGTGGAGACAGACCGGCCCCGCTCCCTTAACTTTGTAGGAGCCGAACGTCTCGCTCGATCAAGCGAATGGCGGTCGTGAGCCGGGCCCCGTGCAGGCAACCCCTGCGGGCCCATCGCTCCCCGCCCCTCCGGCGTCTCGTTTTCCCTTCCCTGTCTTCGAAGGAGTCGATTTCTCATGGCCGAGACGACCGCCCGCCGTCGAGTCCGTCACACCTCCCGTACGAGTGAGTCCGACCGCAAGAACGCCGCCGCCGCGCTCCAGCGAGCCCTCGACCGCCGTGACAACGGTGGCTCGACCGGCCACTGACGTTTCCCCCTCGAAGCCGGGAGCCGCGCCCGCACGGGGTGCGGCGCGGCCTCACACGCCGCGCCGCACCTCGAAACGGTCGATGCGCTCCCCGCTCTGCGCGAGCGCCGACACCGTCATCCGTGGCCGCGGCCCGCTCTCCACCTCCACCGAGAGCAGCGAGAACCCGCGGTAGCGCACCCGCGACCACTCCACCGTCTCCTTCCGGGCCTGCTTCGACTCCGCCCACTGGAAGGTCTCGACCGACTCGTGGTCGTGCACGCGCCCCTCGTAGCTCTCCCGCACACCCGGCGGGAAGCCGTACAGATCCCGGCCGCCCCCGCCGGCCGTGACGTACACGATCCCGTCCCGCGTGGGATCCGTGCTGCCGCCCACCGGCACCGTCCGGCCGACCTCACCGCCACGGATCGCGTCCGTGCGCTCATACACGTGGTTGTGCCCGTTGATCACCAGATCGACCTGGTGCTTCTCGAAAAGCGGCAGCCACTGCGCGCGCACCCCGCCGTCGGAGGCGTGCGAGGACGTCGAGTACGCGCAGTGGTGGAAGTAGACGACGACGAACTCGATGCCCTTCGCCGCCCGCAGCTCGCCGAGTCTCCGCTCCAGCCACTTGGTCTGCTTCCCGTCCGTGTAGCCCGAGTTGGCGGGAATCTCGTACGACACGTCGTTCGCGTCCAGCGCCACCACGCCGACGTTGCCGTACGTGAAGGAGTACACGCCCGGCGCCGCACGCGGGTCGAAGCCGCTGTCCGGCAGGGACCAGCGGGCCAGCTGGCCGCCGTAGCCGTCGGGCGAGTACCAGGCCTCCATGTCGTGGTTGCCGGTCGTCACCATCCACGGCACGCTCCGCGCGACCTCCTCGTTCTGCTTGAGGAACAGGTCCCAGAAGCCCGGGTCGTAGCCGTCGGAGGTGACGCCCTGGCCGTTGCTGTCGGCGTAGCAGATGTCTCCGGCGTGGAGGTGGAAGGCGGGCTTCTGACGCAGCAGCAGGTTGTCGTTGGCCGCGGCGGCGCTGCCGACACCCTGGTCGCCGAAGGCGGTGAAGACGAACTTCTCCGGGCTCGCCGGCGCCGTGCGGAAAGCGGTGATGGTCGCGCGGTGCTCCGGGTCCGCCGGGTCGAAGCCGTCGTGGCCGACGCCGTAGTAGTACGTCGTGCCGGGGCGCAGTCCGTCCAGGGCCGCGTGCAGGTAGTACTGGTCGAGCGCGAGGCGCACCCCGGTCTGCCCGGGGGTGTGCAGGTCGCGGATCTCGGCCTCGATCCTCCGGCTCAGGTCGTCGGGGGCGAGGCCGACGCGGACGTACGGCTTCCGTACCGCGAGCGGGACCTGCCAGGAGATCCGCATCTGCGTCCTCGGGTCGGCGCCGAAGGCGAGGTGACGGCCGAAGGGGGAGACGGCGGAGCCGTGCACCGTGACCGTGGGGGAGGGGGCGGAGCCGGACGTCCCTTCGCCAAAACCTTGGCTGGAACAACCGGTCAGCAGGCCGCCCGCGACCGCGCCCGCCGTCACCAGCGTGCGGCGCCGGGACAGCTTCGTCCGCAGGTACTCGTGCTGCTCGGCCATGCTCATCCGACGCGCGAGCCGGGGCGGAATGCCGAAGTCGGGGAGGTCCATGGCAGTGAAGTTCCCAGCGGATCCCAACGTCCGCCACACCTGCCGGTGAACGCCAGTCGAAGGACTGGCGCCCGGTCCCGCACCGCCGTCCGTATCGCGGACAGGCTGTGTCATCCCATGGGACGAGGAGTAGGGTTCCCGCATGTCTCGCAGCATCAATCTCGCAGTGATTCCCGGTGACGGCATCGGCCAGGAAGTCGTGGCCGAAGGCCTGAAGGTGCTCTCCGCCGTCCTTCCGCAGGATGTGAAGCTGGAGACCAAGGACTACGACTTCGGGGCCCAGCGCTACCACGCCACCGGTGAGACCCTCACCGAAGCGGACCTCGACGCGCTGAAGCAGCACGATGCGATCCTGCTCGGCGCCATCGGTGACCCGTCGGTCCCGTCCGGTGTCCTGGAGCGCGGTTTCCTGCTCAAGCTCCGCTTCGCCTTCGACCACCACGTCAACCTGCGTCCGTCGAAGCTCCTCCCCGGTGTCGAGACGCCCCTCAAGGGCGAGCCGGCGATCGACTTCGTGGTCGTCCGCGAGGGCACCGAGGGCCCGTACACCGGCAACGGCGGCACCATCCGCAAGGGCACCGAGCACGAGGTCGCCACCGAGGTCTCCGTGAACACGGCCTTCGGTGTCGAGCGCGTGGTCCGCGACGCCTTCGCCCGTGCCCAGGCCCGTCCGCGCAAGAAGCTCACGCTGGTCCACAAGAACAACGTGCTGACCTTCGCCGGACACCTGTGGACGAACACCTTCAACAAGGTGGCCGCGGAGTTCCCCGAGGTCACCACCGACTACATCCACGTGGACGCGGCGACCATCTACCTGGTCACCGATCCGGCCCGGTTCGACGTGATCGTCACCGACAACCTCTTCGGCGACATCATCACCGACCTCGCCGCTGCCGTCTCCGGCGGTATCGGCGTCGCCGCGAGCGGCAACATCAACCCCGCCGGCGAGTTCCCGTCCATGTTCGAGCCCGTCCACGGCTCGGCCCCGGACATCGCGGGCCAGGGCAAGGCCGACCCCACCGCCACGGTGCTGTCCGTCGCCCTGCTCCTGCGCCACCTCGGCTACGAAACCGAGGCCGCCCGTATCGACGAGGCCGTCTCCGTCGACCTCGCCGAGCGCACCGGCAAGCCCGCCCGCAGCACGTCGGAGATCGGCGACGCGCTGGCCGTACGAGTAGCCGGCTGACCGGGCAGGCCACTCGAAAAGCATTCGAAGCCGCCGGGTCACTCGCACCCGGCGGCTTTCGCATGTCCCCCGCCGGGTGTCACCATCATCCCCTGGGTCGCATTTCACGCCGTTTTCTTCCTCGGCCCCCGCTTGCGATAATCGAACGCGGAGCCGCGGAATGAGGGAATGCTCGGACGTCCTAACACTGGTCACGGACAGTAAAAGGGCGTGAGCGCGGCCCGTCACTACACAACCGGTGAAGGACAACCACTCATGACGACGCCCACGATCGAGCTCAAGCCCTCGGCCTCGCCACTTTCCGACGCGGAACGCGAGGCGATCCTGGCCAACCCCGGGTTCGGCCGCCACTTCACCGACCACATGGTCGTCATCAAGTGGACCGAGGGCCGCGGCTGGCACGACGGCCAGCTCGTCCCGTACGCGCCGATCTCCCTCGACCCCGCCACGATGGTCCTGCACTACGCGCAGGAGATCTTCGAGGGACTCAAGGCGTACCGCCAGCCCGACGGCACCGTCGCCACCTTCCGGCCCGAGAAGAACGCCGAGCGCTTCCAGCGGTCCGCGCACCGGCTGGGCATGCCCGAGCTGCCCGTCGAGACCTTCATCGAGGCCTGTGACGTCCTGGTGCAGCAGGACCAGGGCTGGGTCCCGGCGCACGGCGGCGAGGAGTCCCTGTACCTGCGCCCCTTCATGATCGCCACCGAGGTCGGCCTGGGCGTCAAGCCGGCCAACGAGTACCTCTTCATGGTCATCGCCTCCCCGGCCGGCGCCTACTTCCCCGGTGGCGTCAAGCCGGTCTCCATCTGGCTCTCCGAGGACCGCGTCCGGGCCGTCCCCGGCGGCATGGGCGACGCGAAGACCGGCGGCAACTACGCCGCGTCCCTCCTCGCCCAGGCCGAGGCCGCCGCCAAGGGCTGCGACCAGGTCTGCTACCTCGACGCGGTCGAGCACACCTGGGTCGAGGAGCTCGGCGGCATGAACCTGTACTTCGTGTACGGCGACCGGATCGTCACGCCCACTCTCACCGGCTCGATCCTGGAGGGCGTCACCCGCGACTCCTTGCTCGCCGTCGCCCGCGACCTCGGTTACGGGTCCGAGGAGAGCCGCGTCTCCGTCGACCAGTGGCAGCGCGACTCCGAGAACGGCACCCTCACCGAGGTCTTCGCCTGTGGGACGGCGGCCGTGATCACCCCGGTCGGCACGGTCAAGCGCGCGGGCGCCGAGTGGCGGCAGTCCGGCGGCGAGCCCGGCGAGGTCACGCTGAAGCTCCGCCAGGCCCTCCTGGACATCCAGCGCGGCACCGCCGAGGACAAGCACGGCTGGATGCACAAGCTGGGCTGAGCGGGCCGCTGTTCGGCCGGCCACCAGGCCGGCGCGTGGCCGCGGCGCTCCCGGCCGAAGGTCTGGCCGCGGCGCTCCTGACCGAGGGGCCTGGCGCGGCACTTCCGGCTGAAGGCCTGGCGACGCGGTCCGGTCGCCGTACTTCGGCCGGTGCGTTCTGGCCGCGGGGCTCCCGGCCGAAGGTCTTGGCGCGGCGCTCCTGACCGAGGGTCCTGGCGTGGCGCTTCCGGCTGAAGGCCTGGCGGCGCGGTCCGGTCGCCGTACTCCGGCCGGTGCGTTCTGGCCGCGGGGCTCCCGGCCGAAGGTCTTGGCGCGGCGCTCCTGACCGAAGGTCCTGGCGCGGCGCTTCCGGCTGAAGGCCTGGCGACGCGGTCCGGTCGCCGTACTCCGGCCGGTGCGTTCCAGCCGACGGCAGCACGCCGCACCGACCGTCCGTTCGACGCGTATCGCCTCCCCCGCGCGGGTATCCACTGATTCCGCGGGGGAGCGTGCTCTCCCCCGCGCACACATCCCAGGGGGGACACGGTTGAACGGACGCTCGCCGGTACCCCGGCTGCGCTGGCTGGCCCGCACGTTACGCACCCCGCGCCGCCCGCAGAGCCTCACCGTCCTGGTCCTGCTGGCGGCCTGCGCGGGCCTGCTGCTGTGGTTCGCCGCGCGCATGGACAACTACGGCGAGAACCTCACCCTCAACCTGGGCACCGACCTCGTCGGCGTCGTCATCACCGTCTTCGTGATCGGCCCCCTGATCTCACGCGCCCAGGAGGGCCGGGTCCGCGAGCACACCCGGCTGGACTACGAGTGGTTCAGCGCCCAGGTCTACGGCGCCACCTCCAACGTCAAGGTCCTCGACACCTTCTCCAACCTCTTCGGCCCGCAGTTCTCCGAGCGTCTCTTCCGCGGGATCAAGGCGGCCACCGGCCACGGCGCCCGGGTGCAGATCCTGCTCCTCGACCCGGACTCCCTCGCCGTGATGCTGCGCGGCCGGGAACTCGGCGAGCACAGCGCCGACATCCGCCGGGACATCCTGCGCAACCTGCGCACCCTCCACCGGTTCGCCCGGCGCCTCGACGACACCTCCCGCCAGCTGCTCGAAGTACGGCTGTGCTCCGCCTCGCCCGGAGTGACGCTGTACCGCTGGGACGAGCGGTGCCTGGTCTCCTTCCTCACCGTGGGCCGGCTCTCCGGGGAGGGTGTCCAGCTGGAGGTCGCGGTGCGCTCGCCGCTCGGCACCTTCGTCGAGCAGCGGTTCGACGAACTGTGGCAGCAGAGCAGACCGATGGAACGGTTCACCCATCTGCCGGTCACCCTCGTCGACTCGGCCGCCGCGCGGCGCCAGTTCACCTGCCGGTTCGTCTCGCTCGACGACTGCCTGTACGTCTCCGGCCCCGACCTCGTCACCTATCTGGCCCGCCATCGCCTCGACGAACTCTCCGCGTACAGCGAGTCCCTGACGATCACCGAGGCCCACCAGGTGTTCGTCGTCGACGACGAGAGCGAGCTGCACGCGCGGCTCATCCAGCACTTCGCGGAGAAGTACGATGCGTCGGCGACCGCCTTCGTCGAACTGCGGCCGCCGGTCCTGATCACGGAATAGAGGGCCCTCGCACCGATGAGCTCAACGCACCACCTCGCTCTCTCCCCGGAGAGCCCACGCTTCCGCGCCTTCACACCCCGTGACCTGGACGGACTGCTCCAGCGAGTCTCCCTGACAGCCGATCAGCGGCTCGCCCTGCGTGCGGTGTCGGCGGTCCTGCCGTTCCGGACGAACACCTATGTGCTCGACGAGCTCATCGACTGGACGGCGGCACCCGACGACCCGATCTTCAGGCTGACCTTCCCGCAGGAGGGGATGCTGCCCGCCCCCGAACTGCGCCGGATGAAGGACCTGCTGGCCGGGGAGGCGCCCAGGTCCGAGGTGCTCCGCGCGGCCCACGAGATCCGGATGAAGCTCAACCCGCACCCCTCCGGCCAGCTCGACGCCAACGTCCCCGTGCACGAGGGGGAGCGGCTGACCGGGCTCCAGCACAAGTACCCCGAGACGGTGCTGGTCTTCCCGCGCCAGGGCCAGACCTGCCACGCCTACTGCACGTACTGCTTCCGCTGGCCCCAGTTCGTCGGTGAGGCCGAACTGCGCATCGCCACCGACGACATCGGGACCACGTCCGCGTATCTGCGCGCCCACTCCGAGGTCACCAGCGCCCTGATCACCGGCGGCGACCCGCTGGTGATGAGCACCGACGTGCTGCGCCGCTACGTCGAGCCGCTGCTGGAGATCGACACGATCCGCTCGATCCGGATCGGCACCAAGTCCCTCGCGTTCTGGCCGTACCGCTTCACCCGCGACCGGGACGCCGACGACCTCCTGCGGCTCTTCGAGAAGGTGGTCGCGAGCGGCCGGCATCTCGCCTTGATGGCCCACTTCACGCATCCGCGGGAACTGCGCCCCGCCGTCGTACGGCAGGCGATGCGCCGGGTCCGTGACACCGGTGCCGTGATCCGCTGCCAGGGCCCGCTGGTGGCCGGCATCAACGACAGCGCCGAGGCCTGGGCCGAGCTGTGGGAGGAGACGACCACGCTGGGCGCGGTGCCGTACTACCAGTTCGTGGAGCGGGACACCGGCCCCCAGGGCTACTTCGGTGTCCCGCTGGTTCGCGGCCACGAGATCTTCCGCGACGCCTACTCCCGCGTCTCGGGCCTCGCCCGCACGGTCCGAGGCCCGGTGATGTCGGCGATGCCCGGCAAGGTGTGCGTGGACGGCGTCGCCGAGATCGCCGGCGAGAAGGTCTTCGTCCTGCACCTGATCCAGGCCCGCGACCCGTCCCTGGTCGACCGCCCGTTCTTCGCGGCCTACGACGAGGGCGCGACCTGGTTCACCGACCTGAAGCCGGCGTTCGGCGCGAGCGAGTTCCTGCCGGGGCTGGAGCCGGGGTGACGTGTGCGCGGGGATGATTCTCGGCCACGTACGGGAGTTGCTGGACGAGTGCCTCCTCGCGGACGCGTGATCTGTCGCCCGGGTTGTACGCAATAGGACCGATTGACCCTGTGGTCGATGGTGCGTTTGCCTCGTAAGAGCCCTCGGCGCGGGGCCGGGGGCAGTGCGTCAAACGGGGACCACAGGGGGGAACATGTCCAGAGCCACAGCATGTCTGTCAGGCAGAGTCCTGCTCGCAGCGCTCACCGGAACCAGCGCATCCGGCGGGCCCGTCACCACGCCGAACGGCCGCTTCGTCGCGTTCCGTTCGTCCGCGGCCCGTCTCGTGCCCGGTGACACCAGCAGGGTGAACGACGTCTTCCAGCGGAGGTCCCGCTGATGTCCCGCGTCTCAAGAGCCCTACTGGGAACGGCAGTTGTCCTCGCCCTGGCCGGTACCACCGCTCAAGCACAGGCCGCCGGACCCAAGGAGTCCCGCACGCAGCGCGTGAGCACCGCCGCCGACGGCAGCCAGGCCGACGGCGCGTCGGACTACGCCGGGATCAGCGCCGACGGCCGCACTGTCGCGTTCGTCTCCACCGCGCCGAGCTTCGGCTGCGAGCACTACACGCCGTGTCTGCTCGTGAAGGACGTGGCCGACGGCGGGGTCACCAGGATCGACCTCGGCGGCGGCTACCTGTACAGCTCGCTGACGCCGAGCGCGGACGGCAGCCGTATCGCCTTCTCCGCGGGCACCCGGTTCATGGCCCCCTACCTGTACGACCGTGCCACCGGCCGTGCGGAGAAGCTGTGGCCGCAGGACCCGCCCGGCTTCAACGAGTTGGGCCACATGGAGTCGATGAGCCCGGACGGCACACACGTCGCGTACACCGTCGGCAATCGCAACGCACCGGAGAACACCCGGCTCCTGTACGTCCGGGACACGGCCACTGGTGCCGACGAACTGGTCTCACCGGCCGAGGAGGGTCAGAAGGCAGGGGCCTCGGTGAGCGGCGACGGGAAGCGGGTCGCCTACGGCGTGCGCAGCGACAGCGCGGAGGACCCCGTCGACGTCTACGTCAAGGACCGGACCACGGGCAGGCGGACCCAGGTCGACGCGGACCTCGGTGTCGCCAGCCTGATCCGCATCACCGCGGACGGCCGCCGCGTCCTCCTCGATGCCGACAGCGGGGTGTATGTGCACGACCTGCGCACGGGTGTGTCGCGGCGCGTGGCCGACGGAACGGCGTCCGCGGTCACGGCGGACGGCCGGTACGCCGTCGTCTCGGGCGAGGACGGCCAGCGGGTGCGCGATCTGCGGACCGGGCTGCGAGGCGCCGCCCTTCCGCGGTCCGCCATGGTGCTGGACAGCGGGCTGGCCGACAAGGGGCGCACGGTGGCCTTCGGCGCGCGCGAGTCCCACCTGGTGCCGGGCGACACCAACGCGGAGACCGACGTGTTCGTCTTCTCCGGGGAACTGCGCAGGAACCCGGCCCCGATGCCGTCCGTCACCGAGCGGATCAGCATGACGCGGGACGGGCAGCAGCGGTCCACGGCATCCTCCGACCCGGTGATGGGACAGGACAAGGTCGTCTCCTTCACCTCGGACGGTGACGTGTTCGTCAACGTGCCGGGCTACATCTCCCAAGTCAACGACAGTACGCAGAAACCGTCGTCCGAGGGATCGCCCTGCTACAGCGGACGCATGGTCGGCTACGCGGCCCCACTCGCATCCGACGGCGGCCCGGGCATCCACGTCCGCAACCGTTCGGTCGGCAAACTCACCAGTCTCGGCTCCTACCAGGGCGTCCGCTTCACCTGGATGGGACAGCCCGTGGTGGACCCCACCTGCCAGTGGCTCACCTATGCGGCGACCCTGCCCGCCACCGCCGCCGACCCGGATCCGCAACCCCGGATCTACCGCTTCCGGTTCAACGGCGGCGGCACCGACGTGGTCAGCGCCCCCACGGGCGGGGCGGCGGCCAACCCGTCGGTCAACTACAACGCTCGGTACATCGCCTTCGAGCAGGGCGGCGACGTCTACGTCCGCGACCTGGACACCGGAGCCCTGGAGAAGGCCGGCGGGCACGCGAAGGCGCCCTCCCTCAGCGCGGACGGCCGCAAGGTCGCCTACCAGCAGGGGCGGTACGCCGTGGTCCGCGACCTCGACACCGGCGCCACGAAACGGGTCAGGGGCACCCAGCCCTCACTCGCCGGAACCGGCACGGCTCTCGCGTACACCTCGGGCCGTTCCGTGTATCTCCTCGAACTCGCCACCGGGAAGCGCCAGTTGGTCAGCGTGGACCGCCGGGGCGGCCGCAACGACCTCCCGGCCGGCCACCCTTCCGTCAACGCCGACGGCACGGTCGTCGCGTTCGAGTCGGCGTCACCCGATCTGGTGGAGGGGGACACCAACGGGGTGGCGGACGTGTTCCTGCGGACAGTGCAATGACAGGCAGTACCCATTACGGACATGCAGCACGCACAACGGACAAGCAGCACCCACAACGGGGAATCCAGTAGACACGGGGGAACAGCCATGCACGGCAAGAAAAGTCTGACGTTCGCCTTCCTGGCGGCCGTCGCCGCGGCGGCACTGACCGGCCCCGCGGCGAGCGCGGCTCCGAGAGGCCCGCACACCGAGAAGGTGACCGTGGCTCCGGACGGCACGGGCGGCAACGCGGGATCCAGCGGGCAGAGCATCAGCGCGGACGGCCGTCACGTTGCCTTCGTCTCCCGCGCCGACAACCTTGTCGCGGGCGACACCAACGGTCTGGAGGACGCCTTCGTCCGTGACCTGAAGACAGGCGTCACGCGACTGGTGAGCACCGGCGAGGACGGCAACCCGTGGCACGGCCACGTCACGGGCGTCTCGCTGAGCGCGAACGGCCGCTATCTGGCCTTCACCTCCAACGCCACCTACGACAGCGACGACAACGAGATCTGGATCAAGGACCTGAGGACCGGCACTCTCCAGCGGGTCGACGGCGCCGTCGACCCGGACGCCGGCTATGTGTCCGTCGCCGGCCCCGCCCTCAGCGCCGACGGGCGCTACCTCGCCTTCGTCGCCGTGCACTCGACCTCCGAAGGGCCGGCGGGCGACAGGTCCAGCCGGGTCTACCGTCTCGACCGCGTCACCGGCGAGCGGGTCCGCATCAGCCAGGTGCCGGGCGAGAACGTCTGGAAGTCCGCAGCCACCAGCCCGTCCATCAGCGCGGACGGCAACCGGGTCGGCTACCAGTTCTTCGTGCCGCATCCCACCTCGGGCGACTGGAGCGACGCCTACGTCCGTGACGTGCGAAGCGGCGAGCTGATCCAGGCCGACAAGGCGCCGGACGGCAAGGTATCCGACGCGCAGACCGAGTTCCCGCAGGTCAGCGCCGACGGCCGGTACATGGTCTTCAACTCGCTCGACTCACACCTGACGCCGGGCGACACCAACAACGGGCACAACGTCTTCGTCCGTGACCTGAGGACGGGCCAGGTACGCCGGATCGACGCCGCCGACCCGTCCGGATTCACCGCGTACCCACAGCTCGGCGCGGACAGCCGGCACCTCGTGTACGTCGAGGACGCCGACCCGGACCACCCGCGCCAGGCCTATGTGCGCGACCTGCGCACCGGGCGCACGGTACTCGCCAGCCCCACGGTGCAGGGCGGCCCGAGCGGCTCCTACGGTGTCGACTTCCCGGTGATCGACCGGGACGGACGTACGGTCGCCTTCAGCAGCTGGGCCAAGGACCTCGTGCCCGGTGACACCGGCGAACCCGACTACATCACCCACGTCTACGTCCGTCACCTGAAGTGATCGACCGCATCCTGAGACAACCGTGAGCGGGGCGCGGGGGTTGTGCCAGACTTCCCCCGTGCTCTCGTTCGCCACGATTATTGGCAGCAGGCGCGCCGGTCCGCAGTGACCGCCACGTACGACCAGGTACGGGCGGACACCGTCGTCTTCGACCCGCGCGCAGACCTCTCGCACCCGCGAGGGGTTTTTCGCTTTTCTGGCCCACCCACAGCCGGAAGCGAGAGCGCGAGGGAGTATGTGGAGGCGGTGGAGCCGGTCATTCCGGTACGACCGAGATCCAATCCCCAGGAGCCTTGAGACCATGACCGCACCCAGCGAGCTCGACGATCAGTTCCACGTCTTCGACACCACCCTGCGCGACGGCGCTCAGCGCGAGGGCATCAACCTCACCGTCGCGGACAAGCTGGCCATCGCACGGCACCTGGACGACTTCGGCGTGGGCTTCATCGAGGGCGGCTGGCCCGGCGCCAACCCGCGGGACACCGAGTTCTTCGCCCGCGCCCGCCAGGAGATCGACTTCAAGCACGCCCAGCTCGTGGCCTTCGGCGCGACCCGCCGCGCGGGCGGCAAGGCGTCCGAGGACCCACAGGTCAAGGCCCTTCTGGACTCGGGCGCCGAGGTGATCACCCTGGTCGCCAAGTCGCACGACCGGCACGTCGAGCTGGCGCTCAGGACGACGCTGGACGAGAACCTGGAGATGGTCCGCGACTCGGTGTCCTTCCTGACCTCGCAGGGCCGCCGCGTCTTCGTCGACTGCGAGCACTTCTTCGACGGCTACCGCGCCAACCCCGAGTACGCGAAGGCCGTCGTACGGGCCGCCTCCGAGGCCGGTGCCTCCGTCGTCATCCTCTGCGACACCAACGGCGGCATGCTCCCGGCGCAGATCCAGGCCGTGGTGTCCACCGTCCTCGCCGACACCGGCGCCCGGCTCGGCATCCACACCCAGGACGACACGGGCTGCGCGGTCGCCAACACCCTGGCCGCCGTCGACGCGGGCGCGACCCACGTCCAGTGCACGGCGAACGGCTACGGCGAGCGGGTCGGCAACGCCAACCTCTTCCCGGTGGTCGCTGCCCTGGAGCTCAAGTACGGCAAGAAGGTCCTGCCCGACGGCAAGCTGCGCGAGATGACCCGCATCTCCCACGCCATCGCCGAGGTCGTGAACCTGACGCCCTCCACGCACCAGCCGTACGTGGGCGTCTCGGCCTTCGCCCACAAGGCGGGCCTGCACGCCTCCGCGATCAAGGTCGACCCGGACCTCTACCAGCACATCGACCCCGAGCAGGTCGGCAACACCATGCGGATGCTGGTCTCCGACATGGCGGGCCGCGCCTCGATCGAGCTCAAGGGCAAGGAACTCGGCATCGACCTGGGCGGCGACCGCGAGCTGGTCGGCCGGGTCGTGGAGCGCGTGAAGGAACGCGAGCTCCGGGGCTACACCTACGAGGCCGCGGACGCCTCGTTCGAGCTGCTGCTGCGCGGCGAGGTCGAGGGCAAGCCCCTCACGTACTTCTCGGTCGAGTCCTGGCGCGCGATCGTCGAGGACCGCCCCGACGGCAGCCACGCCAACGAGGCCACCGTGAAGCTCTTCGCCAAGGGTGAGCGCATCGTCGCCACGGCGGAGGGCAACGGCCCGGTCAACGCCCTCGACCGCACCCTGCGCGTGGCCCTCGAAAAGATCTACCCCCAGCTCGCCAAGCTCGACCTCGTCGACTACAAGGTCCGCATCCTGGAGGGCGTCCACGGCACGCAGTCCACGACCCGCGTCCTCATCTCCACGTCGGACGGCACGGGGGAGTGGTCCACGGTGGGCGTCGCCGAGAACGTCATCGCCGCGTCCTGGCAGGCACTGGAGGACGCCTACACGTACGGTCTGCTGCGCGCGGGCGTCCAGCCGGCGGAGTAACTCCCCGACTCAGCAGGAGTCCTCGGCGAGCTCCTCGAACTCGCCGAGGCTCATCACACGGTCGTCGGCCCAGACGTGGCCGGGTGTCAGCCTCGCCAGGTCGGCCGTACGGAATGTCAGGGTGACGCTGTACTCGTAGTTGTACTCGCCCTTCATGAAGCCGAGTTGGTACGTGTAGTCGGCCACGGGTGTCTGGGTCCCGGACCGGTGCGGGTGCCAGTCGGTCAAGGGCGAGAAGAGCGGAAAGTCCGCGTCGCCGGGCTGCACCGTGTCGGGCACGCGCCAGCCGGACAGGTTCGGCCCCGAACCGTCCCTCGCCTTGGTGCCCGTGAGCGACAGCCCCTCAACGCGGTCGTCCCCGCAGGGCCGGATCAGCGCGTGCGGCGCCCCGTCCGCCCCGACCCGCACGGCGGCCAGCGGCAGATCGATCGCCCCACAGCCGCTCAACAGCCCCGCACCGACGGCCACACCAGCCATCGCGATGACGAACCGTCTCATCGCCGTCCCCCTCACCCCGGTGCACCCAGCACAGCATCGGTCCGGGGCGCGTGACGACCACCGTTGTGCACCGGTCCTATTGCGGTCCTACAACTGCGTCGAGGGGACTTGTCGCGAGCCCCAGGAACGCGGCCCAAGTGCCCGGCGCCACCGTGAAGTTGGGGCCGATGGACTTGGAGTCGCGGACGTGGACGGCGGACGGCTCGGTGGCGACCTCGATGCAGTTGCCGCCTTCGTTGCTGCTGTAGCTGGACTTGACCCAGTGAAGTGCGGTGCTCATCGGTCTCCTAGCAGTTCGTGCAAGTAGCGCACGCTCTCGTCGGGCGAGAGGGCCTGTGACCGCAGCATTCCATACTTGTGGTGATAGTCGCGGACCTCGTCGGGATCCTCAACGAGGAAGCTGGCGCGCTGCACTTCCAGGTAGATCAGACGCTCGTCCCTGGGCGTCTCCAGCAACGTCATGGGGCCGGCGAGACCCGCGTGGGGCATCCGGTCCATCGGCATGATCTGAAAGCTCATGTGGAGCGGTTCGGTGTACTCCAGGATCTGGCGGAACTGATCCTGCATCACCTGAGGGCTGCCCACCTGCCGCCGCAGAATGCTCTCCTCCAGGATGAAGTGCCCCACCGGTGGCTGGTCCCGCTGCCAGAGCAACTGCCGTTCCATGCGCGCGTTCACCCACTGTTCTGCTGTCTCGGTGCCCAGCGCGGGGTAGCGGGAGTCGAAGGTGGCGCGGCAGTACTCCTTGGTCTGGAGCAAGCCGGGCACCAGCTGGGTCTCGTAGGACAGGAAACTCACGGCCTCCTGCTCGTGATCCACCAACGACTGCGCGAACTGCACCACCTTCTCCCGCACCGGCATCCGCTCCACGAGCAACGCCAACGCGCCCTTCGTGCAGAGCAGTTCGTCGAACTGTTCCGCCCGGTCCGGCTGGAGTGCCAGCCGCCCCTGCTCGATCGACCCCACCGTGTCGACGTGAACGCTGGCCGCTTCGGCGAACTGTTCCTGTGTCAGACGGGCGTGTTTGCGATAGTGCGCCACGAGCGCGCCGACCACCTGCCAGGAACCGACCTTCTTCGACATGGTCAATTTCTTCCCCCGTCCGCACCCCGACCCCTCGTAGTGGACTCGTAGTAATCAGAACTACGACCTCACTCACTGCCTCACGATAGTCACCGCCTGTGACAGTCGCCCCGTGAACAGCCAACCCCAACTCCTCCACGCCCGAACCGCCCTGTATCCCCGCGACCGCAGGTCAGTAGCCGTGGCCAGAGATCTCACCCGCATCACCCTCGCCGATTGGGGGCTCACCCGGCGGAGCGACGACGTGCTGCTCTGCGTGAGCGAACTCGCCACCAACGCCCTCCTGCACGGTGTCCCGCCCAACCGCTGTTTTCAGCTCGCCCTGACCCTCGCCACCGACGGAGTCCTCCGCGTCGAGGTCCACGACAGCGGCCCCGGCGAGATCCACCCCGCGCACCCGTCCCCGTCCTGGGACACCGAACACGGTCGCGGTCTCCTTCTCGTCGCCGCGCTGGCCGACGACTGGGGCGTCCGTGAACGGGATCCGGGCAAAGTCGTCTGGTGTGAGTTCCGGGGCGGCGGGCCATCTTGACGGTCCCCTGGGTCGCCAGTTAACTCACGGCGTGAGGTAAGTCACGAGTGGATTACGAGAGCCAAGGGGGAAGCTCCATGCGTTCCGTACGAAGAACCGCCCTGCTCGCCTCGGCCACGCTCCTGGCGGCGTTGGTGCCGCTGGTGTCCGCCCAGGCGCAGGCCGCCGACGATCCGTCCCCGGTCCCCGTCGACCGCTTCGAGGGCGAGGTCCCCTTCGCCTCCCAGCCCGCCGAGGGCATCTTCACCTGGGGCAGCGACAACGACGATCCGCCAACTCTCGCGCTCACCACGAGAGATGACGCCCCCGAGGGCGCGAAGGTCCTCGCCGGCAGCTACGACATCAGCGGCTACGGCGGCTTCACCCACGACTACGCCGCCGCCGGGCCCGCCCACGACTGGTCCGCCCGCAAAGGCATCCGCTTCTGGTGGGAGGGGCGGAACAACGGCAAGAAGGTCGCCTTCGAGCTCAAGGACGGCGGCGCCAACGGCGAGGCCTCCGAGCTGTGGACGACCTCCTTCACCGATGACTGGACGGGCTGGAAACAGGTCGAGATCCCCTTCACCGACTTCGCGTACCGCACCGACTACCAGCCCGTCGGCGGCATCGACCACGTCCTGGGGCTGACGGAGATGTGGGGGTACGCCGTCACCCTCCCCGTCGGCACTCCCGGTCAGTTCGCCATGGACGGCGTCGAGTTGTACGGCAGGGCCGACCAGTCGCTGCGTGCGAACGTCACCACCGACGCCGCCGTCTACCCGGTCGCGCAGGGCAGGACCGCCACCGTCGAGGTCACCGTCGCCACCACCGGCTCCGCGCCGCTCGACGAGCCCGTGACCGTCGCCTACGGGACGGCGGCCACCGGTACCGCCGACCCCGGCAAGGACTACACCCCGGTCTCCGGCACCCTCACCTTCCCTGCCGGTACCGCCTCCGGCACCTCGCAGGCCATCCGGGTCACCACCCTGAAGGACAAGACGGCCTCCGAGACCGCCGAGACCGTCCCCCTCAAGCTCACCGTCACCGGCGCCAAGGCCCCGGCCGAGACCCCGCAGGTCGTCATCGACGCGCACGGGCTGCCGTATCTGAACAGCAAGCTCCCCGTGCAGCGGCGCGTCGCCGACCTCCTCTCCCGGATGAGCCTCGCGGAGAAGGCCGGCCAGATGACCCAGGCCGAACGCGGAGCCGTCGGCACCGGAGGCGACGTCGCCGCCTACGACCTCGGCTCGCTGCTCTCCGGCGGCGGTTCCACTCCCACGCCCAACACCGCCGAGGCCTGGGCGAAGATGATCGACTCCTTCCAACTCCGGGCGCAGGCAACGCGCTTCCAGATCCCCCTCATCTACGGTGTCGACGCCGTCCACGGCCACAACAACCTGGTCGGCGCCACCGTCATGCCGCACAACATCGGCATCGGTGCCACCCGGGACCCCCAACTCGCCGAGCGGACAGGCGCGGTGACCGCCGCCGAGGTCCGTGCCACCGGCGTCCCCTGGGACTTCGCGCCCTGCCTCTGCGTCACCCGTGACGAACGCTGGGGACGCTCCTACGAGTCCTTCGGTGAGGACCCCGCCCTCGTCGAGTCCATGGAGACGGTCATCCAGGGACTCCAAGGCGCCCGCAGCGGAAAGGACTTGAGCCGCGACGACAAGGTCCTCGCCACCGCCAAGCACTTCGTCGGCGACGGCGGCACCGCGTACGGCTCCTCCACCACCGGGACGTACACCATCGACCAGGGCGTCACCACCGTCACCCGGCAGCAGCTCGACGCCGTCCACCTGGCGCCGTACAAGAGCGCGGTCGACCGTGGCGTCGGCACGGTCATGCCGTCGTACTCCTCGCTGGACATCGTCGGCGACGGCCTCGGCCCGGTGAAGATGCACGCCCGCGGCGACATGATCAACGGGGTCCTCAAGAAGAAGCTCGGCTTCGCCGGGTTCGTCATCAGCGACTGGAACGGCATCGACCAGATCCCCGGCGACTACGCCAGCGACGTCCGGACCTCCGTCAACGCCGGGGTCGACATGGTCATGGCCCCGTACGCCTACAAGGACTTCCACACCGCGCTCGTCGCGGAGGTGCGGGCCGGGCGCGTCAGCGAGAAGCGGATCGACGACGCCGTATCCCGCATCCTCACGCAGAAGTTCAAACTGGGGCTCTTCGAGAAGCCGTACGCCGACACGAGCGGCGCCTCGAAGATCGGTTCCGCCGGACACCGGGCCGTGGCCCGCGAGGCGGCCGCCGAGTCGCAGGTGCTGCTGAAGAACAGCGCCGGGCTCCTGCCGCTGAAGAAGTCGCAGAAGGTGTACGTCGCCGGGTCCAACGCCGACGACATCGGCAACCAGAGTGGCGGCTGGACCGTCACCTGGCAGGGCTCGTCCGGCGACATCACCCCCGGTACGACGATCCTGGAGGCGATGCGCAGGAACTCCCCGGCGCTGACGTACTCCAAGGACGCCTCCGCCCCGACCACCGGCTACGACGTCGGCGTGGTCGTCGTCGGCGAGACACCGTACGCCGAGGGCGTCGGAGACGTCGGCAACGGCAACGACCTGGCGTTGTCCGCCGCCGACCAGGCCGCCGTCGACAAGGTGTGCGCGGCCATGAAGTGCGCGGTGCTGATCGTCTCCGGGCGGCCGCAGCTCATCGGCGACCGGCTCGGCGGGATCGACGCCCTGGTCGCGTCCTGGCTGCCGGGCACCGAGGGCGACGGCGTCGCGGACGTCCTGTACGGCAGGCGCGCCTTCACCGGCCAACTCCCCGTCACCTGGCCGAAGTCGGAGGCCCAGCTGCCGATCAACGTCGGCGATCCGACCTATGACCCGCAGTTCCCGTACGGCTGGGGCCTGACCACACTCACCAAGGTCCCCGACGGCGGGGAGAAGACACTCAAGGCGCTCGGCCTCGCCGCGAAGGCGGCCGAGCGGGCCGGGGCCGACCGGACGGGCCGCGCGCTCGTCGACAAGGCCCGGCTGATCGTCCAGAAGAAGACGGACGGGCGGATGACGGCCGATGTCGCGGCGCCCTTCGCCGACGCCGATCACCTCCTCCTGGCCGGACGCTACGCAGAGGCGGTGGCGAAGCTGACGCAGGCCTACCGGGCGACCTGAGAGGCCGGTTCCGGGAGGCGTCCGGTAGCGTCGAAGTATGAAGGCCAGCGTGCAGGCCGTAGTACCGACCCGGAGCCTCCCGGGGCTGCTTCTCGCCCTGGTGGTCGCGGCCCTGGCCGTCCTGTCGACGGGCACCCCGCCCGCCTCGGCGACGACGACCGCCACGAGCGTCTCGGCGATCGGCGAGGCGCTCCGCAAGAGCCCCGTCTACGTCGACCCGGCCGCCTCGGACCAGCTGTCCGCCACGGACGCCGACACCCTCGCGCAGCAGATCGAGAACGCCGGCAAGCCGCTCTTCCTCGTCGTGCTGCCGGCCGACTATCCGACCAAGGACCTCTTCACGAAGCTGCGCACCGTCACCGGCATCACCGGCCTGTACGCGGTCCGTCTCGGCGACGCCTTCGACGCCCGCGCCGACTCCGCGGTCCTGCCGCGCGCGGCCGTGCGCAACCTCGTCACCACCTACAAGGGCGAGGACACCAGGGCCCAGCTCAGCGACGTCACCAGCAGCGCCCTGACCAACATGGGCGGCTCGGCGCCCTCCACCTGGAGCTCCGGCGACGAGGACAACGGAGTGCCGACCGGCGCACTGATCACCGTCGGTGCCGTGCTGGTGGCGGGCGGCGCGGGGGCGTACACGCTCGTGCGGCGCAACCGGCGTCGGCACGCGGAGGAGCAGCGGGCCGCGCTGGAGAAGCTGCGGGTGGTGGTGGACGAGGACATCACCGCGTTCGGCGAGGAACTGGACCGCCTGGACTTCCACCCGGCCGAGGCGGGGGCCGACGACGCGATGCGCGCGGACTACGAGCGGGCGCTCGACGCCTACGAGCAGGCGAAGTCGTTCATGGCGGCCGCGACGAGGCCCGAGGACGTACGGGCGGTCTCCCAGTCCCTTGAGGACGGCCGCTTCTCGCTCGCCCAGCTCGCCGCCCGCCGCGAGCACCGGCCGCTGCCCGAACGCCGGGTGCCCTGCTTCTTCGACCCCCGCCACGGTCCCTCCGTCACCGACGCCACCTGGACGCCGCCCGGCGGAGCCCCGCGCGAGGTACCGGTCTGCGCGGCCGACGCGACCCGGCTGGCCGACGGCCGCGACCCCGTGATGCGCGAGGTCGACACGGTCGAGGGCCGCCGCCCGTATTGGGACGCGGGCCCGGCCTACGGTCCCTGGGCGGGCGGCTATTTCGGCGGCGGCATCCTCCCCGGGCTGCTGGTCGGCACCGTGCTCGGCAGCATGATGGCCGGCCCCGCGTACGCGGCCGACTACGGCTCCGGTTACGGCGACTTCGGCGGCGGCTACGAGGGCGGCGACGTGTCCGGCGCGGACTTCGACTCCGGGGACTTCGGTGACTTCGGGGGCGGGGGAGGGGACTTCGGTGGTGGGGGTGACTTCGGTGGCGGGGGGTTCTGAGGATCTTCTTTCGCCCCCGCCGCCCTTTCCCGTCCCGTCCTTCGGGGGCTCCGCCCCCGGGCCCCCGCTCCTCAAACGCCGGAGGGGCTGATTTCAGCCCGTCCGGCGTTTGAGGACGAGGCCCCTTCAGGGCCGACGGGGGGTCTGGGGGCGCAGCCCCCAGGGGCGGGACGGCCCCCTCACCTCACAGCGACGCGGCCGCCGAAGCGATCGCCGAGGCGAACGTGGACACCTCGCTGTAGACCCCGGGCGCGTTCGGCTGCGCGCACCCTATGCCCCAGCTCACGATGCCGACCTGGACCCAGGCGTTCGCGGAGTCCCGGCGGAACATCGGCCCACCCGAGTCCCCCTGACAGGTGTCGACCCCGC
The DNA here is from genome assembly GCF_055570355.1 of Streptomyces sp. NPDC031225. Classification (NCBI taxonomy): domain Bacteria; kingdom Bacillati; phylum Actinomycetota; class Actinomycetes; order Kitasatosporales; family Streptomycetaceae; genus Streptomyces; species Streptomyces sp. NPDC031225. The sequence continues at coordinate 130,052 of NZ_JBVIHJ010000010.1, read as the reverse complement.
CCGACGCGTACCCGGCACAGATCTCGTCGCTCGCGACCAGCCCGCTGTACCCGCTGTAGGTACGGCAGGTCGCGTCACTCACGAACGGCACGGTCGCCTTGAGCAGATAGCGCTGCTGGGCGCCGCCCTCGGTGGCCGCGCCCCAGCCCGCGACGGTGAAGGTACCGGTGTTGTACTGCGTCGTCGTGGCGATCTTCAGGGTGGGCAGGTTGATCGGTGCGGCGAGCTTGATGAGCGCCCAGTCCTTGCCGTTGCCGTTGTAGCCGGGCGCCCGGTAGACGTACGTCGACTTGACCTGCACCCGCCCGGTGGTGGACTGGAGGTCGACGACCCCCGCGGTGGCGGTGATGCTGGTGTTCGCTCCGGTGCCGTTCACACAGTGCGCGGCGGTGAGGACGATCTGCTGGGTGTACAGCGCCCCGCCGCAGCCCATGGAGAGCCGCACCATGAACGGGAACTCGCCCTGCGCGGCACGGCTGCCGCCGATGACGGGCGAGGGCGCGGCCTGTGCGGCCGAGACGGGCTGGAGGCCGGCGATCGCGAGCGCGGCGGCTCCGACCGCCAGGCCTCTCTTGAGGGCCGTGAGGAGCTTCTTCAAGGTGATGCCTTCCGGGGGTGGGGGGTGGCTCTGACGAGTTCATGCCAAGTCGGGGCATCAAAGAAATGCCCAAGTTCTGACATGGGCTGGTCAAATCTGTTCAAGGATTATGGGAACCCTGTGAACTCCCGCACAAGGGGCGCGATTCAGCCAGGGCGCCCGCCTCCTCAGGACACGTGACGCGTCAGCGCGTACCGCTCACCGGCGGCGTGCCACCACCCGGGCGGCGAGGAGCCGTCGACGGCGGCGGACGGCTGGTCCGGGTGCAACCCGAGCCGCCACAGGGCCGTCGCGGCCACCTCGACCCGGAACCACCCCCGCCACCGCCCGTCCTCCCCGGGCCCGCACGCGAGATCGAACCGCACCTCGTCCTCCACGGCGAACGGCATCCAGTCGATCCCGCGGACCCGCAGTCAGGCCCGCACGGCGGCCAGGGGAGTCGGGCACCCGTGGACGTTCTCGTACGACGCGACGGTGATCCAGGCGGCAGCGGTCCTCATACGGCCCATGGTGCGGCAGTACACCCCCCGACGCGCGCGTTTTTCAGCCGGGGCCGGACACGCAGACAGCCTGTCCGGCCCCGGCCGGCGCTGTGACCGAGTGCGCGGGGGCCCGGCGGGCGGCCGGGGACCACGGGAGCCGGAACCAGGCCGCGAGGACCAGGGGAAGGACGAGGTAGCCGAACCGGGTGGCGGGCATCAGACAGATGGCGAGACCCAGCCCGACGGCCAGCCGGTCCGCCGCCGCGCGGACGGTACGGGGCGGCCGTACAAGGAGCGAGACCGCCATGCCGAGAGCGGCGGCCGCGAGCGCGACCGTGGCGAGGACCGAGCCGCCGGGCACATGTGCGGCCAGCAGATGTCCCGGCAGCGGACTGGTCGCCGGCGAACGGACCCCGCCCTCCCCGAGCGGGAACAGCACCACGTGCTCGACGAACGCGTGCCGGTCGGCCAGGGCGACCGGCAGCACGGCCGGCACCGCCACCGACAGGGCGGCGACGGCGGCCCGCAGAGCCGTCCGCCGGCCGGTGGTGACCGCGAGCAGCACCAGCCCCACCGGCAGCAGCGGCCACGCCGTCCACTTCAGCGCGGCGGCCGCGCCCATGGCCAGCCCGGCCGCCGTTCCCGAGCCGCGTCGACCCGCCAGCGCCAGCCCCAGACACATCAACCCGACCACCGGCAGATCGACCCCGCCGACCGCCAACGGCAGCGCGACCGCGGGAAACGCGGCGAGCGACGCCACCGCGGTGGCGGCACCCACCGACGACGGGCGTATGCGCGCGGCCCCGGCGGGCCGTCGCGCCGCGAAGAACATGCAGGCAAGGAACGCGGCACAGAACCAGACGCGGGCATCGGTCAGCGGGCCCGCGCCGAACAGGGCACGAGGCACACCGAAGAGCGCCATGCCGGGCAGATACGGGTCGAAGTCCACGGTCCGCGTCGGATCCGGCGGATAGGGGCTGCCGGAGTGCAGCAGCAGACCCCCGGAGCGCTCCACGACACCGACCTCGGACTGGGCCGCCCCCGAGACGACGAGCACCACCAGCGGCACGACGACCGCCCCGACGAGTGCGGCGACCGCACCGGCCCGCCGCCACGAGCGGTCGTCCCGCAGGGTGAGCACCGCGGCCGTCGCGTACCCCGCCGCCGCGCAGGCGCCCCACACCCGGTGCGGACCGAGCCCCGTCGTCACCGACAGCGTCAGCGCGAATCCCGCGCAGGCGAGCCAGTACGCCCATGCCCACCGCGTCACGGTGGCGCCGTAGGCGGAGGAGGCGGACGGCCCGAGGTGTCCCACCCCCGTGAGGACACCTCGGGCCGTGCGTGAGGGCGGCGCGACCGCCCCCTTCGTGATGGTCATGTCGCCTCTCGTGGCGTCCGTGTGCGGAGACCGCACGATGTGGTGCGACCCCCGGAGCGGGGCCCGTGACCACGAGTCCAGCGGCCCGCGCGTTGTTCAGCAGCCACCGCACGCCACTCTGAACAAAACGAAAGTGCCTGGTGGTCGGCCCTGGGGAGCCTTGCGGACGATCGGAACGGTTCCTTAGGGTGGCGTCGCCGAACAGGCGTCTGTGTCACGAGGAGGCAGGCCGGAAACCAGGCGGAGCGGAGCGGACATGGGCCGTCGGGAGACCCCTGTCGATCCCGCCGCCGGGCCGGTCCCGCGGTTCGCCCACGAACTCCGCAAGCTGCGCCGGGAGGCCGGCGGCACCCCCTACCGCGATCTCGCCCGCCGGACCCCCTACTCGGTCACCGCGCTCTCCCAGGCCGCCGCCGGTGAGCAGTTGCCCTCGCTCCAGGTGGCCCTGGCCTATGTCCGGGCCTGCGGCGGCGACGAGCGGGAGTGGGAGAAGCGCTGGCAGGAGGCGGACCGCGAGGTCCGTGACACCGCCACCGCCCGCGAGGACGACGACACCGCCCCGCCGTACCGGGGCCTGGCCCGCTTCGAACCCGACGACCACGACCTCTACTTCGGCCGCGACCGACTCGTCGACGCCCTGCGGCACCTCGTCGACGAGCGCAGGTTCACCGCCGTCTTCGGCCCCTCGGGCAGCGGCAAGTCCTCCCTCCTGCGCGCCGGCCTCATCCCCGCCCTGCGCGCCGAACACCGACTGGCCGCGATCCGCATCCTCACCCCGGGCGAGCATCCGCTCCGGACGCACGCCGGGGCGCTGGAGGCGGTGGGGGCGGGGGACGCCAGGTCGGCCGGGGCCGCCGGCGACACCCTCGTCGTCGTGGACCAGTTCGAGGAGGTCTTCACTCTCTGCCGGGACGCGGCCGAGCGCCGCGCGTTCATCGACCTGCTGCTCGCCGCGCGGCGGCCGGAGAACAGACTGCGGGTCGTCATCGCCGTACGCGCGGACTTCTACGGCCGTTGCGCCGAACACCGCGCTCTGGCTGACGCGTTGGGCGAGGCCGGTCTGCTGGTCGGCCCGATGGACCCGGCCGAGCTGCGCGAGGTGATCGTCAAACCGGCCCGGGCCGCGGGTCTCATCGTCGAACGCGCCCTGACCGCCCGCCTCGTCGAGGAGATCGCCGGTGAACCCGGCGGCCTCCCGCTGCTGTCGCACGTCCTGCGCGAGACCTGGCGGCGCCGTCGAGGCCGGGCACTGACGGAGGAGGCGTACGAGGCCGCGGGCGGCGTCCACGGGGCGATCGCCCAGACCGCCGAGGAGGTCTGGGCGGGACTCTCCACCACGCACGCGGAACTCGCCCGGCTCGTCCTGCTCCGGCTGATCACCCCCGGCGAGGGCTCCCAGGACACCCGCCGCCCGGTCGACCGTGCCGAACTCGACTTCACCCGTCCCGCGCCGACGGCCGCACCCTCCCCGGCCGCGCCCGGCCGACCGTCCGACATGTCCCTCGTCCTGGACCGCCTTGCCCGCGCACGGCTCATCACCCTCGATCACGACACCGTCGACCTCGCGCACGAGGCGCTGATCTCCTCGTGGCCGCGGCTGTCCGGCTGGATCGAGCAGGAACGCGAACAGCTGCGGACGCACCGGCGGTTGACGGAGGCGGCCCGCACCTGGGCCGAGCTCGGCCGTGACCCGGGCGCCCTGTACCGGGGCACCCGGCTGGCCGCGGCGCAGGAGCAGCTCGCCACGGCCTCGCTCACCGTGCCGGAGCGGTCGTTCCTGACGGCGAGCGGTGCCGCGCGCAGGGGCGAGCTCCGCAGACGACGCGGGCTCGGGGGCGTCCTCGTCACGCTGCTGGTGCTCGCCCTGGTCGCCGGAGCGGTGGCCTGGCAGCAGGGCCGTACCAGCGACCGGCGTCAGGTGGAGGCCGAGGCCCGCCGGGTCGCAGCGGTCGCCGACAGCATGCGGTTCTCCGACCCGCGTACCGCTATGCGGCTCAGCGTGGCCGCCGCGGGGCTCGCCGACACGACGGAGACCCGGTCGGCGCTGATCGGGGCGATGGCGCAGCGCGAGGACGACGTGTTCGCGGTGCCCGGGGCGGACGACGGCTTCGACGGTTCGGGCAACGACGTGCGACGGCTGACCGCGGACGGCAGGTCCGTGGTGTCCGTCACCGCCGACCGGGTCCGGATCCGGGACCTGCGGACGCGGCGGCTCACGCTCTCCGCGCCGGGCCCCGGGAAGCTGATGGACGGCGTTCCGGCCGCCGTCGGTCCGGACGGCCGGACGCTCGCGCTACTGGCGCAGGACGGGATCGAGCTGTGGGACGTGCCGAGCGCACGGGTGACGCGGACGCTGCCCGGGGTGGACGCGACGGAGCAGCCGGCCGTCCGTTTCGGCGCGCACACTCTCGCGGCCGCCGACTGGAACGGCGCCGTCGGCGCCTGGGACCTGCGCACCGGCCGCCGGCTGCTGCGGATCCCCGGCACCGACCGCAGCGTGGACGCCATGGCGCTCAGCCCCGACGGCAGCCGACTGGCGCTGTGCACGAGCACGCGGGAGCTGGAGATCTGGGACGTGCGGGAGCACCGGAAGTCCTCCGCGTCCTGGGTGACGAAGGTCCGTCCGGACGACTGCCGCGACGACGGACTGGCGTTCACCGCGGACGGCCGGACGCTCACCGTCGTCACCGGTGACGGAGTCCACGGGTGGGACCTGCGCACCGGTCGCAGGACGCTGACCCTCAAGGCGACCGGGCTGACCCAGGTCTGGTCCGGCGGCGACGGCAGGTTCCTCATGGCCACGGGACCCGGCCAACTCCTCGTGTGGCGGGTGGGGTACCCGTCCGGGCCCGTGCTGCGCAAGCGGCCGGCCGCCGACGAATGGCACGGTGTCACCCTCGACGGTGCGGCGGGGATCGTGCGCTACCTGGGCGGATCCGGGACCGTGGTGCACTCGCTGACGCTCGGTGAGGCGGCGACGGCCCGATGGCAGCAGCCGTCGGCCCGGACGGCGGAACTCTCCGCCGACGGCCGGATCCTGGCCCGTTCGTCCGGGGTGGCCGGAACACAGCGCATCCAGGTCACGGACACCCGCAGCGGACGGATGGTCTTCGCGCCCCCGCAGTCCGCATGTCCCGCCGAGGGCGGACGGACCTGCGGCGACCTGATGGCACTCAGCGGCGACGGCCGGTACCTCGCCGTCGGCCGGAACCGGTACGACCACGGGCAGGCGGAGCCGGACGCGACGCGGATCACGGTGTGGGACGTCGAGTCGCGTCGCGCGTACGCCACCGTGGACATCCCGTTCACCGGCAAGGACACCTTCGCCGTCAACGGGCTCGCCCTCGACACCCACGCCCGCACCCTCCTGGCGTACCGGCCGGCTTCCCGGCCGACCGTCGAGGTGTGGGACGTGCGCGAGGGCAAGCGGGTGAAGACCGTGCGCAGTGTCCGGCCCGGCGACGTCGTCGCCTTCGACTCCGAGGGCGTGGCCATGGCCCGCCGCCCCGACGGGGGGAGCCTGGTGACCGAGGAGGGGCTGGTCGCCGACCTCCGCGCGGGGCGCCTGGAGCCCAGGGTGCTCGGCGAGGACCTGATCAGCGGCCTGGCCTACAGCCCGGACAGCACCCGGCTGGCGGTGGGTGACGTCCTGGGAGGCGTCACGCTCTGGGACGGTGCGGCCCGCACCCGGCTCGGTGTGCTGGACGGATCCGCCTCCGACACCGGCGCGGACACGACCGGCGGGGTGACCGCACTGGCCTTCTCCCACGACAGCCGCACCCTGGCGGTCGCCGGTTCCCAGGGCACCGTGCAGCTCTGGGACGTCTCCTCCCAGCAGCTCCTCGGCACCGCCCTGCCGACCCCGGGCGACGAGGTGCTCGCGCTCGCCTTCGGCCCCGACGACACGCTGTACGTCTCCGGCACCCACGTTCCCGTCCAGAAGTACGACCTGGCGCCGGACCACCTCGTCACGCAGATCTGCGCCCGCGCGGGCTCCGGCCTCTCGAAGGCCGCCTGGCGGACCTACCTCCCGGACATTCCCTACCGCCGCACCTGCTGACGCCCTCTACGGTGTCCGGGTGCCCACCGAACCCGGCGAACCCGACGAACCCCGCGCCTTCCCCTCCGCCCCCGCCCTCGACGCCTGGCTGACCGGCCACCCCGCCCCGCACCCCGGGCTGTGGGTGAAGGTCGCCAAGAAGGGCTCGGGTCTGCCCTCCGTCACGGCCGCCGAGGTGAACGACGTGGCCCTGTGCCACGGCTGGATCACCGGACACCGCAAGGGGCTCGACGCCACGCACTACCTTCAGCGGATCACCCCGCGCCGCCCCGGCAGCCTCTGGTCCATGGTCAACGTGCGGCGGATCGCGGACCTGACCGCCGAGGGCCGGATGCGCCCCGGGGGTCTCGCGGAGGTCGCCGCGGCGAAGGCGGACGGGCGATGGGAGGGGGCGTACGAGTCGCAGAGCAACGCGACGGTCCCCGACGAGCTGGCCGCGGCACTGGAACGGCACCCGCGGGCCAGGGCGGTGTTCGAGGGGCTCGGCAAGACCGACCGCTATCTCGTCATGCTCGGACTACTGCGCGCCCGGACCCCGCAGAGCCGCGCCGCTCAAGTCGACGCGATCCTCGGGGAGTTGCGAAAGCGCCGGTGAGCCTCCGCGGGAGGGTTCACCGGCGCTGTCGCCGCAGGGTCACGCGTTCTTGATCGCGGAGATGTCGAAGTTCAGCTTGATCTTGTCGGAGACCAGCACGCCACCCGTCTCCAGGGCCGCGTTCCAGGTCAGGCCCCACTCGGAGCGCAGGATCTCGGCCTTGCCCTCGAAGCCCACGCGCTCGTTGCCGAACGGGTCCTTCGCGGAGCCGTTGAACTCGAGGTCGATGCTGAGCGGCTTGGTGGTGCCGAGGATCGTGAGGTCGCCGGTGATGCGGTAGTCATCGCCGCCGAGGGATTCGGCCTTGGTGGAGCGGAAGGTCATCGTCGGGAACTCCTCGATCTTGAAGAAGTCCGCGCTCTTGAGGTGCCCGTCACGGTCCGCCGACCCGGTGTCGATGCTGTCCATCTTGATGTCGATGGAGGCCGTCGACGCGGACGGGTCGCCGCCGTCCAGGTGCAGGGAGCCGCTGAAGTCGTTGAACTTGCCCTTGACGTTGGTGACCATCGCGTGCCGGACGGTGAAGCCGATCGTGGAGTGGGCAGCGTCGATCGTGTAGTCGCCGGTCAGTGCGGTGAGGTCGGTGTTCGCCATGACGTACTCCCAGAGGTGAGGATGTTGAACGTTGAACCAGTCAACGCGAATGACCGTAGACCTATTCCGTCCGCCTTTCAACGTCATCCGCGAAGTGTTGGCCTGATGACATCGCGGTGGTAGATGCCCCGGTATGAAGCCGCAGCGCAGCGCCTCCACGCGACCCAGCCGCAGAGCCGTCCTGCTCGCGGCGGCGCTCCTGGCCACGGCCGCCGCTCCGCCCACCCGAGCCGTCACCGCGGCCGACCCCTACGACACCCTCCGCCGACGCTGGCTCGACATCGCCCTCGGCACGGGCTACGACCCGGCCGCCGAACCCTACGCCTCCCGCCTAGCCGAGACCGGCGAACTGGCCAGAGGCTTCCGTGCCACCATGGCCCCCACCCCCACCTCCCTGTGGCCCGGCGCCCCCTACGACCCCCCGGCCGGCATCACCCGGAGCTACAGCCGCCTGTGGACCATGACCCAGGCCCACGTCCAGCCGGGCACCGGCTCGACCGGCGACGAGAACCTCCTCGCGGACATCCTGAGAGGCCTCGACCACCTCTGCGCCACCGTCTACAACCCCTCCACCACCCTGTACGGCAACTGGTGGGAATGGCAGATCGGCAGCCCCAGGCTCCTCATGGACATCACGGCCGCCCTGTACGACCACCTCACGGACGCCCGGAAGAGCGCGGCCTGCGCCGCCGTCGACCACTTCATCCCCGACACCATGCTCACCGACTACTCCGGCACCTCCACCGGCGCCAACCGCGTCGACCTGTGCCGGTCCGTCGCCCTGCGCGGCATCCTCGGCGGCGCCCCCGACCGGATCGCCCTCGCCCGCGACGCCCTCTCCCCGGTCTTCCCGTACGTCACCAAGGGCGACGGCCTCTACGCCGACGGCTCGTTCATCCAGCACACCTGGGTCGCCTACTCGGGCACCTACGGCCAGGTGATGCTCGACGGCCTCGGCCGCCTCTTCGCCCTCCTGGCCGGCTCGGCGTGGGAGGTGACCGACCCGAACCGGCAGATCGTCCTCGACAGCGTCGAGCGGGCCTACGCCCCGCTGATCCACGACGGCCTGGTGATGGACAGCGTCAACGGCCGCGCGATCAGCCGCGGTCACCTCAAGAGCGACGACCGGCACGTCCTGCGCGGCGACCACTTCCACGGCCAGGGCATCATCGCCGCCATCGCGCTGCTCGCTGGCGGAGCGGGCGCGGCGGAACGCGAGCGCTGGTACGGCCGTATCAAGGGCTGGATCGAACGGGACACCGTCACCCCGATCCTGACCGCCCCCCAGTTCGGCGTGGCCGACCTCGCCCGTCTGCACGCGGTGGCCGGGGCGCCGGTCCCGGCCGCCCCCGAACCCGTCGGCCACCACCTCTTCGCCGCCATGGACCGGGCCGTCCACCGCCGCCCGGGATTCGTCGTGAACATCGCCATGGCGAGCGACCGCGTCGCCGCCTACGAGTGCGGCAACGGGGAGAACCCGCGCGGCTGGCACACCGGCGCCGGAATGGTCTCCTGGTGGGCCGCCGACTCGGGCCAGTACACCGACTGGTACTGGCCCACCGTCGACTGGTACCGCCTCCCCGGCACGACCGTCTCCACCAGACGCCTCCCTGACAAGGCCGGCGGCGAGTGGGGCGAGCCCAAGCCGGACGTCCGCTGGGTCGGCGGCACCACCGACGGCGAGTACGCGGCGACCGGCCAGCACCTGAAGGGGCTGGAGTCGACGCTGGAGGCCCGCAAGTCGTGGTTCTGCGTCGCGGACGCGGTGATCTGCCTCGGCGCGGGCATCACCTGCACGGACGGCGTCCCCGTCGAGACGGTCGTGGACAGCCGCAACCTGGGGGAGGGCGGGACGCAGGCCTTCGTACGGGGGCGGGGCTGGGCGCATCTGGAAGGGCACGGCGGCTGGCTCGTCCCGGACGGCGTCCAGGCCCTTCGTGAGGACCGCACCGGCGCCTGGTCCGACATCAACACCGGCGGTACGACCGAACGGCGCACCCGCCGCCGGCAGACCCTCTGGATCGACCACGGCACCGACCCCGTGGACGCCACGTACACCTACGTCCTCATGCCCGGCGCCTCCCGGCCCGCCGTCGCCGCCCGGGCCGCCGACCACCACTGGCTGTCGGTCCTCGCCAACGACAGCGCCTGTCAGGCGGTCCGCGTCGACCGGCTCGGCCTGACCGCCGCGAACTTCTGGCGGGCCGGTACGGCGGGCCCCCTCACCGTGTCGGCGCCGGCGAGCGTGCTGGTCCGGCGCAGGGGCCGTACCGCTACCCTCTGCGTGAGCGAACCACCCCGGACGGGTGAACCGCTGGAGATCGTCTGGAACCGCCCGGTGCACTCGGTCGTGCGGGCCGACGACAGCGTGGAAGTACGGGCCACGGGCCGCCTGCTGCAGCTGCGTGTCACCCCGGGGACGGCATGCGCCACCCATCGGTGTGAGGTGGCTCTCACGCGCTGACTTTGTGCGACCTCTACAAGCCCCAGGCCCCCTGAGCAGTCAGAACGCCTGCATGGCTCTCTGGTTCTGTTCAGTCGCACCAGGAAAACGGGCCGGAGACTGTACGGAGTCGACGGCTCGCTTTCCGCGCCGGTGTTCGTAAGGTCGCTACATGACCGTTTTGGATGAGGCGCCGAGTGAGTCGACGGGTGAGCCGACGGACGCGCGCGGGCGAGTGGCCGAGCTGCACGAGATCCGTGCGACCGCCCTGGCCGGCCCCAGCGAGAAGGCGACCGAGGCGCAGCACGCCAAGGGCAAGCTGACCGCACGGGAGCGCATCGAGCTGCTCCTCGACCCGGGTTCCTTCCAGGAGGTCGAGCAGCTGCGCCGGCACCGGGCCACCGGATTCGGCCTGGAGGCCAAGAAGCCGTACACCGACGGTGTCATCACCGGCTGGGGCACGGTGGAGGGCCGCACGGTCTTCGTCTACGCCCACGACTTCCGCATCTTCGGCGGCGCGCTGGGCGAGGCCCACGCCACGAAGATCCACAAGATCATGGACATGGCCATCGCGGCCGGGGCGCCTCTCGTGTCGCTGAACGACGGCGCGGGCGCCCGCATCCAGGAGGGTGTGAGTGCCCTCGCCGGCTACGGCGGCATCTTCCAGCGCAACACCAAGGCCTCCGGCGTCATCCCGCAGATCTCGGTGATGCTCGGCCCGTGCGCAGGCGGCGCCGCCTACAGCCCCGCCCTGACGGACTTCGTGTTCATGGTCCGTGAGACGTCCCAGATGTTCATCACTGGACCGGACGTGGTCAAGGCGGTGACGGGCGAGGAGATCACCCAGAACGGCCTGGGCGGCGCGGACGTGCACGCCGAGACGTCGGGCGTCTGCCACTTCGCCTACGACGACGAGGAGACCTGCCTCGCCGAGGTGCGCTACCTCCTCGCGATGCTCCCGCAGAACAACCGGGAGAACCCGCCGCGGGTGGAGTCCACCGACGCGGCCGACCGGCGCGGCGACGTGCTGCTCGACCTGGTCCCGGCGGACGGCAACCGGCCGTACGACATGACCAAGGTGATCGAGGAGATCGTCGACGACGGCGACTACCTGGAGGTCCACGAGCGCTGGGCCCGCAACATCATCTGCGCGCTGGCCCGCCTCGACGGCCAGGTCGTGGGCATCGTGGCGAACCAGCCCTCCACGCTCGCCGGTGTCCTGGACATCGAGGCGTCGGAAAAAGCTGCGCGTTTCGTCCAGATGTGTGACGCTTTTAACATCCCGATCGTCACTCTGCTGGACGTCCCCGGGTTCCTTCCGGGTGTCGACCAGGAGCACGGCGGAATCATCCGCCACGGCGCGAAGCTGCTGTACGCGTACTGCAACGCCACCGTGCCGAGGATCTCCCTGATCCTGCGCAAGGCGTACGGCGGGGCCTACATCGTCATGGACAGCCAGTCCATCGGCGCGGACCTCACCTACGCCTGGCCGACGAACGAGATCGCCGTGATGGGCGCCGAAGGTGCCGCCAACGTCATCTTCCGGCGCCAGATCGCCGAGGCCGAGGACCCCGAGGCCATGCGGGCCCGCATGGTCAAGGAGTACAAGTCCGAGCTCATGCACCCGTACTACGCGGCCGAGCGCGGCCTGGTCGACGACGTCATCGACCCCACCGAGACCCGCGAGATCCTCATCAAGTCCCTCGCGATGCTCCAGTCCAAGCACGCCGACCTGCCCTCGCGCAAGCACGGCAACCCTCCGCAGTAACCCGGCGGACCCTCCGCACCACCCCCGCGGAAACCTCTCTCACGGAGACTGTGACCTATGAACACGCCTGACATCCGCGTCGAGAAGGGCCATGCCGAGCCCGAGGAAGTCGCCGCCATCACGGCGATCCTCCTGGCCCGCGCCGCCGCCCGGCCCTCCACCGCCCCCACCCACCGCGCCCACCCGAAGGCCGGCTGGCGCCGCCTGGAGCGCGAGGGCGGCTTCCGAGCCCCGCACAGCTGGCACTAGGCCCTCCGGGCTTTCGGCGGTCCCGTTCTCCCCACGGGGAGGGCGGGACCGCCGCTTTGTGGCGCCCGGTGGCCGGGGCCCCTGTCGCGCGGGCGGCTGCGGGCCCGTCGTGGCCGTTCGCGCAGTTCCCCGCACCCCTGAACAGCTGTGGGCGCCCTCCTCGCAGGAGGGCGCCCACAGCTGTCGTGCACGGAGTCTTACCGCAGTCGCGCCATCAGCGCGTGCTCCACGAGCGTGATGAGCGCCGACTTGGCGTCCGCCCGGTGCCGCGCGTCCGTCGTGATGATCGGGGTGTCCGGTCCGATCTGGAGGGCCTCGCGGACCTCGTCCGGGTTGTACGGCTGGTTGCCGTCGAACCCGTTCAGGGCGATCACGAAGGGAAGACCCGAGTTCTCGAAGTAGTCGACCGCGGGGAAGCAGTCGGCGAGACGGCGGGTGTCGACCAGGACGATGGCGCCGATGGCGCCGCGTACGAGGTCGTCCCACATGAACCAGAAGCGGTCCTGGCCGGGTGTACCGAAGAGGTACAGGATCAGGTCCTGGTCCAGGGTGATGCGGCCGAAGTCCATGGCGACCGTGGTGGTCGTCTTGTCCCCGGTGTGGGTGAGGTCGTCGATGCCCGCTGACGCGGACGTCATCACGGCCTCGGTACGCAGCGGGTTGATCTCCGAGACGGCCCCGACGAACGTGGTCTTGCCCACGCCGAAGCCACCCGCCACCACGATCTTCGCCGAGGTGGTGGAGCGGGAAGGACCGCCGCTAGAGCTTGCGAAGTCCACTGAGCACCCTTTCGAGCAGTGTCACGTCTGGCTGGCCGCCGGCGCTCTCGTCGCCGCCGGGCTGATGGATGGCGACCAGTCCAGCCTCCGCCAAGTCGGCGACGAGGATCCTGGCCACGCCGAGGGGGATGGTCAGCAACGCCGAGATCTCGGCTACCGACTTGATCTCTCGGCAGAGATTGCAGATGCGCTGATGCTCGGGCAACTGGCCCTGCATCTGGTGCGGCTGCGCGGTGGTGTGCACCAGCGCCTCGATGGCGAGCTGGTAGCGCGGGCGGGTCCGACCGCCGGTCATGGCGTACGGACGCACCAGGGGGTTGTTCGACGCCCCCGCGGGCGCCGGCTCATGGGAGCGTCGCTGCGGCTGCACGGGCTGGATGCGCGGGGCCGGCGGCTGGTCGTACGGCGAGGGCCCGGGACCCTGGGGCGCGTACGGCCGCTGGCTGGGTGCGGAGGGGAAGTTGTAGCGGTTCGGGTTCTGGGAACCATCGTTCTGACCCTGGCCAGGGCCGTACGACCAATTGCCAGATGAACCACCTGGGGGTGTTGCCACTTTCTCTCCTCCTCCGACTGTGCCGGGCACCCATCACGCTGTGTGGAGCCGCGTCCCGAAACCTTACGGCCCCGGGACGCCAAAACGCACCGTCTGTCTGTCAGTTGAGCAGGCTGCCCTGGAGCTCCGCACGCAGATCGGGTGTCAGGACCGAACCGGCACGGTCCACCAGAAGGGCCATCTCGTACCCAATGAGACCGATGTCCGCCTCGGGGTGCGCGAGGACCGCGAGCGAGGAACCGTCGGATACGGACATGAGGAACAGGAATCCCCGCTCCATCTCCACAACCGTCTGGTTCACCGCGCCGCCCTCGAAGATGCGCGAGGCACCCGCGGTCAGCGAGGTCAGCCCCGACGCGACGGCCGCCAACTGATCGGCTCGGTCGCGCGGGAAGCCGTCGGACATCGCCAGAAGGAGTCCGTCGGCGGAGACCACCACCGTGTGGGACACACCCGGGGTGTTGTCCACGAAGTTGGTGATCAACCAGTTCAGGTTCTGCGCCGCCTGGCTCATCGGGCTCACACTAACGCTCCTGGTTGTAGGTGCTGCCAGAGCCGAAGCCCTGACCGTTCGTTTCACTGCCTGCGTTGCGGCCCCGCTGCACACCGCGACGCAGATTGCTCAGCCTGCCCCGGACGTCCTCGGGAGCGCGGGAGACCGACGGGCCTCCCTGGGGGCTGGCTTCGGCGGCTCCCTCGACCAGGTTGGCCTTGGGCACCCGCCGCGGCAGACCGGAGGAGGTGACCCCGCCCGCCTTGGGCTTCTTCAGCTGGGAGGCCTGCTGCCACCGCTCGTCGTTGTTCGAGCGCCAGACGTCGCTGCCGCCGCCGTTGCTCTCCGGCGCGGAGGCCGGCTGCTCCTGGGTCGCGTGCCGCGTGCCGTTCGAGCCGTTCGCGCTGCTCCCGGGGGAGCCACGGCGGGGGAGCCCCGCCTCGGTCAGTTCGTGACTTACGGCAGCTGGGGCCGGTCCCGGACGATCGAAGCCTACGCGGTCACGCTCACTCACGTCAGCGGCCTGCGCAGATTCCGTTTCCGGAGCGTACTGGTCCTGGTAGCCGTTCCGGTAACCGTCCGGCTGCGGCCAGTCATCCTGGTAGCGGCGCTCCTCGAAGCCCGAGAAGGTCTCCGGGGCGGCCGCGTGCACCTCCGCGGGCTCCTCCTGGACCGGCTCCGGATAGGAGGGCTCCGGGTAACCGCCGCCGGGGGAGAAGGTGTCGTTCTGCGGCAGGCCGCCGTTCGGCGCGTAGTACGGCTCGTCGTACGCCGGGCGCTTCGGCTCCTGGTACGCCGTCTGCCGCTGCTCCTCGTACGGAGCCTGCTGAACCTCCTCGTACGACGTCTGCTGGTCGTAGGAGGCCGGCTGCTGCTCGGGGAAGCCGCCCAGGCCGTTGTCGTAACCGGTCTGCGGGGCGTTGCGGGGACCGTCGAACGCCTCGGTGTACGACGGGTCCGGCCCCTGGAGGGCGGGCGGCTCGCCGCCGCTCTGGGACTCCAGGGCCGCACGGCGTTCCTCGCGCATCAGGGAACGGCCGACCGGGTCCAGCTCACGTATGTCGTCCGGGACCTCGGAGTAGCGGCTGTCGTCGAAGCCGAGCTCCGCGGCCGTACGCATGGGCAGACCGGTGTTGAAGTCCTCGCCCTGGTAGTTCTGCTGCTCCGGCATGATCTGCGAGACGGTGAACTCGTCGGTGGCGGGCTGGTGCTCGCCGCCACCGCCGTGGGTGATCGCGTCGGGCAGCATGACCAGCGAGGTGGTGCCGGCCTGCTCGCCCGAGGGGCGCAGCTGGACGCGGATGCCGTGCCGGTCGGACAGCCGGCCGACCACGAACAGACCCATGCGCTGGGAGATCGCGGCGTCCACGGTCGGCGGGTTGGCCAGCTTGTGGTTGATGTCCGCGAAGTCCTCGGCGGTGAGGCCGATGCCCTTGTCGTGGATCTCGATCATGATGCGGCCGTCGGGCAGCCGGGTCGCGGTGACGCGGACCTTGGTCTGCGGCGAGGAGAACGTGGTGGCGTTCTCCAGCAGCTCGGCCAGCAGGTGCACGAGGTCGGTCACGGCGCGGCCGTGGATCTCGGCCTCCGGAACACCCGACAGCTCGACACGCTCGTACTGCTCGACCTCGGAGGAGGCGGCGCGCAGCACGTCGACCAGCGGGACCGGCTGGTC
Organism: Streptomyces sp. NPDC031225; assembly: GCF_055570355.1. Classification (NCBI taxonomy): domain Bacteria; kingdom Bacillati; phylum Actinomycetota; class Actinomycetes; order Kitasatosporales; family Streptomycetaceae; genus Streptomyces; species Streptomyces sp. NPDC031225. The sequence continues at coordinate 114,385 of NZ_JBVIHJ010000010.1, read as the reverse complement.
CCAGCGGCGGCCGGGCTCCTCGCCGGCGAGGACCAGGAGGTTCTCGCCGTTGCGGCGCATACGGGTCGCGAGGTGGTCCAGGCGGAAGAGGTTCTCCAGCTGGTCCGGGTCGGCCTCGTTGTTCTCCAGGTCGGTGATCAGGGTCAGCTGGCCCTCGATCAGAGACTGGTTGCGCCGGGACAGGTTGGTGAAGATCGCGTTGATGTTGCCCCGCAGCAGGGCCTGCTCGGAGGCGAGTCGTACGGCCTCGCGGTGGACCTGGTCGAAGGCGCGGGCGACCTCGCCGATCTCGTCCTTGGTGTTGATCGGGATCGGCTGGACGCGAGTGTCCACGCGGCCGGGGTCGGTGCGCGAGAGCTGGTCGACCAGCATCGGCAGGCGCTGCTCGGCGATACCGAAGGCGGCGTTGCGCAGCTGGCGCATCGAGCGGGACATCTGGCGGGCGACCGCGCCGGCCAGGATGAACGCCAGGAGCAGGGCGACCACGACGGCGGCACCCACGATGAACGCGTCGCGCTTGGCCTCGTCGGCGATGCTCGCGGCCTCGTTCACCGCGGTGTCGGCCAGGTCGGTCTCGATCTGCCGGTAGGCGTTGTACTTGAGGGTGGTGACCGCCCACCAGTTCTCGGCGGTGATGCCGTCCTTGCCGAGCGCCGCACGGGCGCTGTCGTCCATCGACGGCAGCGTGGCGATGGCGGAGACCATCTGGGTGGGGTTGGACGGCGGCGGGACGTAGGCCGGGTTCTTGGCCGCGGCCTCCTTGGCCAGCGCCGCGCCCTCGGCCTGGATCTGCTTCTTCGCGGTGTCGAGCTTCGCCGCGTCGGCCGCGGTGCCACCGCCGATGTACTCCTCGACGGCGATGCCCTCCAGGTACGCGTACGAGGAGAGGGCGACCTTCTGGCTGGCGAAGCTGCTCAGGCCCGGGCCCGGCTTGATCAGCAGGTGCATACCGATGGAGCGCTGCAGCGACAGGGACGCCTTGGTGAGCTCGATGGCGTAGACCGTGCGGCCGTAGCTGGTGATGTTTCCGGTGCCCAGGCCGAGCTCGTTGGCGAACTCCGTCAGCGGGTGCGCGACGAGGGTGTAGCCCTCTTCGGTCTTCACGCCGGTGAGCTTGGGGGAGGTGTAGGCGCCCGCGCGCAGCGTCTGGAGCGATCCCTCGCCGTCACGGAACAGCTTGAGGCGGCGTTCGAGGCCGGCCTTCTGCGGCATGTTCTGCGCGGCCTCGTCGAAGGCGTCGGCGGCCTGGTCGGTCTTCTTGCGCGCTGCGACGACCGTGGCGTTGTCCTGGCCCTCCCCGCTCAGCAGGGGGGCGGCGGTGCTGTCGCGCTCCTGGTAGAGGGCGTCGGCGTAGCTGAGGGAGGCCCGCACGAGGCGCGCGGTGTTCTCCGCGTCCTCGGCTTCCCGCCAGGTGTCGATCGAGCTCTTGACCTGGAAGCCGCCCATGACGAGGCCGACGATCACGGGTATGAGCAGGATCGCGTTCAGCCGGGTCGGCACCCGCCAGTTGCGCGGGGAGAAACGGCTACCGCTGGACGCCGGCGCGGCCGATGGCTCCGAACCGGGCACAGGGGCAGGCGCCGCTCCGCGCGGGGGCGGGGTGAAGTTGCCCCGGGCCGACGGCTCGGGACCGTTCTTGCTTCGCCTCACTCGACCAACAACCTCTCGGAGGGGTCGGCACCTTACGTTGTGCCGCAGTCTCTCAGAGCCCAGTACGCCTTCGACTAGTGAGTACGTCGTTGACTATTGGGCAGTTCAGGCATTCCAGCACGACGGCCTGCGCAGCTCCAAACAGTGGTACGCACGGGTTCCATGTGATGTAAGCCCTAGATAAAACGGTCATAAAGAGCGAGCCCCGTCAAATGACGGGGCCGTTGTGAGCACAGCGAGACCGGTTGGCAACCACGCGTGGCCGTACCACCCGATTCCACTGCCGAAACGTTATGAACGCCGGGGTCGACCGTGTCCAAGGCCACAGCCGACTCCGGGACATCTACGACAACTGCCGTATGACGATGTTGATTTGGGAGCTGGTCGACACACCTTGGGGGCGTTACCGAAGACGTGCCATCAGGGCGTGCTCGACCAGGGTGATCAGGGCACTCTTGGCGTCCGACCGATGCCGGGCGTCCGTCGTGATGATCGGCGCGTCCGGTCCGATCTGCAGGGCCTCGCGCACCTCCTCGGGAGCGTACGGCTGGTGTCCCTCGAAGCCGTTGAGCGCGACGACGAACGGCAGGCCGCTGTTCTCGAAGTAGTCGACCGCGGGGAAGCAGTCGGCGAGACGGCGGGTGTCGACCAGGACGATGGCGCCGATGGCGCCGCGTACGAGGTCGTCCCACATGAACCAGAAGCGGTCCTGGCCGGGTGTACCGAAGAGGTACAGGATCAGGTCCTGGTCCAGGGTGATGCGGCCGAAGTCCATGGCGACCGTGGTGGTCGTCTTGCCTCCGGTGTGGGTGAGGTCGTCGATGCCCGCTGACGCGGACGTCATCACGGCCTCCGTGCGCAGCGGGTTGATCTCCGAGACGGCGCCCACGAACGTGGTCTTGCCCACGCCGAAGCCACCCGCCACCACGATCTTCGCGGAGGTGGTCGCCCGCCCCGCGTCAGAGCTTGCGAAGTCCACTGAGCACCCTTTCGAGCAGCGTCACATCGGGAGCGCCGCCGTTGTTCTCGTCGCCGCCCGGCTGGTGGATGGCCACCAGGCCGGCCTCGGCGAGGTCCGCGACGAGGATCCTGGCCACACCGAGCGGCATGGCGAGCAGCGCCGAGACCTCGGCGACCGACTTCACCTCGCGGCACAGGTGGCAGATGCGCTGGTGCTCGGGGAGGAGTCCCATCAGCGCCGCCGGGTCGGCCGTGGTGCTGATCAGAGCCTCGATGGCGAGCTGGTAGCGCGGCCGGGTCCGGCCGCCGGTCATCGCGTACGGACGTACCAGCGGCTGGTCGCCCTCATCCTCGTACGGCTCCGCGTACGGATCATGAGAGGCGTTGGGCGGGGTCATGAATCCTCCGGGCGGGACAGCAAGTCGGTTGGGCAAGCCGTCTGAGAGGCCGGTGGGGGGATTGTGGCGGCCGGACGGTGTTTTCGTGAGACGGGTGGATCCGGGCTGATCAGTGGAGCAGACTGCCTTGCAGCTCGGCTCGCAGATCCGGCGTGAGCACTGCCCCCGCACGGTCGACCAGCAGTGCCATCTCGTAACCGACGAGGCCGATGTCGCAGTCCGGGTGGGCCAGCACCGCGAGCGAAGAACCGTCCGAGACGGACATGAGGAAGAGGAATCCCCGCTCCATCTCCACGACGGTCTGGGCCACGCTGCCGCCCTCGAAGATCCGCGAGGCGCCCGCCGTCAGCGAGGTGAGCCCCGACGCGACGGCCGCCAGCTGATCGGCACGGTCACGCGGGAAACCCTCGGACATCGCCAGCAGGAGGCCGTCGGCGGACACGACGACGGTGTGGGACACCCCGGGGGTGTTGTCCACGAAGTTGGTGATCAACCAGTTGAGGTTCTGTGCCGCCTGGCTCATCGGGCTCAACTAACGCTCCTGCTGGTGAGTGGGGTTCGGGAAGCTGCCCGTCTGGCCGTTACCGCCGACCTGACGACCTTGTGCGATACCCCGACGGAGATTGGTCAGCCGGCCGCGAACGTCATCAGGCGAACGCGAGACCTGCGGACCGGTTTGGTGCTGTTGCTGCTGAGCCGTACCCGGGACGAGGTTCGCCCTGGGCACCCGGCGCGGCAGACCGGAGGTGGTGACACCGCCCGCGGCCGGCTGGCGCACACGCTCCGCCTGCCGGACGAGGTCGTCATTGGGTGAGCTGCGCCAGCCCGTGGAGGCCGCGGGCCGCTGCGGAGCGGCCGCGGGGCTCAGCGGGGCCGCCGGATCCTGGCGCGGGGCCCCGGCGGGGGAGGAGCCGTTGCCGTTGGACGGCGGCTCCTGTCCCTGCGGGCCGCCGTGGAACCAGTTGGTCTCCAGGGTGTCGTACAGCGGCGTACGTCCGTCGCCCGGGCCCGAGGCCGGCGGCAGCGCCTCCGGCTCCTGGCGCACGGGTCGCTGCTGCGGCCGCGGCGGCATGGGCGGCCGCGGGGCGCCGAAGTCGCCGCCGTTGGTCTGGGGACGGTCGAACTGGCCCGTGGACGAGGGGTCCTGACGACCCGGCAGCGAGTGCTGTCCGGTGGCGGAACCGTCGTAGCCCGGCGTCGGGAACTGGCCCGTCGAGCCGCTGTCGTACGCCTGCGGGGCACTGAAGATGTCCGTACGGACGAACTGACCCGTGTTCTGCGGGGCGTTCGTGCCGGGGCGGGGGAACTCGCCCGTGTCCTGCGGACCGTTCGTGCCCGGCCGCGGGAACTGGCCGGTGTTCTGGGGACCGTTCGCACCCGGTCGCGGGTACTGGCCGGTGTTCTGCGGGGCGTTGAAGTCCGGGCGCGGGAACTCCGACGTGGCGGCCGCGTTCGCCGGACTCTGGTGCTCGTCGATCCGCGGCATGCGGGACGTGGAGGCCGGGCCCTGCTCGTCGTGACCGCGCGGCACGTCGAGGGAGGCGCGCGGCACCGGAGGCTGCGCGTTCTCGTCGCTCCAACTGGGCGTGCGGGGCTGCGGGTTGTTGCCGCCCGGCAGCTCGGCACGAGGACCGCCGCGGCCCGGCAGCTGCGGCCGACGGCGCCGGCCCTGCTCGGGAGCCTTGCCGGTGTTCGGGGACTGCGACTGCGGGGGTACGGCACCCCGGCCGCCGAACGCGTCCTGGCCACCGCCGAAAGCGTCCTGACCGCTGAAGGCGTCCTGCGTGTTGAAGGCGTCCTGTCCCGGCCCACCGGTGCCCGCGGCCTGGAGGCCCTGCGGGGCGCCCGGAGCCTGGCCGCCGAACCCGGCACCCGCTCCGGCCGGAGCAGGCCGGCCCTGCGGAGGCATACCGGGACCCTGCGGTCCGCGCGGTCCGCCCGGCGCACCGGGACGACCGCCCTGACCACCGGTGCCGGGCAGCGCTGCGCGCGGCCCCTGACCGGCGTTGAGGCGACCGCCCGAGGGGGCGCCGGCGCCGAGAGCGCCACCGCCCGCACCACCGGGCACGCCGCCGCCCTGGCCGTTGCCACGGCGGGCCCCGGCGACACCGGCCGCGGCCTGAGCCGAGGCGGGACCACCGGGGACACCCTGACCGGGCTTCGGCTGGGGCTTCTTGCCGCCCTGGGCGACATCGACGGGCAGCATGACCAGCGCGGTCGTGCCACCGGAGTCGGACGGGCGCAGCTGGATGCGGATGCCATGGCGCTGCGACAGCCGGCCGACCACGAACAGACCCATGCGGCGGGAGACGGAGACGTCCACGGTGGGCGGCGACGCGAGCCGCTCGTTGATCGCGGCGAGGTCCTCGGGGGAGAGGCCGATGCCGGTGTCGTGGATCTCGATCAGGACGCGGCCGTCGGGCAGCGCGTGACCGGTGACCTTGACCTTGGTCTGCGGGGAGGAGAACGAGGTGGCGTTCTCCAGCAGCTCGGCGAGCAGGTGCACGAGGTCGTTGACGACCCGGCCGGCGACTTCGGTGGTCGGCACGGAGGCCAGCTCGATGCGCTCGTACTGCTCCACCTCGGAGGCCGCGGCGCGCAGCACGTCGACCAGCGGGACCGGGCGGGTCCAGCGGCGGCCGGGCTCCTCACCGGCGAGGACGAGGAGGTTCTCACCGTTACGGCGCATGCGGGTCGCGAGGTGGTCGAGCTTGAACAGCGAGGACAGCTGGTCCGGGTCGGCCTCGCGCGACTCCAGCTCGGAGATCAGCGAGAGCTGACGCTGGATGAGGCCCTGGGAGCGGCGCGAGAGGTTGGTGAACATCGCGTTGACGTTGCCCCGCAGCAGGGCCTGCTCGGCGGCGAGGCGGACGGCCTCGCGGTGCACGTCGTCGAAGGCCGCGGCCACGCGGCCGATCTCGTCCCGGGAGTGCACACCGACCGACTCCACGGACGTGTCGACGTCCTGCGGGTCGGACTCGGAGAGCTGCTTGACCAGCTCGGGCAGCCGGTCCTGGGCGACCTTGGTGGCGGTCTCCTGGAGGCGGCGCAGCGAACGGATCATGGACCGGGCGACGACGAAGGCGCCGACCAGGGAGACACCCAGCACGAGCAGGATCAGCGCACCGGAGATGATCGCCTCGCGCTCGGACTCGTTGCGCAGCTCGCGAGCCTTCTGCTCCATGTCCTCGAGCAGCGTGTGCTCGATGCGGCCCATCTCCTGGATCTTGGTCGAGCTGTCGTCGACCCAGTCCTTGTAGGAGCGCTTGTCCAGGTCGGCGAGGCCGTCCGACCGGCCGAAGGCACGACCCGCGTACTGGTCGGAGGCCTCGATGTTCGAGTTGCCGTCCTCGATGGGCTGCAGGAGCTGCTCGGCGTCGTTGTCGCCGTAGATGCTGCGGAAGGTGTTGAGGTCGGACGCCTCGCTGTCGAGCGCGCCCTGGCCGTACAGCCGGTCGGTCTCGGAGAGGCTGCCCACCGTCTTGTTGGACGCGGGCAGCGCCGCCGCGAGGATCGCGCGCTGGCTGGACGCGTACTCCTTGGCGGAGGAGAAGGCCGACAGGGCACGCGTGCGCTGGATCATCTCCGGGTTGCTGGTGGCCTCGGCCATGTCCTGGGAGAGGTCCAGCAGGTGGGTGATCAGACGGTGGTACGACTCCACCGTCTGCGTGGCGTTGCCCTTGCTCTCGAAGGCGTCGCTGCGGATGCTGCTCAGCGTGTCCAGGTCGCGGACGAGCCCGACGAGGCTGTCGCGGACGCCCTGGAGGTTGCCGTCCTTGCTCGAGGTGTCGATGTCCTCGGCGGTGTTGACGAAGTTGGTCGCGGCCCGGTCCGTCTTGTTCCGGTAGCCCTTGACCGTGATGTTGCTCGCCGTGGAGTTGTGCGCCAGCGGACCTGCCGACTGGTCGCGCTCGTCCTGGAGCGCGGCGGCCAGCTCGGTGGCCTGCTTCGTCATCTCCGTCAGCAGCTTCATGTTGTCGAGCTGCTGGATGTCGTCCATGGAGTCGTTGATGCGCAGCGCGCCCAGGGAGGTGGCCGCCACCACGGGGAGCGCGAGCAGCGACACCAGGCGCGTGGAGATGCGCCAGTTGCGCAGTGCCACACGCGATCCGGGGCCGCTCTGGCCCTTGGGGGGCTTCACCGGTGGTGGAGTGGCCGGGGCTGCCGGGCCCGTGGACACCGACGAGCCGAGGCGCCCGGGGCCGGAACCGCCGTCGCCGGACGCGGTCTGGCCCGGGTTCTGGGCGTGCTGGGGGGAGGGACCGCCGGCGTTGGGGCCGGTCCCGCTGTGCCGCTCCGGCTCGGCCGAAGCGCTGCCATCCCTCTTGAAACGTCCCTGCACTAGCGTCGCAACCTCTGGACCAGGCACCCCTCCGCAGGACGGAGAAGCACGGTGTCGGCGTTGTGGGGAGCGCCCTGAATTACGCACCCCGGTGGATCGTGAGTGACCGGCGCTGGCTCCCCCTTCTCACCGCCGCTCGGCGCTTCTCTGCGCCCCTTGTGCGCCGGCTCGATCCCGCGGCGGTCCGTGGAATTCCAGCACAGTGCCGGATCTCCAACAAGGTCCGTGGGTCAGACCGTGACCTACGTGACACCTCGTGAGGGCGGTGTCACCGGGTGTGGAAAGCGTTCTCGTCGATACCGGACATAACTCCGCGAGTCTCCCCGTGGTGGCAGGTGTCCCAGTCGCCATGATCAGGAGCGGAATGATAGCTTCAGGGGGGCAATGTCCGTTTCGTTGGGGTGAGTTGAGACTTGCAATTGTCCGGTTTGCCCACAGCTCAGTGAGCAAACTCACACGCCGATCATGAGGTCTCCACGACACCGACGGGGAATGGCATGTTTAGCCTGACGCTTTACAAGAAGGCTGCATCTGTCCAACCCCCGACATCCGAGGTCGAGTACAACCGTGAAGACGACGATGATGTTCCGCAACATTGCCAACCCGCGGCGCACGACGCTGGTGCACCTCAAGGACGCCGGTGAGCTGACGGTCCCGGAGCAGCCGGAGCACTCGCTCGACCTCCCGGCCCAGACCGCCAACCCCCGGCGCACCATTCTGATGGAGATCCCGGTCTCCGCCGCCGCGGAGTAGCCGCCACGGAACGGTTGACGAGGCTCCCCGGCCACCGGGGAGCCTTTTTTCATGATCACGGCAGGCTCTCTCCGGCCGACGGGCCGGCCGAGGTGCGACGGGCGCGCGCACCCCGGACCACCGGCCCGCCGACCGATGGTCGAGGGCCGGGACCGGTTAGCCTGGAGCGTCCAGAGTCGGCTGTCGAACCCAAGGTCGGCCGACGTACGCACAGTTCTCAGTGAGGGGCGCCAGGATCCCGTGCGCATCGCCAGATTCTCCATCGACGGGAACGTCGCCTTCGGCGCGGTCGAGGGCGACAGGCCGGACGAGCTCGTCCTCGACATCATCAAGGGCATCCCGTTCGCGGACTTCCAGCTCTCCGGCACGAAGGTCCCGCTGAACAAGGTCAGGCTGCTGCCCCCGGTGCTCCCCAACAAGGTCGTGGCCTTCGGCCGCAACTACGCGGAGCACGCGCGCGAGTTGGGCAACGAGGTTCCGGACGCGCCGTTCGCCTTCTTCAAGCCCTCCACCTCGGTGATCGGCTCCGGCGACGAGATCCAGTACCCCGCCTTCTCGGCAGAGGTCCACCACGAGGCCGAACTGGCCGTCGTCATCGGGCGCATGTGCCGCGAGGTCCCGCGCGAGCGCGTCAAGGACGTGATCTTCGGCTACACCTGCGCCAACGACGTCACCGCCCGTGACGTCCAGAAGCGCGAGAAGCAGTGGGCGCGGGCGAAGGGCTTCGACACCGCCTGCCCGCTGGGCCCCTGGGTGGAGACCGGCCTGGACGTCGAAACGGCCTCCGACCTGACGATCCAGCTCACCGTCAACGGCGAGCAACGCCAGCTCGGCCGCACCAGCGAGATGATCCACTCGATCGAGGATCTGATCGTCAACATCACCGAGGCCATGACGCTGCTCCCCGGCGACGTGATCCTCACGGGCACCCCGGCAGGCGTCGGGCCGCTCACCGTCGGCGACGAGGTCGCCGTCACCATCGAAGGCATCGGCACTCTCACCAACAAGGTTGTCAAGCGTGGCTAGCGCACCCGTCCCAGCCGTCCGAGTACGGTTCTGCCCGTCGCCCACCGGTAACCCCCATGTGGGCCTGGTCCGCACCGCCCTGTTCAACTGGGCGTTCGCCCGGCACCACCAGGGCACGCTCGTCTTCCGCATCGAGGACACCGACGCGGCCCGCGACTCCGAGGAGTCGTATGAGCAGCTCCTGGACTCGATGCGCTGGCTGGGCTTCGACTGGGACGAGGGCCCCGAGGTCGGCGGCCCGCACGCCCCGTACCGCCAGTCCCAGCGGATGGACCTCTACAAGGAGGTCGCGCAGAAGCTCCAGGACGCCGGCCGCGCCTACCACTGCTACTGCTCGACCGCGGAACTGGACGCCCGCCGCGACGCCGCCCGCGCCGCAGGCAAGCCGTCCGGCTACGACGGCCACTGCCGTGACCTGACCGACGAGCAGGTCTCCGCGTATGTCGCCGAGGGCCGTACGCCGATCGTCCGCTTCCGCATGCCCGACGAGACGATCACCTTCGCGGACCTGGTCCGCGGCGAGCTGACCTTCACCGCGGAGAACGTGCCGGACTACGGGATCGTACGAGCCAACGGGGCGCCCCTCTACACGCTCGTGAACCCGGTCGACGACGCGCTGATGGAGATCACGCACGTCCTGCGCGGCGAGGACCTGCTCTCCTCCACCCCCCGCCAGATCGCCCTGTACAAGGCGCTGATCGAGCTGGGCGTCGCGAAGTCGGTGCCCGCGTTCGGTCACCTGCCCTACGTCATGGGCGAGGGCAACAAGAAGCTCTCCAAGCGAGACCCGGAGTCCTCGCTCAACCTCTACCGTGAGCGCGGCTTCCTCCCCGAGGGCCTGCTCAACTACCTCTCCCTCCTCGGCTGGTCGCTCTCCGCCGACCAGGACATCTTCACGATGGACGAGATGGTCGCGGCCTTCGACATCTCCGACGTGAACCCCAACCCGGCACGCTTCGACCTGAAGAAGTGCGAGGCGATCAACGCCGACCACATCCGTCTCCTGGACGTGAAGGACTTCACGGAGCGCTGCGCCCCCTGGCTGCGGGCCCCCTTCGCCCCGTGGGCGCCGGAGGACTTCGACGAGTCGAAGTGGCAGGCCATCGCCCCGCACGCCCAGACCCGGCTCAAGGTTCTGTCGGAGATCACGGACAACGTCGACTTCCTCTTCCTCGACCGGCCGGTCTCCGACGAGGCGTCCTGGACGAAGGCGATGAAGGAGGGCTCCGACGCCCTGCTCCGCACGGCCCGCGAGAAGCTGGAGGCGGCCGACTGGACCTCCGCGGAGTCCCTGAAGGAGGCCGTCCTCGCCGCCGGTGAGATCCACGGCCTCAAGCTCGGCAAGGCCCAGGCCCCGGTCCGCGTCGCCGTCACCGGGCGCACGGTCGGCCTGCCCCTCTTCGAGTCCCTGGAGATCCTGGGCAAGGAGACGACGCTGGCCCGGATCGACGCCGCGCTGGAGAAGCTGGCCGCATAAGGCACACGCGTGTGAGGGGCGGCACCGGACCACCGGGGCCGCCCCTCCGGCGTTCCCAGGGGGCCGGTCGGTGACAACGGCCGACCGGCTGACGCGGCCCCGGCCTCGGAGCTACCGTCGGATCATGAGCATTCGGGCCGTGGTGTGGGACGTCGACGACACGCTCTTCGACTACTCGGGGGCCGACCGCATCGGCATGCGCCTGCACCTGACGGCCGAGGGACTCCTTGCGGCGTACGACACCGTCGAGCAGGCCATCGTCCGCTGGCGCGCGATCACCGACGCCCAGTGGGCCCGGTTCTCGGCGGGTGAGGTCGACTTCCAGGGGCAGCGGCGGGACCGCGTGCGGGTGTTCCTCGGCCAGGAGCTGACCGACGCGGAGGCGGACGCCTGGTTCCAGCGGTACATCGCGCACTACGAGACCGCCTGGGCCCTCTTCCCGGACGTCCTGCCCGTCCTCGACGCCCTCGCCGCGAGCCACCGGCACGCGGTGCTGTCCAACTCCAGCATCCGCGTCCAGGACCACAAACTGCGCGTGCTCGGCGTCTACGACCGCTTCGAGGTCATCCTGTGCGCCGCCGAACTGGGCGTCTCCAAACCCGAGGCCGGCGCCTTCCTCGCGGCCTGCGACGCCCTGGAGCTGGCCCCGCACGAGGTGGCGTACGTCGGCGACCACCCGGAGATCGACGGCCGGGGCGCCGCCGAGGCCGGGCTGCTGTCCGTCTGGATCGACCGGTACGGCGGTGTGCACACGGAAGCCACCGCGCCCAGCGGCCCGAAGCGGATCGCATCGCTGGCCGAACTCCCCGCGATCCTCGGCGCGGATACCCGTTTTGGAGCCCCGTCCACCTTCGGGTAATGTTCTTCCTGCGCCGCCGGGGAGCGGGCCGAAAGGCCGGAAGCCGGGGGAGCACACTAGAACAAGATCCCTTCAGGGGCTTGAGTTCCAGTGGCCTATGGTGTAATTGGCAGCACGACGGTTTCTGGTTCCGTTAGTCTTGGTTCGAGTCCAGGTAGGCCAGCTCGCAGAGCTCATCTGCACAAGCGGAGACCAGCTCCGCGAAGCCCCCGTTGTGTAGCGGCCTAGCACGCTGCCCTCTCACGGCAGTAGCGCCGGTTCGAATCCGGTCGGGGGTACAGATCCTTCCCGGAGGGTCAGCAGGGTCGCACCCGCTGATGCTCATGCAGGATCGCTAGGGCCCCCGTTGTGTAGCGGCCTAGCACGCCGCCCTCTCAAGGCGGTAGCGCCGGTTCGAATCCGGTCGGGGGTACGCATTTCGTTCAATCGCATTGGTCTATGGTGTAATTGGCAACACTACGGTTTCTGGTACCGTCATTCTTGGTTCGAGTCCAGGTAGACCAGCTTGGACCTGCGGCGTTGTAATTCAAACGCGTGCAGGTCGCTAGGGCCCCCGTTGTGTAGCGGCCTAGCACGCCGCCCTCTCAAGGCGGTAGCGCCGGTTCGAATCCGGTCGGGGGTACGTCGAGGAAGGCCCTCCACTTCGGTGGGGGGCCTTTTCCGTTCCCGCAGCCCTACTCGAAGCCGTACCGCCGCGTCGACTCCTCCTCCTGGGCCAGCCGGTGCAGCGCCTGCAGCAGCGGCTCGTTCAGGATCGCCCCCAGGATCGCGAACTCGATCCGCTCCGGCTCCGACGGATACGTCTCCAGGTTGTCCAGGTCGAGAACAGCCGTCCGGCGCATCAACTCGGCGTACGGCGCGAGCTGTTCGGCCCCCCAGTCGTAGCCGAGCCGGCGGAACGCGGCCACCGCCACCACCAGCGAACGGTACGCGGGGGAGATGGTCGTGAGCCGTTTGGTGTTCTCCCAGCCGAGGCGGTCCAGGAGGGCGCCGACCTCCTGGTGAGCGGCCCGGACGTACTCGTCGTCCTCGCCCGGCTCCGGCACCTGCGGCAGCGCCCACAGCGCGGCGCCGAGGCGGATCGAGCGGCCCAGGGAGTCGTCGTCCACATGTCCGAGCACCTCGCGCACCTTCGCCACCGGAATCCGGCCCACCTGGATCATCGCGCGCACCAGCCGCAGCCGGCGCAGATGCTCCTCGTCGTACTCGGAGGTCGTCGCGTTGATCTGGCGGCCCGGGGCCAACAGGCCTTCGCGCAGGTAGTACTTGATCGTCGCGGTGGACACCCCGCTGCGTTCGCTGAGTTCGGCCAGTCGCACCTCTTGCCCCACCTCTCGGATACCGGCACTATCCAAGCATGCGCACTCGGATAGTGCCGCTCACCAATCAGGGGGTCCCATGTTCGGGAAGAAGGTCACCGCAGGCCGCACCACCGCGTCCGTGGACGGGGACGCGGTGGTTCTGCTGATCGGTATGCGCATCAACCACTTCTGGGCCGTGCACCACTGGTTCCCGGTCCTGTCGGCGATGCCGCGCATGCTGCGGGAACTGTCGCGGGCGCCCGAACGGGGGCTGCTCGGCCATGTCCTGCTGACGGCGTCACCGCGGACGTACTACGTGGTCCAGTACTGGGAGTCGAAGGAGAAGCTGTACGCGTACGCGCACGCCCCGGACATGTTCCACCGCCGGGCCTGGGCGATCATCAACCGCAAGGAGAAAGCGGGAAAGGCTCGGCAGCACGTGGGGCTGTGGCACGAGACGTATGTGGTGCCCGAGGGCTCGCACGAGTCGATCTACGCCGACATGCCCGCCTTCGGGCTGGCGGCCGCGCATGGGCAGGTGGCGGTCGCTGCGCGCGGGCGGTATGCGAAGGAGAGGTTTGCCTATCGGGCCGGGAGCATGTGACCTGCTCAGGGGCGCGGGGAACTGCGCGACCAGCCACGATGGTGGGTCGGACGGCGTGCTGCCGGTGGTGGCGGATTCTGCGCCGTGGGGGCCCGGGTGCGGGGTGGGTGCACGCTCGCCGTGGGTTGCTCGCGCCCACGCGGCGGAGCCGCAGATCGATACAGCCCCGCGCCCCCAGGTGGGGCATCTGGACGTCGGTTCAAGACCTGCCGCGGCGTTGGGGCGGGTCTCCTCCCGACGGTCAGCCCGTGCGGCGCAGCGCCTCGGAGAGGCGGGCGGCGGCGTCGATGACCGCCTGGGCGTGCATACGGCCCGGGTGGCGCGACAGGCGCTCGATGGGGCCGGAGACCGATACGGCGGCCACCACACGGTTGGACGGGCCGCGCACGGGCGCCGAGACGGAGGCGACGCCCGGCTCGCGCTCGCCGATGGACTGGGCCCAGCCGCGGCGCCGTACGCCCGACAGGGCCGTCGCCGTGAAGCGGGCGCCCTGCAGGCCCCGGTGCAGACGCTCGGGCTCCTCCCAGGCCATCAGGATCTGGGCCGAGGAGCCCGCCTTCATGGTGAGCGTCGAACCGACCGGGACGGTGTCCCTGAGGCCGGACAGACGCTCCGCCGCGGCCACGCAGATACGCATGTCGCCCTGGCGGCGGTAGAGCTGGGCGCTCTCACCCGTGATGTCACGGAGGTGGGTGAGCACCGGCCCCGCCGTGGCGAGGAGGCGGTCCTCGCCGGCGGCCGCGGCCAGCTCGGCGAGGCGCGGGCCCAGAATGAAACGGCCCTGCATGTCGCGTGCCACCATGCGGTGGTGTTCCAGAGCCACGGCCAGCCGGTGGGCCGTGGGTCGTGCCAGTCCGGTCGCCGCGACCAAGCCCGCGAGGGTGGCCGGACCGGACTCCAGAGCGCTGAGGACAAGGGCTGCCTTGTCCAGAACGCCGACGCCGCTACTGTTGTCCATGAAACGATACTCACGTCTCACTCTGTGAAACGCAAGTTCCTTTTTTCGTGAGACGCGCAACCCTTGTAGGCACAGCGGCCCGCAGACCAACGGGCCTGGCGGCGGGTGCCCGGGAACAGGGGCCGTGGGCGTCGCCTCCACAAGAGCTTCTAGTTGGGTCGGCGCAGCTCTGGCCGACCGGAGGGAAAGCGATGGGTAGGACACTCGCGGAGAAGGTCTGGGACGACCACGTCGTCCGGCGCGCCGAGGGCGAGCCCGACCTCCTCTTCATCGATCTGCACCTGCTGCACGAGGTGACCAGCCCGCAGGCCTTCGACGGACTGCGCAAGAGCGGTCGCCAGGTGCGGCGTCTCGACCTGACCATCGCGACCGAGGACCACAACACCCCGACCGTCGACATCGACAAGCCCATCGCCGACCCGGTCTCCCGGGTCCAGCTGGAGACGCTGCGCAAGAACTGCGCCGACTTCGGGGTGCGGCTGCACCCGCTGGGCGACGTCGAGCAGGGTGTCGTGCACGTCGTCGGCCCGCAGCTGGGTCTGACCCAGCCGGGCATGACGGTGGTCTGCGGTGACTCCCACACCTCCACGCACGGCGCCTTCGGCGGTCTGGCGTTCGGCATCGGCACCTCCCAGGTGGAGCATGTGCTGGCCACCCAGACGCTGCCGCTGGTCCGTCCGAAGACCATGGCCATCACGGTCGACGGCGACCTGCCCGACGGCGTCACCGCCAAGGACCTGATCCTCGCGATCATCGCCAGGATCGGCACCGGCGGCGGCCAGGGCTACGTCCTGGAGTACCGCGGCTCCGCCATCGAGAAGCTCTCGATGGAGGCCCGGATGACCATCTGCAACATGTCGATCGAGGCCGGTGCCCGCGCGGGCATGATCGCCCCCGACCAGACCACGTTCGACTACCTCGAGGGCCGTCCGCACGCCCCCAAGGGCGAGGACTGGGACGCGGCCGTCGCATACTGGAAGACCCTGAAGACGGACGAGGACGCCGAGTTCGACGCCGAGGTCGTCATCAAGGCCGACGAGCTGTCGCCGTTCGTCACCTGGGGCACCAACCCGGGCCAGGGCGCGCCGCTTTCGGCGGACGTCCCCGACCCTGCTTCGTACGAAGACGCTTCGGAGCGCTTCGCCGCCGAAAAGGCCCTGGAATACATGGGGTTGGAGGCCGGACAGCCGCTGCGCTCCATCAAGGTGGACACCGTCTTCGTAGGTTCGTGCACCAACGGCCGTATCGAGGACCTGCGCGCCGCCGCCGAGCTCGTCAAGGGCCGCAAAGTCGCCGACGGCGTACGGATGCTGGTCGTGCCCGGCTCCGCGCGGGTCGGTCTGCAGGCCGTTTCCGAGGGCCTGGACGTCGTCTTCAAGGAGGCCGGCGCCGAATGGCGGCACGCGGGCTGCTCGATGTGTCTGGGCATGAACCCGGACCAGCTGGCCCCCGGTGAGCGCTCCGCGTCCACCTCCAACCGCAACTTCGAGGGCCGACAGGGCAAGGGCGGTCGTACGCACCTGGTGTCGCCGCAGGTGGCGGCCGCGACCGCCGTACTCGGCCACCTGGCCTCGCCCGCCGACCTGTCCGACGCCCCTGTCGCCGCTGGAGTCTGAGAGTCATGGAAGCATTCACCACGCACACCGGCCGGGCCGTCCCGCTGCGCCGTTCCAACGTCGACACCGACCAGATCATCCCTGCTCACTGGCTCAAGAAGGTGACGCGGGACGGGTTCGAGGACGGACTGTTCGAGGCCTGGCGCAAGGACGGGAAATTCATCCTCAACCAGCCCGAGCGCAAGGGTGCGACCGTTCTGGTCGCAGGCCCCGACTTCGGCACCGGCTCCTCCCGTGAGCACGCCGTGTGGGCGCTGCAGAACTACGGCTTCAAGGCCGTCATCTCCTCCCGCTTCGCGGACATCTTCCGCGGCAACTCGCTCAAGAACGGCCTGCTCACGGTGGTTCTGGAGCAGAAGACCGTGGACGCGCTCCAGGAGCTCTCGGAGAACGACCCCGAGGCCGAGATCACGGTCGACCTGGAGAACCGCCAGGTCCGCGCCGAGGGCATCACCGCGAGCTTCGAGCTGGACGAGAACTCCCGCTGGCGGCTGCTGAACGGGCTGGACGACATCTCCATCACCCTCAAGAACGAGGCCGACATCGCCGCGTACGAGGCCAAGCGCCCCTCGTACAAGCCGCGCACGCTGCAGGCGTGACGGCGCCCCTCCTTCGGAGCAACTGAACAGGTCGAGTTTCGGCCACCCAACACCCCGCCGTACCCCCGATCAGCCCGATCGGGGGTACGGCCGTGTCTGCACCCGTACGGCCCCGCGCGGCGCGACACGCCCGCTCAACTTCCCACGTTAAGAAGGGTGTTGTCGGGGTACGCGTGCCTTGTAGCCGTGGCTTCCGCATGTGCCCGGAAGGCCGTTTGAGGCAGCAGTTGCACCCCTAGCAGGCGACAACTCGCCCCAGATGGCACAATCTGTGCATGGAACACGACGGCCAACTCGAGCTCTATGCGGCAGTCGCGGACCAACTCAAGGAAGCGCACGCAAGAGTGCGCGCACTGCAAGTCCCGGAGGGCGTACGGATGGCGCTGACCCGGAAGCTGCTGGTCATTACGGCCGCGGCCAAGCACGACGTCGTCGAAGCGACAAGGCGTCTGGAGCGGTTCACCGCTGACCTCGACGCGGGGCGAATCCCGGAAGAGGAACGCTGAACAAGTCCAGAGCAGCCGAGTTCGTTGCGGCACAAGGGTGATAAGCCCGTTTCGTGTTTGATTTGCGGTATATATCTGCCTAACGTGCGAAAAAGCTTGAACACTTTCGTTCTGGCAATGTCTCCGAAGGGGAAGACGTGAACAAGGCGCAGCTCGTAGAAGCGATTGCCGACAAGGTCGGCGGCCGCCAGCAGGCCGCCGACGCGGTCGACGCGGTCCTGGACGCCATCGTCCGCGCGACGGTGGCGGGCGACCGGGTCTCGGTCACCGGCTTCGGTTCGTTCGAGAAGGTCGACCGCCCCGCCCGTTACGCCCGCAACCCCCAGACGGGCGAGCGGGTGCGGGTCAAGAAGACCTCCGTTCCGCGCTTCCGTGCGGGCCAGGGCTTCAAGGACCTGGTGAGCGGCACGAAGAAGCTCCCCAAGAACGACGTCGCGGTCAAGAAGGCGCCCAAGGGCAGCCTGACCGGCGGGGCTTCGGCCACGGTCAAGAAGGCCGCCGCGAAGAAGGCCACGGCCACCAAGGCGGCAGCGGCCAGGAAGACCACGGCCACCGCGAAGAAGGCGACGGCCAAGAAGACCACGGCCACCGCGAAGAAGACGACGGCCAAGAAGGCGCCCGCCAAGAAGACGACCACGGGCACCGCCAAGACCGCCGCCGCGAAGAAGACGACGGCCAAGAGCGCCACCGCCAAGAAGGCCCCGGCGAAGAAGGCGACCGCCACGAAGGCGCCCGCCAAGAAGTCGGCGGCTCGCACCACCACCGCCAAGAAGGCCACCGCCCGCAAGAGGTAAGGGCACAGGGGCACTCACGCGCCGGGCCGGACTCCGTGACGGAGTCCGGCCCGCGGCGTGTGAACGGGGGTGTCAGAAGGTCTGCAGGGTCACCAGGGTGATCGTGGAGTCCTCGACCTCGATGCGCACCCGCTGGCCCGGGCGCAGGAGCCTGAGTTCCCCCGCGTCGAAGGCGGGAGCACCGAAGGGCATCGGGGTGCCGTCGTCCAGGAGCACCTGGCCGCTGCGGGTCTCTGGGTCGTAGGTGAACGCGGTTGCCTGCATGGCGGTCAGCGTAGTGTCCGCTGATCCGTCGTGGGAGGCCGCGCTCACGTGGCGGAGCCGCGTGCCCCCGGCCGGGTTTCCAGCAGTCCTTCCGACGCGGCAGCCGTGTACCGGCCGACCCCCAGCGCCAGCGCCGCCCGCAGGTCCTCGCCGGTGTCCACGTCCTGGCGCACCGAGTCCACGTCGGAAAGGCGCAGTTCCACGGCGCCCGACGTGCGGTGGCGGAAGCGGGAATCGACACCGAACGCGGGCCGCAATTCCCTGCCCTCCGCGGCGGCCAGCAAGGTGGTCCCCACGCCCGCCGCGTCCGCGAGGAAAGCGCGGGGGAATTCCGCGGCCGCGTCAAGTACATGGGCCAATTCCCGGGGGCGCAGAGCCGGCAGATCGGCGTTCAGGGCCGCGAGGGCCCTTTCGGGGTGCAAAGACCGCATGACGGCCGCCGCGTGCGCCAGGGCCGCGTTCAGGCCGCCCGTGGGCTCGTCGGGGACGATGCGGGCGCCCAGCGCCGCCAGTTCGCGGCCGGCCAGGGCGTCGTCCGTGACGACCGCCACATCCCGCACTGCCGGGCAGGCCAGCGCCGCTGCCACGGTGTCCTGGGCGAAGGCGAGGGCCAGACCCGGGCGCACCCCGTCGGAGGCGGTGTCCGAGAGCCTGCTCTTGGCCCGCTCCAAGGGTTTCACCGGGATGACCAACGTCCACTGCACGCGCGTTCCGTCCTTCTCTTGTCGCGGCCATTGTCACTCAGTCGTCACGCGCCCCATCTGGCGGTGTCAGTGGCGGGGCGTACGGTGTTCTCGACAGACCGGCGGCCTGGGGCGACACTTGTGCGGCCCCCCAGGCCCAAGAGGAAGGTGTCCGCGTGCCCCGCCGCCGAATCGGCTTCTGGTACCGCCTCGCAGCGGTGATCGCCAAACCACCGCTCGTGCTTCTGATCAAGCGGGACTGGCGTGGAATGGAGCACATTCCGGCAGACGGCGGATTTATCACCGTGGTGAACCACAATTCGCACATCGATCCCTTCGCGTACGCGCACTTTCAGTACAACACCGGCCGCGTTCCGCGATTCCTCGCGAAGAGCGGTCTTTTCAACAAGGGATTCGTCGGCGTCATGATGCGCGGCACCGGTCAGATCCCGGTCTACCGCGAGACCACCGACGCGCTGAGCGCTTTCCGGGCCGCGATCGAGGCCGTGGAGCGGGGCGAATGCGTCGCGTTCTACCCCGAGGGCACCATCACCCGGGACCCCGGCCAGTGGCCGATGACCGGCAAGACCGGCGCCGCGCGCGTGGCCCTGCAGACCAAGTGCCCGGTCATCCCGGTCGCGCAGTGGGGCGCCAACGAACTGCTGCCGCCGTACGCCAAGAAGTTGCACGTCCTGCCCCGCAAGACCTCGCGCGTCCTCGCGGGCCCGCCCGTGGACCTGTCGCCCTTCTACGACCAGGAGATGACCCCGGACCTGCTGCGGGAGGCCACCGTGGTCATCATGGCCGCCGTCACCGCCCAGCTGGAGCTGATCCGCGGCGAGAAGGCACCCGACCTGGCGTACGACCCGCGCCGTGAGCGGATCGAGCAGCGCCGCCGGACCCAGGCCCAGAACGGCCACGAGGGGGAGAAGAGCAAGTGAGCAAGCCCGTCAAGGCGGCCGTCTTCGGCACCGGTTCATGGGGTACCGCCTTCGGCATGGTGCTCGCCGACGCGGGGTGCGAGGTCACCCTGTGGGCGAGGCGCGCCGACCTCGCGGAAGCGGTCAACTCCACGCGTACGAACCCGGACTACCTCCCCGGCGTCGAACTCCCGGAGAACCTGAGGGCGACGGCGGACGCCGCTGAGGCCGCGCGCGACGCCGACCTCACCGTCCTCGCGATCCCCTCGCAGACACTGCGCGCCAACCTCGCCGACTGGACCCCGCTGCTCGCGCCGGACACCGTCCTCGTCTCCCTCATGAAGGGTGTCGAACTCGGCTCCGCCATGCGGATGAGCGAGGTCGTCGGGGACGTCGCCAAGGTCGGTGCCGACCG
This sequence comes from Streptomyces sp. NPDC031225, assembly GCF_055570355.1. Taxonomy (NCBI): domain Bacteria; kingdom Bacillati; phylum Actinomycetota; class Actinomycetes; order Kitasatosporales; family Streptomycetaceae; genus Streptomyces; species Streptomyces sp. NPDC031225. The sequence continues at coordinate 94,260 of NZ_JBVIHJ010000010.1, read as the reverse complement.
TATCGCCGTGGTCACCGGACCCAACCTCGCGCGGGAGATCGCCGCGCGGATGCCGGCCGCCGCTGTGGTCGCCTGCACCGACGAGGCGGTGGCCCAGCGGCTCCAGGCCGCCTGCCACACGCCGTACTTCCGCCCCTACACCAATACGGACGTGGTGGGTTGCGAACTCGGCGGTGCCGTGAAGAACGTCATCGGGCTCGCCGTCGGCATCGCGGACGGCATGGGTCTCGGCGACAACGCGAAGGGTTCGCTCATCACGCGCGGTCTCGCCGAGACGACCCGGCTCGGACTCGCCATGGGCGCCGATCCGCTGACGTTCTCCGGACTCGCCGGTCTCGGCGACCTGGTGGCGACCTGTTCCTCGCCGCTGTCGCGCAACCACACCTTCGGCACCAACCTCGGCAAGGGCATGACCCTGCAGGAGACCATCGCGGTCACCAAGCAGACCGCCGAGGGCGTCAAGTCCTGTGAGTCCGTGCTGGATCTGGCCCGCAGGCACGGCGTCGACATGCCCATCACCGAGACCGTCGTCGGCATCGTGCACGAGGGCAAGTCCCCGGTGGTCGCCGTCAAGGAGCTGATGTCGCGCAGCGCGAAGCCCGAACGACGCTGAGCGACCCGGCTCGGGCGCGCTGTATCAGGGCACTACCACCGGGTACGCTCAACGCGATATGAGCACCGAGAACCTCCCCCAGAGCCCTGAGCAGCCGTCCCGCAAGCCGCGCGTGGCCGTCGTGTTCGGCGGGCGCAGCTCCGAACACGGGATCTCCGTGGTCACCGCCGGCGCCGTACTGCGGGCCATCGACCGGACGAAGTACGACGTCCTGCCGATCGGCATCACGCGGGAGGGCCGCTGGTACCTCACCGCCGACGCCCCGGAGCGGATGGCGATCACCGACCGCCGTACCCCGGACGTCGAGGAGTTGGCCGAGTCGAGGGACGGCGGCGTGGTGCTCCCCGTCGACCCCGCGAACCGCGAAGTCGTCTACAGCGAGCCCGGATCGGTGCCCAAGGCGCTCGGTGAGGTCGACGTCGTCTTCCCCGTCCTGCACGGCCCCTACGGCGAGGACGGCACCCTCCAGGGCCTCCTGGAGCTCTCCGGTGTCCCGTACGTCGGCTCGGGTGTGCTCGCCTCGGCCGTCGGCCAGGACAAGGAGTACATGAAGCGGGTGTTCACCTCCTTCGGGCTCAAGGTCGGCCCGTACGTGGTGATCCGGCCGCGCGAGTGGGAGCGGGACGAGTCCGCCGCCCGCAAGAAGATCGTCGACTTCGCGGGCGAGCACGGCTGGCCGCTCTTCGTGAAGCCCGCGCGCGCGGGTTCGTCGATCGGCATCACCAAGGTCGACGACCTCTCCGGCCTGGACGAGGCGATCGCGGAGGCGCAGCGCCACGACCCGAAGATCCTGGTCGAGGCGGCGCTGCGGGGCCGTGAGATCGAGTGCGGCGTCCTGGAGTTCGAGGACGGTCCGCGCGCGTCGGTCCCCGCGGAGATCCCGCCGCCGCAGGAGCACGCGTACTACGACTTCGAGGCGAAGTACATCGACTCGACCCCGGGCATCGTGCCGGCGCCGCTCACGCCCGAGGAGACGGCCGAGGTCCAGAGGCTCGCGGTCGACGCCTTCGACGCGGCCTCCTGCGAGGGCCTGGTCCGCGCGGACTTCTTCCTCACCGAGGACGGCGAGTTCGTGATCAACGAGATCAACACGCTGCCGGGCTTCACCCCGATCTCGATGTACCCGCAGATGTGGGAGAAGAGCGGTATCGCCTACCCGGAGCTGGTCAGCAGGCTGATCGACGCGGCGCTGCGCAGGCCGACGGGCTTGCGTTGACCCACCCAGGGGCACGGGGAACCGCGCGACCAGCCCCCATGGTCCGCAGGCGAACGACGGCCTAGTCGGCGATCCCCTCGGGCACGGCTTTCCTGATGGCAGGCGCCAAGTCCACCAACGGCGCCATGCCATCCTCCGTGCGCGCCTTGGGGATGGACACCTCGACGTACGCCTTCCTCAAGGTGGTCGTGAACCGGAACGACCCGTCGTCCCGCTTCTCCAGCAACCACCCCACCCCGTCGACCTCGACCCCGTCGGCCTCCGGGTCGTCCATCTTCGAGGGCCGCACGACACCGCACCGCAGTATGATCGCCGGGTCACCCCAGCCCGCGGTCAGCGTGGATACGGGCTCGGGATCCCGACGGTCCTGGCCGTCGGCCTTGGACGGCAGTACCCGGTCCAGCTCTCGGCACAGCTTCGCGACGCCCGCCCCGGGCGAGGGAACCACCACCGACGCGTTGTCGTCTGCGGAGGAGCAGCCCGCGACCGTGATCAGCAGTGCGAGCGCGGGCAGCCCGAGGACAGTGCGGCGCCGGTGACGGAAGAATTTCACCGGCCAAGGGTAGACGGGGGCTACAGATGGACGACCGGGCAGGTCAGGGTGCGGGTGATGCCGTCCACCTGCTGGACCTTCGCGACCACCAACCGGCCCAGGTCGTCTACGGTGTCGGCTTGTGCGCGGACGATCACGTCATACGGTCCTGTCACGTCCTCGGCCTGGATGACCCCAGGAATCTTGCTGATCGTCTCGGCGACGGTCGACGCTTTGCCGACCTCCGTCTGGATCAGGATGTACGCCTGTACCACGGAACCTCCAGGGCGGCCACGAGGATCATGTGGGGAAAAGGAACGCCACGGTATCGCGTCGTCGCTCGTCGCGGGGAGACCCGCGGGGGCGTGGACGCCCGCGCCGGGGTGCGGACACGACAGAAGTTCACGGTCCCCTCGACCGTATCGAGGACACTGATGACGCGCGACCGGGCACGGCACGGCACAGAAGGGGCGTAAGGGCCATGAAGGGCACTGTTGGTGAGCTCGGTGAGTTCGGGCTCATCAGGGAGCTCACCTCCCGTCTCACCACCACCCCGGCGGTCCGGGTGGGTCCCGGCGACGACGCCGCGGTGGTCGCCGCACCCGACCGCAGGGTCGTGGCGAGCACCGACATCCTTCTGGAGGGCCGGCACTTCCGCCGCGACTGGTCCACGGCCTACGACGTGGGCCGCAAGGCCGCCGCGCAGAACCTCGCGGACATCGCCGCCATGGGCGCCGTACCGACCGCCCTGCTGCTCGGCCTGGTCGTGCCCGCCGAACTCCCCGTGACCTGGCCCTCGGAGCTCATGGACGGCCTGCGCGACGAGTGCCAGGTCGCCGGTGCGTCGGTGGTGGGCGGAGACGTCGTACGCGGGGACACGATCATGGTCTCCATCACCGCCCTCGGCGATCTGCGGGGCCAGGAGCCCGTCACCCGGGGCGGAGCGCAGCCCGGCGACCTCGTCGCGGTGACGGGCTGGCTGGGCTGGTCCGCGGCCGGGTACGCGGTGCTCGCCCGCGGCTTCCGCTCGCCCCGCGCGTTCGTGGAGGCGCACCGGCGCCCGGAGCCGCCGTACCACGCGGGACCGGCCGCCGCGGCGCTCGGCGCGACCGCCATGTGCGACGTGAGCGACGGGCTGATCGCCGACCTCGGGCACATCGCCGAGGCCAGCAAGGTCCGTATCGACGTCCGTTCCGGCGCGATCGACATCCCGACCCAGATGAACGACATCGGGCAGGCCGTCGGCGTGGACCCCATGCAGTGGGTGCTGACCGGGGGAGAGGACCACGCGATCGTGGCGACCTTCCCGCCGGACGTGAAACTCCCGGCCCGCTGGAAGGTGATCGGCGAGGTCCTCAACCCGTCGGCGCTGCCCCAGATCACCGTCGACGGGGCGCCCTGGACCAGCAAGGGCGGCTGGGACCACTTCGGGGACATCGAGTCGTGAGGCCGTCGGTGCTCACGGTGGCCGGATCCGACTCCGGTGGCGGCGCCGGCATCCAGGCGGACCTGAAGACCATGCTCGCGCTCGGCGTGCACGGCATGAGTGTCGTCACAGCGGTCACCGCGCAGAACTCCCTCGGCGTGCAGGGGATTTGGGAGCTGCCGGTGGAGGCCGTGCGGGCCCAGTACCGCAGTGTCGTGGACGACATCGGTGTCCGGGCAGTGAAGACCGGGATGCTCGCCTCCGCCGAACTCGTCGAGACAGTCGCAGAGTTGATCGGCGGCACGGACGTCCCGGCCGTGATCGACCCGGTCGGCGTCTCCAAGCACGGGGACTCCCTGCTGGCTCCGCAGGCGCTGGACTCGGTACGCCAGCGGCTGCTCCCGGTCGCCACCGTCGCCACCCCGAACCTCGACGAGGTCGCCCAACTCACCGGCGTCAGGGTCGAGTCGGAGTCCCACCTGAAGGAGGCCGCCGAGGCGGTCCTCGCGTACGGACCGCGGTGGGTGCTCATCAAGGGCGGCCATCTCGCAGGCGACGCCGTGGACCTGCTCACCGACGGCACCGAGGAGCACTGGCTGCGCGCACCGCGCCACGACAACCGGCACACCCACGGCACGGGCTGCACCCTCGCGTCCGCGATCGCCTCGCAGCTCGCGAAGGGGCAGCCGGTGCCGGAGGCGGTGGCGGCCGCCAAGGAGTACGTCACCGGGGCGATCGCCGCCGGCTTCGCGCTCGGCGGCGGGATCGGCCCCGTGGACCACGGCTGGGCTCTCACGCGGCCGGGTACTCCGGCAGCTTGATGTTCGTCGCCGACTTCTCGGTGAGCCGCTTGAAGAAGGCCGCCAGGGGGCGGGAGGCGAGCAGCCGGTACATCCGGTCCCGGCTGCGGATCCGCCGCTCGGTGGCCGGCGCGAAGAACGGGCCCGCGTTGCCCGAGGTCTTCTGGCAGCCCTTGGCGAAGTCCGAGATCCGCGCCTCGTAGGCCGCGAACGCCTTGCGGTGGTCCCCGCCGGCCAGGGCGAGTTCACCGGCCAGGACATACGCGCCGACGATCGCCACCCCGGTGCCCATCCCGCCCATCGTGGCCCCGTATCCCGCGTCGCCCAGCAGCGCCACCCGTCCCTCCGTGAGCCGGTCGACGTGGATCTGGGCGATCGCGTCGAAGTACAGGTCCTCGGCCGCCTCCAGGGCCTTGAGGACCTGCGGCCCCTCCCACCCCGTCCCCGCGAACCGTTCGGCGAGGATCCTCTTCTGCGCGGCTAGGTCCCGGCGGTCGTACGACAGCCGCTCGGACCGGAAGACCAGCAGTGCGCCCGCGCGGTCCGGGTCGCCGTCGTAGTTGCCGAGGGCGATCGCGCGGCCGGGCTCGCTGTAGACCCGGCCGGTGCGGTCCAGGCCCAGGTCGTTGGGGACCTCGAAGCCGGCCACGTAGTGGTCGAAGAACCGCAGGTAGCGGGACTCGTCGCCGAAGACGAGCGACCGGGTGTGCGAGTGCAGGCCGTCCGCGCCGACCACCAGGTCGAAGCGGCGGGGCTCGCCGCGGTCGAAGGTGACGTCGACGCCGTGCGGGGTGTCGGTGAGCGTGGCGACGGAGTCACCGAAGACGTACTCGACGTGGTCCCTGGTGCGTTCGTACATGAGGTGCGCAAGCTCACCGCGGAAGATCTCCACGTCGCCGCTCATCATGTCCGACGGCAGGTCCACCTTCGGGGCGCCGTCCGCGTCGACGACGATCTGGCGGCCCATGCGGGTCTGACGGGCGTGGATCTCGTCCCAGATGCCCATCTCGGTGAGCACCCTGCGGTGGACGTGCCCCCGGAAGTCGACGGCGAAGCCGCCGCGGCGCAGCTCCGGCGTCTTCTCGACGACGGTGACGCGGGCGCCGTACCGCAGGAGGTTCAGCGCGAGCGCGGGCCCGGCGACGCTGGCGCCGGAGATCAGGACGGTCAGGTGACTGAGGTCGTGCGTCGTGTTCGTCATGTGCGTCGTGTTCGTCATGCACGGCAGCCTCGCCGGGAGCGCTGACCGTCCTCCTACCGTTCGCTGACCGCCGCTGACCGAAGGGCGCGTCCCCGCTCGAACGCCCTGTCATAATCCTCGGCCGACAGACTGCGCCGTACGTCCTTCTTCGTCCGTACGACATCGGGGACGCCGTCGGCCGACGCGCCCCGCAGGCCCTCGGCGGCGCCCAGGAGTTCGGCCGCCCGCTCGGGACGTGGGGCGACGGAGGCCAGGGCCTCGGCGACGGCCGCGAGGGCGTTGACATCAGGGGTGTCCAGGGTGTGGGTGCGGGCCTGCTCGAACCAGTCGCGGGCCTCGTCGAGGTCGCCCTCGGCGGCGGCCGTGCGGCCGAGCCCGATGAGGATCAGGACGGTCTCGCCGACGCTGAACCAGTTCGCCGCGCAGGCCTCCAGGGCGCTTTCGTAGCGCACGCGCGCGTGAGCGGTGTTCCCGCTCGGGGACGAGTGCCCTGAGAGCCGGGCCGCGTCGCCGAGACCGCGCCGGGCGGCCGCCACCTTGTCCGGGGCACCGGCCGCGCGGGCCAGGTCGGCGGCGCGCGTGAAGTGCGCCACCGCCTCCTCGGTGTCGCCGCGGTACAGCAGTGCGGTGGCCCGGGAGCGCAGCAGGTCGGACGTCTCCTCGGGTGCGTCCAGTTCCCGGACGTACTCCAGGCCTTCGTCGAACAGTTCCAGGGCACGGTCGTACGCGCCGCGCCGGACCGCGAAACCGCCCAGCGGGTCAAGGCAGTTGGCCATGCCCCAGCGGTCGCCGGTCGTACGGAAGCCGGCCAGGGAGCGTTCGAAGGCGGCCTCGGAGGCCTCGGGATCGCCCATGAACTGCCTCTGGTAGGCGAGCCCCAGGTCCAGCAGCGCGCGGCCCCACGGCTCGTCGCCGACCTGGACGGCGCGCAGGCCGTCGGCCACCGCGTACTGCGGGCCGCTCGTCAGCGACCACAGCACCATGGTGAACGGCAGCCGCAGCGGCTCGTCCAGGGCGTGCATGAGGACGGACACGCGCGTGATGCGGTCGGGTTCGCCGGGGTCGTCGCCGCGGCCCGTGACGGTGTTCATCAGGCACAGGGCGTACTCCTCGGCCAGCCCCGGGGGAGGGGCGTCACCGACCGCGGCGAGCAGGGCGCGGGCCAGGGGCACCTGCTCGCCGTGCGGGGCGCGCAGCCGCCAGAACCAGGACAGGGCGGCCATCAGCCGCAGGCCGTCCTCGGGTGCCGTGGCGACGAGGTGGCGCAGGGCCGCGTCCAGGTAGTCCCGTTCGGCGTCCAGCCGGGCCAGCCAGGGGAGTTGTCCGCCGCCGCGCAGCGCCGGTTCGGCACGCTCGGCCAGCCCGAGGAAGTACATGGCGTGGGCGTCCCGCAGGGGCCGCTCCCGGGAACGCCGCTCGGCGGCGAAGGCGCGGATCGTCTCCAGCATCCGGTAGCGGCCCTCGGTCACCTCCAGGAACGACTTCTCCACCAGTGAGGCCAGCAGATCCTCCGGACGCGGTGTGGCGCACACCGCCTCGACGGCCTCCAGACCCGCCCCGCCGGGGAAGACCGTCAACCGGGTCGCGAGTTCCCGTTCCTCGTCGTCCAGGAGGTCCCAGCTCCACTCCACGACGCCACGCAGGGTGCGGTGCCGGGGCGCCTTGGAGCGGTCCCCGCGCGACAGCAGCCGGAACCGGTCGTCGAGGCGGTCCGCCAGCTCGTCCGGGGTGAGGGTGCGCAGCCGGGCCGCCGCGAGCTCGATCGCCAGGGGCAGCCCGTCCAGGGCCGCGCAGATGTCGGCCACACGAGTGTGGCCCTCGAAGCCCGGACGGACGGCCCGGGCGCGGTCCAGGAAGAGCCGGACCGCGGGCTCCTGCGGCAGCGGCGGCACGGGCAGCACGGCCTCGCCGGTGAGGCCGAGGGACTCCCGGCTGGTGGCGAGCACGCGCACACCCGGACAGGACGCGAGGAGCCGCGCGGTGAGCAGGGCGGCCTCCTCGACGAGGTGCTCGCAGTTGTCGAGCACGAGGAGCGGCTCGCGATCCTCCAGCGCGGCGAGCAGCCGGTCCGTGCCGTCGGTCGCCGGGGTGCGGAACCCGTCGCGGACCCCGAGGGCGGTCAGGACGGCGTACGGGATCTGGGTGCCGTCGGTGAGCGGCGCGAGTTCGACGAAGCACACGTCCGCGTGGGCCCGCGTGGCCTCGATCACCAGCCGGGTCTTGCCCGCGCCGCCGGGTCCGGTGAGCGTGACCAGCCGGGACTCGGACAGGGCCCGGTCGATCCGGCCGAGTTCGCTCTCGCGGCCGACGAAACGGGTGAGCTGAGCGGGGACGCCTTTCCGGCGCTCGGAACGCCGTCCCTGCAACAGCTCCAGATGCAGCGCCGACAGCTCGGCCGAGGGGTCGGCGCCCAGTTCGTCGGCGAGGATTCGCCGGGCCTCCTCGAACACCGTGAGCGCCTCCGCCGGCCGCCCGTCCGCGTGCAGGGCCCGCATCAACTGCCCGTACAGCCGCTCGCTCAACGGCCGGTCCGACAGCAGCGCCCGCAGCTCCGGTACGAGTTCCGGGCCGCCCCCGAGCGCCAGATCCGCGTCGATCCGGTCCTGCACGGCGGCGAGCCGGAGCTCCGCCAGCCGGGTCCGTTCGGCGTGCGCGTCCGGGAGGTCGGGGAGGGCGGGGCCGCGCCACAGGGCGAGCGCGTCCCGCAGGGCGGCCGCGGCCTGCCGGTGTTCTCCGGCGGCGAGAGCGGCACGGCCGATCGCGGACAGCTGTTCGAAGTGGTGAACGTCGACCCGGTCGGGCGGGACGGCGAGCCGGTAGCCGGCCGGTGTCGCCTCGATCACCGTGTGCGGGGCCAGGCGCCTGCGGAGGCGGGAGATCTGGGACGGGAGGGCGTTGGCGGCTCCGGCGGGCGGCTCGGCGCCGTAGAGACCGTCGGTGAGGCGCTCGGCGGAGACCGTGCGGCCCGCGTCGAGGAGCAGGAGCGTGAGCAGGGCGCGGGGGCGGGGACCGCCGGGGTCGACGGAGGCGTCTCCGGTGCGTACCTCCAGGGGACCCAGGATGCCGAAGCGCATGGCGGCGATTGTCGCAGGCCGCCGGGCGCCCCGGGTTTCCTTCGGGCACAACAGAATGCCGGCCCACCCTCGGGTGGACCGGCTCTGTAGCGAAACCAGCAGAGACCGCGCGCTTCAGCTGTGCGTCAGCGCGAGACCTTGCCGGCCTTGATGCACGAGGTGCAAGCGTTCAGGCGCTTCGGCGTCCCGCCGACCACGGTACGGACGCGCTGGATGTTCGGGTTCCAGCGACGGGACGTACGGCGGTGCGAAAACGAGATGCTGTTGCCGAAGCCCGGCCCCTTGCCACAGACGTCGCAGTTGGCAGCCACGGGTCACTCCAAAGACTTCAGATGCACTTACGGTGGGATCCCGGCGGGCCGGGATCGAGATCGTAGGATCAGAGATCTGAGTGGCGCTGCCAGGGGGATTGGCCCGATCTGCATCGGGCAACCGGAGCAGCATACAACGACTGCGCCAGTAGAACGAAACTACCATGGCTGATCAGGCACTCACTCCCGGCCCTCTTCCGGCGGACACCCGCCCGAGGTCTACGCTGCGTCCAGTCCAGCAGCCCGAGGAGGCGCAGGTGGCACAGGTGCCGCAGACATTCTTCGATGCTCTCGCGGTACGCACCTGGTGCGGCCTCGCACTGCGGGCCCTGGGGCTGGCGCGCGAGGAGATCGACGCGATCAACGTCTACCCCGTCGCCGACGGGGACACCGGCACCAACCTCTATCTGACGGCGGAATCGGCGGCCGCGGCCGTGGAGGCCGTGTTCGAGGCGCACGACACCCATGACTCGGGCGAACCGACTCTCGCCGACGCCGTGCGCGCGATGGCCCACGGGGCCCTCATAGGCGCCCGCGGCAACTCGGGCACGATCCTCGCCCAGCTGCTGCGGGGCATGTCCCAGGTACTGGCCGCCGACAGTGGGACGCCTCACACGGACGGCGACGGGCTCCGGCTCGCACTGCGGCACGCGGCCGACTCCGCCCGCCAGGCCGTCGCCCACCCCGTCGAGGGCACGGTCCTCACCGTCGCCTCGGCCGCCGCCGACGCGGCCGACGGAGCGGAGGGGGACTGCGGGACGGTCGCCCGGGCCGCCTACGACGGGGCGCGCGCCGCCCTCGCCGCGACACCCGGCCAGCTGGCCGTCCTGGAGCGCGCCGGAGTGGTGGACGCCGGCGGACGGGGACTGGTGGCGGTGCTGGGGGCACTGGTGGAGACGTTCACGGGGGAGGCGCCCAGGGCGGTCCCGGTGGTGGCGGCCGTGACCTCCCCGCAGGCACTCACGCTCTCCGCCGAAGCCGCCGCGACCTCGACCTCGACCTCGACCTCGACCTCGGCCGAGGAGTGCGCCGACGCTCCCGGGACCGGTGGCCCCGCCTTCGAGGTGATCTACCTCCTGGAGGCCGACGACACTGCCGTGGCACGGCTGCGGGACCGGCTCGACGGCCTCGGTGACTCGCTCGTGGTGGTCGGCGGCGACGGGCTGTGGAACGTCCATGTGCACGTCGACGACGCGGGCGCCGCCGTGGAGGCGGGCGTCGAGGCCGGACGGCCGTACCGGATCCGGATCACGCACTTCGCCCTCGGCGACGTGCACACCACCGGTGCCGAACGGCCGCCCCGCGAGCGCGCCCAGCGCGCTGTCGTCGCCGTCGTGCCCGGCGAGGGCCTGGCCGGGCTGTACGCCGAGGCAGGCGCCACCACCGTGCTCGCGCGCCCCGGGGAGCCGCCCGCGAGCGGGGAGCTCGTGGAAGCCGTACGACGGGCCCACGCGCGCGAGGTCGTGCTGCTGCCCAACGACGCCGACCTGCGCCACACCGCGGCCGCCGCTGCCGAGCAGGCCCGCGCGGAGGGCATCCGGGTCGCACTGATCCCGACGCGCTCCGCGGTCCAGGGCATCGCGGCACTCGCCGTGCACGAGCCGGAACGCCGGTTCGACGAGGACGTCGTCCAGATGACCTCGGCGGCCGGCGCGACCCGCTATGCCGAGGTCGCGATGGCGGAACGCCAGTCCTGGACCATGGCCGGCATCTGCCAGGCCGGTGACGTCCTCGGCCTCATCGACGGGGACGTGGCCGTGATCGGCTCCGATGTCATCGCCGCCGCCGAGACGGTCCTTGACCGCATGCTCTCGGCGGGCGGCGAACTGGTCACCCTCGTCCTCGGCGACGAGGCCCCCGAGTCCGTCGCCGACCACCTGGAGGCGCGGGTGCGGGAGTCGTACCTCGCCGTGGACACGGTGGTGTACCGGGGCGGACGGCAAGGGGCCGTACTGCTCATCGGGGTCGAGTAGGTCGGGGTCGAGCAGGTCCCCCGCCCCCGGCTCGGGCCCTCAGCCCTCCTGCTCCGCCATGAGCCCGAGCATCTGTTCGGCCTCGGCCCGCCGGGCCTGTGCCGTCCCGTCGTCACGGACGTCTCCGCGGTCGTAGGCCGCCAGCACCGCACGCGCGCGTGCCGCCGCCTCCGCCGGGCGGCTCAGGTCGGCCGCCAGCCAGCCCGCCGCGAGTTCGGCGCCGGTGCGGGCGTCCAGGGCGTCGTCACCGGTCGAGGCGAACACCACGACGGCCTCCACCACCTGCGCCAGTGCCTCCTCCAGCACCGCCCGGATCGCGTCGTCCTCGGCGTCCTCGGCCACGGAACGGGCCAGCAGGTCCCCGAACTGCCGGTGGGTGTGCCCGAGTTCGGTGACGAGCCGCTGCCGCTCCTCCTCGTCGGCCCGCTCGTCGGCGAGCGCGGCCTCGCACTCCCGGACCGCGTCCGCCATCCGCTCCCGTGCCGTGTCCGCCCCATCCTCGGAGCGCAGCGCGAGCCACGCGCGTGCGCGCAGGGAGCGGATGAGGCCGTGGACGTTGCCGAGGTCGCGCCACAGATCACCGGCGCGCGCGTACGCGCTGTCCGCCTCGGCGGGCAGACCCGCGGCACCCAGCGACTCGGCCGCGAGATGGGCGAGGGTCGCGTGGTCGTGCTGCTCGGGCCAGTGCCGGGCGATCTCGGCGGCCTGAAGACGCCGCTCGGCCGACTCCCGGTGCTCGCCCAGCTCGCCCAGACAGTCGCCGAGCCACCACAGCGTCTGGACGACGGCCCCGTCGCCGTGCGTCTCGGCGTTCAGGTCCGGCAGTGCCGACTCCAGCACCTCCGCGGCCTCGGCCCACCGGCCCAGCCGCAGCAGGGACCCGCCCAGCTGCTGCCGGGCCCAGGCGCCCAGCATCGGGCCCTCGCCGGCCTCGTCGGCCCAGTGAGCGGCCTCCAGGGCGTGCTCGGCGGCCTCCTCGGCCAGTCCCCGGCCGCCGACGACCTCGGCGAGCTGGAGGTGCAGCTGGGCCCGCCCGATCGCCTCCAGGTGCGGCCCGCCGTGCTCCAGGGCCGCCCGCAGTGCCCGCTCGGTCCCGGCCGGGTCGCCCAGGTGGTGCCTGAGCCCGGCCAGCCGCGCCTCGTACTCCACCGCGAACCACGGCAGACCCGCCTCGACGAACCCGGTCGCGGCACCCGCGAACAGCTCCGCGGCCACCTCCACGTCCCCGGCCCGCGCGGCCAGCTCCGCCAGCATCGCCTGCGCCTCGGCGACCCGCGCGGCCAGCCGCACATCGTCCCCGGTGCGCCCCTCGACGAGGGCCAGCACCTCCCGTACGGCCTGCTCCGCCTCGGGCAGGACCCCCTCGTCCTCCGTCTCGTGCACCTGCCGCAGCAGGATCCGCGCGCGGGACATCAGCACCGAGGCGGTCTGCCCCACGCCCGTGTCGTCCGCGGCGTACAGGGCGAGGATCTCGTCGTACGGTCCTGCGATCGCCGTGAGCGCCTCGTCCACCTCACCGGCCAGCGCGCGTACGTACGCCGCACGCGCGCGTGCCGCCAGTGCCTCGCCAGGGTCGCCCGCCTGCGCGTACAACTCTGCGGCCTGCTCGAACAGTTCGACGCCCTCGGGGCCACGGTCCATCGCCTCGTGGTCGGCGATCTCCGCCCGGTCGCGCGGATCCAGGTCCGCCTCCCTGCCCTGCGCGGCCCGCGCAACCGCCGCCCAGGCCTCCACGGCGTTCGGCTGGAGGGTGTCCGACAGCCGCCGCGCCTCAGTGACCAGCTCGGGCAGACCGGGCTCCTGGGCAGCAGCCGGGACCGGTGGCACGACCACGGGTGCGGGCGCTGTGCGGACCGCCCGCACCCCCAGCGGCAGCCGTTCCACCAGCGGCCCCTGAGCCATGCGCGCGCGTGCCCGCTCGCTGACGTGGGCCGTGCCGTTGCGCTCGTCGAAGCGGGCGGCCAGCGCGAGAGCCTCCCCGCGTGCGTGGACGGCGAGTTCGGCCGCGGTCCAGGAACGGCCCGAGGGGCCCGGCACCGGCCGGTCGCCCAGGCCCAGTCCGGTGAGCCGGTCCATCAGCAGGGCCGCCACCGCCATGAAGTCCAGCCTGCTGCGCGGATGACCGTCGTCCGTGAAGTACGCGGGACGCTCCGCGAGCAGTTCGAGACCGCGGGCCTCGTTGCCGCTCAGCGCGCAGAACTCCACATGGTCCGCGTACGCGCCGCGCATGCTCTCCATGGACCGCACGAGCCGGAAGCCCCGCAGATGGTTGGCGCGCGCCTCGTCGAGCCGCCCCAGCCGCAGCAGCGGCATCAGCGAGGACGCCAGGGCCGCGTGCGGCTCGTGGGCGCAGGTGAACTCGCCCTCCAGGACGGGCCCCCACAGCTCGAGCGCCTCGGCGTCCCGGCCGCGCTGCGCCTGCCACCAGCCCTGTTCGTGCAGTTCACAGGCGTGGCAGTCGGCCATCGTGTCCCGGTCGGCGGCCAGCCATGCGGTGTACGCCCGCTCGGCCCGCGCCAGGTCCCCGACGTGCGCGGCCACGCTGTACTCGGCGCTGCGCACGGCCCGTTCGGAGTGCCCGGCCAGCCGGTAGCGGTACTCCATCTCGCCGAGCCACTTCTCCATGGCGGCCAGCGGGACGTGCGGCTGGTCGAGCATGCCGGTCGTCATCCACTTGAAGACCCAGTGCAGCGCGTGCGTCTCGTACTCGTCGAAGTCCTCGGGGTGTTCGTCCCACATGCGCAGCAGACGCGCGAAGGGGACGAACATCTTGGCCTTCTCGGAGCTGTAGTTGTAGACCTTCAGCTGGTGGCCGAGCGCCTCGATCACCGCGAGCGGGATGTTCAGCTTCTCGGCCTCGGCGAGCAGCTGCTCCGCGCGCGCGTTGCGGGCGGGACCCTCCGGCTCCTCGGAGTTCTCCGCCATGGCCCGGCGCAGCGCGTCGAAGCCCGGACTCGCGTCGGGTCCGCTCATCAGGGGGCCTCCTCGCCGTTCGTGGCCCACTCCAGGAGGCCTATGAAGGCCCGGTTCAGCAGCGCGGAGTCCGCGGGCCTGAGCGGGCGCTGGGCCATCAGCAGCGCCTGCCCGTACAGGGACTCGGTGGCGGTGCCGATCAGTTCCGGATCTCCGAGCGAACCGATCCGCCGTACGAGCGGGTTGAGCTGGTTCAGCACGAGACGCGCGCGTGGAGCGCTCCCGCGCAGCGAGCCGAGGATGCCGGCCCACAGGTCGTCGGCCTCCCCCTCGGCCTCCGCCCGCGCCTGCTCGTGCCGGGCGTCCCGGTCGTCCAGGTGCAGCGCGGGCACGGACAGCGGCCGGAAGGCACGCAGGACGACGTCACAGCCCAGCGGATCGAGTCTGGCCCGCGCGGCCGCCAGGAAGCCGGACAGCGCCAGCTCCTCGGTCGGATCGACCAGGTTCAGATGGGCGGTCACGGTCTCCGCGTCGAGCTCGGCGACGACGGTGCCCGGCCGCACCGAGGGCAGCGCCTGGACCAGGTCGCTGTCGTACGTGTAACCGCCGTTGACCACCCCGACGCCCTGCGCCGACGCGATCGGCGCGACCTGCCGGTACTCCTCCACGGTCCGCGTGAAGTGCACCACCGCGTGCCGCTGCGCGAACTCCTCCAGGGACAGCCGCCCGTCGGTCGTCTCGAACGGCAGCCACGGCAGCATCGTGCGCAGCATCTCCCGGTCGTGCCGCGCGAGCGACTTCACACCGAGGTGGTGCACGGACAGGAAGGCCGCGAGCCGTTCGGGATCACCGGCGGCCAGCCCCGTCAGCCAGGACCGGATCCGCTCCCCGAGCGCCTCCCGTACGGCGGCCAGCGTCTCGTCCTCGTACAGAGACTCGCGCGAGGCCGTGGGCCGCAGGCTGTCCGTGTCCAGGACGCACCGCACGAAGAACGCCCAGTCCGGCAGCAGCTGATCGGCCCGCTCGGTGAGCAGCATGCCCTTGAGGTGCACGCGGTGGGTCGCCCGCTGGGCGGGACTGACCGCCGTGGGAAGGACGTACGCCATGCCCCGGATGCCGGCCAGCGGCACGTTCAGCTCGATCGAGTCCAGCGGTGTGAAGCCGAACAGGTCGTGACAGTGCCGGGCCAGGGCCACCCTGCGGGTGGCGGGGGAGGGGTACGGCCGGTCCCAGGGCGCCGGCAGATCGGTGACCGCCTCGTCGCCGACCCGGACGTCGTACGGCAGCAGCGAACCGAAGTCCCGCGCGAGCTGCAGGACCCGCGCCGGCGCCAGCCACTCGGCGGCGCCCGCCCGCGCGACCAGATGCACCGTGGTCCCCGGTTCCGGACGGGCGTCGTGGGGCAGCGTCCGCACGCGGTACGAACCGTCGTCGCTCGCCGTCCACTCCACCGGCGGCGCGTCGGGCGTACGGGCGCTGCGGCTGACCACCCGGATCCGCTCGGCGACCACGAAGCACGCGAGCAGACCGATGCCGAACTGCCCGAGGAAGTCGGAGCGCACCTCCTGAAGTCCCTCGGCCCGCTTGGAGCTGCGTCCGATGGTGGCCAGCAGGTTGTGCACATCCGCCTCGGTGAGGCCCACCCCGGAGTCCTCGACCCGGAGCGCGCCCTCCTCGGCGTACAACCGCACCCGGGCCGGGGCGTCGGGCTGCTCGGCCCGCCGTGCCGTGATCGCGTCCACCGCGTTCTGGAGCAGCTCGCGGAGATAGACCTTGGGGCTGGAGTAGAGGTGATGGGAGAGGAGGTCCACCAGACCGCGCAGGTCGACCTGGAACGTATGAGGTTGCTGAGGTACCTGGGGTGTCTGTGATGACTGTGAGGTCTGGGAATCCATCGTCGCAGCGCCGGTGGGGGGACGTTCGCACAGCGCGGGGTCGGGCGGTCCCGGGTGGGGCGGTGACCGCGGGGGATGGCCGGAGCGCGCCATCCTAAGTCCCCAACCAGCCGTCTGACCAGGGGTTTCCCAGGATGTATACGGCAATGTCAGTGGCGTGGTGTGCAATGGATCTCGTGCCCGCACTGGAAGAACCGCTGAAACAGCCACTGAAGTCAGTGCTCGGCCCAGCCACCGCGAAGGTGATGGCCGAGCACCTCGGCCTGCACACCGTCGGCGACCTCCTGCACCACTACCCGCGCAGATACGAGGAGCGGGGGCAGCTGACCCACCTCGCCGACCTGCCCATGGACGAGCACGTCACCGTGGTCGCCCAGGTCGCCGACGCCCGCCTGCACACCTTCGCCTCCGCCAAGGCGCCGCGCGGCAAGGGCCAGCGACTGGAGGTCACCATCACGGACGGCAGCGGCCGCCTCCAACTGGTCTTCTTCGGCAGCGGCGTTCACAAGCCCCACAAGGAACTCCTGCCGGGCACCCGTGCGATGTTCGCCGGCAAGGTCTCCCTCTTCAACCGCCGCCTCCAACTGGCCCATCCGGCATACGAGTTGCTGCGCTCGGACGCGGAGGAGGCGGTCGAGACCTGGGCGGGCGCCCTGATCCCCCTCTACCCCGCCACCGCCAAACTGGAGTCCTGGAAGATCGGCAAGGCGATCCAGACTGTCCTGCCCACCGCCCAGGAGGCGATCGACCCCCTCCCGGAGTCCCTTCGCGAGGGCCGCGGGCTGGTCACCCTCCCCGAAGCCCTCCTCAAGATCCACCGCCCGCACACCAAGGCCGACATCGCCGACGCCCACGCCCGCCTCAAGTGGGACGAGGCCTTCGTCCTCCAGGTCGCCCTCGCCCGTCGCCGCCACGCGGACGCCCAACTCCCGGCGGTCCCGCGCGAACCGTCCCCCGACGGCCTCCTGAGCGCCTTCGACGACCGCCTCCCCTTCACCCTCACCGACGGCCAGCAGAAGGTCTCCAAGGAGATCTTCGACGACCTGGCAACCGACCATCCGATGCACCGACTGCTCCAGGGGGAGGTTGGATCGGGAAAAACGATGGTGGCCCTGCGCGCCATGCTCGCCGTCGTCGACGCCGGCGGACAGGCCGCCATGCTGGCGCCCACCGAGGTGCTGGCCCAGCAGCACCACCGTTCGATCGTGGAGATGATGGGCGACCTGGCCGAGGGCGGCATGCTCGGCGGTACCGAGCACGCCACCAAGGTCGTCCTGCTCACCGGTTCGATGGGGACGGCCGCGCGCCGGCAGGCCATGCTCGATCTGGTCACCGGTGAGGCCGGGATCGTGATCGGCACGCACGCGCTGATCGAGGACAAGGTGCAGTTCCACGACCTGGGCCTGGTCGTGGTCGACGAACAGCACCGCTTCGGCGTGGAGCAGCGGGACGCCCTGCGCGGCAAGGGAAAGCAACCGCCCCACCTCCTCGTCATGACGGCCACCCCCATCCCGCGCACGGTCGCGATGACGGTCTTCGGCGACCTGGAGACCTCCGTCCTGGACCAGCTCCCGGCCGGCCGCTCCCCGATCGCCAGCCATGTGGTCCCCGCCGCCGACAAGCCCCACTTCCTCGCCCGCGCCTGGGAGCGGGTCCGCGAGGAGGTGGAGAACGGCCACCAGGCCTACGTCGTCTGCCCCCGCATCGGCGACGACATCGACGAACCCGCCGACCCCAAGAAGTCCGCCAAGAAGAGGTCTGCCGAGGACGAGGCCGAGAAGCGCCCGCCGCTCGCCGTCCTGGACATCGCCGACCAGCTCACCAAGGGCCCGCTGAGCGGCCTCCGCGTCGAGGTCCTGCACGGCCGCATGCACCCCGACGACAAGGACGCGGTCATGCGCCGCTTCGCCGCCGGCGAGACCCACGTCCTGGTCGCCACGACGGTCATCGAGGTCGGCGTCAACGTCCCGAACGCCACGGCGATGGTCATCATGGACGCCGACCGCTTCGGCGTCTCGCAGCTCCACCAGCTGCGCGGCCGAGTCGGACGTGGCTCGGCGGCGGGCTTGTGCCTCCTGGTCTCGGAGATGCCCGAGGCGAGCCCGGCCCGCCAGCGCCTGAACGCGGTCGCGTCGACCCTGGACGGCTTCGAGCTCTCCCGCATCGACCTGGAGCAGCGCCGGGAGGGCGACGTCCTCGGCCAGGCCCAGTCGGGCGCCAGGACCTCACTGAAGGTCCTCGCCGTGATCGAGGACGAGGAGATCATCGCGGAGGCGAGGGAGGAGGCGACAGCGGTGGTGGAGGCAGACCCGGAGCTGACACGACTCCCCGGCCTGCGCACAGCCCTGGACGCGCTCCTGGACGAGGAGCGAGAGCAGTACCTGGACAAGGGCTGAGGGAGGGCTCCCCGGGGACGCGGGGCCGCGTCGGACACGCGGCTACCACCGGGCGAGCGCGACCGGCCACAATGAACCTGAAGCCCCCCACGACCAAGGATCCGAGATGACCCGCGTGATCGCCGGCAAAGCCGGCGGACGCCGCCTGGCAGTCCCGCCGGGCAACGGCACCCGCCCCACCTCCGACCGCGCACGCGAAGGCCTCTTCTCCACCTGGCAGTCCCTGCTCGGCGGCCCGCTCCGGGGCGAACGCGTCCTGGACCTGTACGCCGGTTCCGGAGCTGTCGGCCTGGAAGCCCTGTCCCGGGGCGCCGGCCACACCCTCCTCGTCGAGGCCGACGCCAGAGCGGCCCGCACCATCCGTGAGAACGTCAAGAACCTGGGCCTCCCCGGCGCCGAGGTCCGCGCAGGCAAAGCCGAACAGATCATCCGGACGCCGGCGCCGACCGAGCCGTACGACCTCGTCTTCCTCGACCCCCCGTACGCCGTCACCGACGACGATCTTCGGGAGATTCTCCTCACACTCCGCACCGAACACTGGCTCGCGCCGGACGCACTGGTCACCGTGGAGCGCAGCACCAGAGGCGGTGAATTCGCCTGGCCGGCCGGTTTCGACGCGGTCAAGGCCCGTCGCTACGGCGAGGGAACGTTTTGGTACGGTCGCGCCGCCGCTACGTGCGAAGACGCACGATGACCGGACCGGAGAGCGAGGGATCTCAAGTGCGCCGCGCCGTCTGTCCCGGGTCGTTCGACCCGATCACCAACGGACACCTCGACATCATCTCCCGCGCCTCCAGACTGTATGACGAGGTCTACGTCGCGGTGATGATCAACAAGTCCAAGAAGGGCCTCTTCGAGATCGACGAGCGGATCGAGCTGATCCGCGAGGTCACCGCCGAGTACGGCAACGTGATCGTGGAGGCCTTCCACGGCCTCCTCGTCGACTACTGCAAGGAGCGCGACATCCCCGCCATCGTCAAGGGGCTGCGCGCGGTCAGCGACTTCGACTACGAGCTCCAGATGGCCCAGATGAACAACGGCCTCTCGGGCGTCGAGACCCTTTTCGTCCCGACCAACCCCACCTACAGCTTCCTGTCCTCCTCGCTCGTCAAGGAGGTCGCGACCTGGGGCGGAGACGTCTCCCACCTGGTGCCGCCGCTGGTCCTCGAAGCTCTGAACGAACGCCTCCGCAAAGGCTGATGGGGCTACAGTCGTCCCGTCCGTCTCCAACACAGCTGTAGAGAGTGGCGAGCACAGGTGGACGTGCAGAAGAAGCTCGACGAGATCGTGGCCTCGGTCTCCGGTGCACGGTCGATGCCGATGTCGGCCTCGTGCGTGGTCAACCGCGCCGAACTGCTCGCGCTGCTGGCGGAGGTGCGCGAAGCCCTGCCCGGTTCCCTCGCGCAGGCCCAGGAGCTGATCGGCGGCCGTGAGCAGATGGTCGAGCAGGCCCGCCAGGAGGCCGACCGGATCATCTCCACGGCGCACGCCGAGCGCGGCTCCCTGATCTCCGACACGGAGATCGCCCGCCGCTCCCAGGCCGAGGCCGACCGGATCGTGAACGAGGCCCGCCAGGAGGCCGAGGAGGTCCGCGCGGAGGCCGACGACTACGTCGACTCCAAGCTCGCCAACTTCGAGGTCGTGCTCACCAAGACCCTCGGCTCGGTGGGCCGCGGCCGCGAGAAGCTCCTCGGCACCGGTCCCGGCACCGACGAGAACGGCTACGAGGACGAGGACGCCCCCGAGCGCAGCCACGACCCCGAGACCCTGCGCCGCGACGCCGACGCCTACGTCGACTCCAAGCTCGGCGCCTTCGAAGCGGTGCTCGCCAAGACCCTGGAGGCCGTCGGCCGCGGCCGCCAGAAGCTGCACGGCCGGATCGCCACGGACGACCTCGGCGCCCTCGCCGACGACACCTCCACCGTCCAGCACTCCAGCGACGCCGACTACCTGGCCGATCTCACCGCCCTCGCCGAGCAGGACAACCGGGCCGCGGCCCGGGTCCCGGCCGAGCAGCAGGAGTACGCCCAGCAGCCGGCGTACGGCTACCAGCAGCAGACCGACGCCTACGCCGGCTACCAGCAGCAGCACGATCCCTACGCCCAGCAGGACCAGTACGGCTACCAGCAGGCCGATCCGTACTCCCCCACCTCCGGCTACGCTCCGGCGGGAGATGCCCCCTACCAGGGCTATGAGCAGCAGGCCGCCTACGACCCGAACCAGGCGCAGCAGCCTCAGCAGGCCCAGCAGAGCTACGCCCTCGACGAGACCAGCCTCTTCGACACCGGCATGATCACGCCGGAGCAGCTGAGGGCGTACGAGCAGGGTCGCGGCCAGTAAGGGACCACCGGATTGGGCCGTGAGCGAAAGGTCCAGTATCCTGGCTCTTCGGTCGCGCGTACGTCCGCGATCAATGCTGCCCGGTAGCACCGACGGGCAGCATCCCTCTGAGCTCGAAGATCGAAAGCAGGAATGGCCCTGAACGCCCGCCTCGACCACCGCAACCCTCTCGTGTTCGACACACACGAGCTGGGTCGGCGTCCTGGCGCGCTCCAGCGCCTGACCCGTGAGATCGACGCCCCCAAGGATTTCGGCATCCAGGGAGTGATCGGAGTGCCGGAAGGCGCCCCGGTCGAGCTCGGACTCCGCCTGGAGTCGGTCATGGAAGGGGTGCTTGTCACAGGCACCGCCCGTGCACAGGCCAAGGGGGAGTGCGTAAGGTGTCTGGAGCCGCTGGAGCTGGAGCTCGAAGCGGACTTCCAGGAGATGTTCTCGTACCCTGACGCCGACGACCGTGGCCGTGTGAAAACGGAACCGGTCGACGACGCCGAGGAAGACGAGGACAGGCTCTTCATCGAGGACGGTCTTTTCGACCTCGAACCCGTGCTGCGTGATGCGGTGGTGCTCGCACTGCCGATGCAGCCGGTGTGCCAGGACGACTGCCCCGGCCTGTGCTCCCAGTGCGGAGCCCGGCTGGCGGACGCCCCGGACCACCACCACGATGCCGTCGACATCCGTTGGGCGGCACTGCAGGGACTCGCCGGTTCACTCGAAGATGGCGAGAAGGACGAGATCAGCGGCGCTGAAGCAGGCGCCGACGAGAAGCAGGAGAAGTAGCCGTGGCTGTTCCGAAGCGGAAGATGTCGCGCAGCAACACGCGCCACCGCCGGTCGCAGTGGAAGGCTGCGGTCCCCAACCTGGTTGCGTGCGAGCGCTGCCACGAGCCCAAGCTGCAGCACATCGCGTGCCCCGCTTGTGGCACCTACAACAAGCGCCAGGTCCTCGAGGTCTGAGCGGCTGGTGAGAGGCACTGTGTCCACGCCGAAGAAGAACTCGGGCGACAACCAGGCCTCGTCCCACACGCTGTTGGAAGGGCGGCTCGGGTACACACTCGAGTCCGCCCTTCTGGTGCGTGCGCTGACCCACCGTTCGTACGCATACGAGAACGGCGGTCTGCCGACCAACGAACGGCTGGAGTTCCTCGGGGACTCCGTGCTGGGCCTCGTGGTCACGGACACGCTGTACACCACCCACCCCGACCTGCCCGAAGGCCAGCTGGCCAAGTTGCGGGCCGCGGTGGTCAACTCGCGTGCACTGGCGGAGGTCGGCCGCGGGCTCGACCTGGGCTCCTTCATCCGGCTCGGCCGTGGTGAAGAGGGCACGGGCGGCCGGGACAAGGCGTCCATCCTCGCCGACACCCTGGAAGCGGTGATCGGTGCGGTCTATCTCGATCAGGGCCTCGAAGCGGCCTCCGAACTGGTGCACCGCCTGTTCGACCCGCTGATCGAGAAGTCCTCCAACCTCGGTGCCGGCCTGGACTGGAAGACCAGTCTCCAGGAGCTCACCGCGACCGAAAGTCTCGGCGTGCCCGAGTACCTGGTCACGGAGACCGGCCCCGACCACGAGAAGACCTTCACTGCTGCCGCCCGCGTCGGAGGCGTCTCGTACGGCACCGGCACCGGCCGCAGCAAGAAGGAGGCGGAGCAGCAGGCCGCGGAGTCCGCCTGGAGGTCCATCCGGGCCGCCGCGGACGAGCGCGCCAAAGCGGCGGCAGAGAAGGCTGTTGAAGTCATCGAAGCCGCCGAGGACGACGAAGAAGGTCCGTCGTCCGTCTCCGCCTGACGCCCTGAAGCACGGGGCGTCCGAAGAGCAGCGCAGCCGAGCGCCTGTCCCTGAACACCGGGGCGGGCGCTCGGTTCATACACCGGTCCGTGACGGGGGAGCCCCATGCCCGAGTTGCCCGAGGTCGAGGTCGTACGGCGGGGTCTTGCGCGGTGGGTCGCCCACCGGACGGTCGCCGAGGCCGAGGTGCTGCACCCGCGCGCGGTCCGGCGTCACCTCGCCGGCGCCGACGACTTCGCGCACCGGCTCAAGGGCCATCGCGTCGGCACCCCGAGCCGTCGCGGAAAGTACCTCTGGCTGCCCCTGGAGGACACCGGCCAGTCGGTCCTGGCGCATCTGGGGATGAGCGGCCAGCTGCTGGTCCAGCCGCACGCCGCGCCCGACGAGAAGCACCTCAGGATCCGGGTGAGGTTCGCGGACGAGGTCGACACCGAGCTGCGCTTCGTCGACCAACGCACCTTCGGCGGGCTGTCGTTGCACGACAACACCCCCGACGGACTGCCCGACGTCATCGCACACATCGCGCGCGACCCCCTCGACCCGCTCTTCGACGACGAGGCCTTCCACCAGGCCCTGCGCCGCAAGCGCAGCACCGTCAAACGGGCCCTGCTGGACCAGTCGTTGATCAGCGGAGTCGGCAACATCTACGCGGACGAGGCCCTTTGGCGTTCCCGCATCCACTACGAGCGCCCCACCGCGAGCTTCACCCGCCCGCGTACGGCCGAACTCCTGGGCCACGTCCGGGACGTGATGAACGCGGCCCTCGCGGTCGGCGGCACCAGCTTCGACAGCCTGTACGTCAACGTGAACGGGGAGTCCGGGTACTTCGACCGGTCCCTGGACGCGTACGGCCGTGAGGGGCTGCCGTGCAAGCGGTGCGGTACGCCGATGCGCCGGCGGCCCTGGATGAACCGGTCCAGCTACTTCTGCCCGAGGTGTCAGCGGGCGCCGCGCGTCACGTCGTAGCGCTCGCGGGCGGCCAGGACGTCGCCCATGCTGCCCTCCAGGAAGTGGATGAGGCCCAGCAGCCGCTCGGCGATCCCGCGGCCCAGCGGGGTCAGTTCGTAGTCGACCCGGGGCGGGTTGGTGGGCTGGGCCTCGCGGTGCACCAGGCCGTCGCGCTCCAGTCCCTGGAGCGTCTGGGAGAGCATCTTCTCGCTGACGCCGTCGACCCGGCGGCGCAGCTCGTTGAAGCGCAGCGAGCCCTCGTGCAGGGCGCCGAGCGTGAGGGCGCCCCAGCGGCCCGTCACGTGCTCCAGCGTGCCGCGCGAGGGGCATGCCTTGGCGAACACGTCGAACGGGAGGTCCGGCGCCTCCAGGGGCTGCTGCGTGGTGTCCATATCACGAGCGTACTGGAAGAGAGTACTAACCGACAGGTTGCACTAACCAGAAGTTAGCGCAACCGTCGTCGGTGTCTGCTAGTAGCCGAAGTCCTGCGTCCACCACGGGCCACCGGACCCGAACTGCACACCCACGCCCAGCGTCGTGAAGTCGCAGTTAAGGATGTTGGCCTTGTGGCCGGGGCTGTTCATCCAGGCTTCCATGACCGCGGCCGGGTCGGCCTGGCCCCGGGCGATGTTCTCGCCGCCGAGGCTGGTGATCCCGGCCTTCGCGGCGCGGTCCCACGGCGTCGCGCCGCTCGGGTCGGTGTGGTCGAAGAAGCCCTCGTCGGCCATGGCCTTGCTGAAGGCGGTGGCCAGGTCGGCCAGCGCGCTGTTGGCGGCGACCGGGCTGCACCCGACCTTCGCCCGCTCGACGTTGACGAGCCGGAGCACCTCGGCCTCGGCGGCGGCCTCCGTGGAGACCTCCACCGGCGCGGTGGTCTCCTGCTTCGCCGGCTCCCTCTCCTTCTGCGAAGGAGTCGCCTCGGGCTTCTTGCTCGGCGTGGCCGCCGGCTTCTTCGTCGGCTTCTCGGTCGGCGTGGCCGTCGAGGTCGAGGGGGACGGCGCGGGCGAGGCGGACCGGTCGGCGTCGCGGCTCGTCGAACTGCCGTCCTCGCGCCTGTCGGCGCTGCCGGAGGTGCCGCCCTGCTCGGCCGGGGAGTTCGTCGGCGAGCCCGCCGCCTGCACGTCGCCGCCGGTGCTGCTGCTGTTGCCGCCGCCGAGCTTGTAGTTGTCCAGGCCGGGCACCACGCCCGTGGCCACCGCGACCGTGCCGATCGCGACGGCCGCCGAAACCCCGAGCAGACCGGTCTTGACCGGCGTCACGAGGTTCCGCTTGCGCCTGCGGTGCGAGCCGCCGCGCCGGGAGCCGTCGGCCGGCGTGTAGCCGTCGCCCCGGAAGAGCGCGTACTCCTCCTCCGACGCGAACAGGTAGGCATCACTGCGCGCGTAGGGGTCGGAGTCGGTGTGGGCCGGGCGGGGCGTGGTGACCGCCGAGGCGAAGTTGTACGAGTCCTGTGGGTCGAATGCGCTCCCGTGGGAGCCGTGCATATCCGTGACCCCCGTGGCGCGGCCCGTGGCGGCGCGGCCGGCGGCGGAGCGTCGGTGGCGTCCCATGTCCTTGCCTTCCTCGTCTGTTCTTGAGGTCGACGCGTCCCCCCGGTCGCCCAAAGTCACGAAACCCACACGATCGAGTGAGTTTCGTATGAGATTCATTGGCAGCGGACAGTACCGCATGGCGCCAGAGGAAGGAGTGCCCAGAGAGACTTTGGCCCGTTAGGTTGCACCCATGAGCGAGGATGTACGACTGGTCGCCTGGGTGCGAGGACGCGTCCAAGGTGTGGGTTTTCGCTGGTTCACGCGGGCCAAGGCCCTCGAGATCGGCGGCCTGAGTGGTTTTGCTCTCAATCTGGACGACGGACGCGTCCAGGTGGTCGCGGAGGGACCGCGGAAGGGATGCCAGGGACTCCTCGACTGGCTCCTGGGAGACGACACGCCCGGCAGCGTGGACGGCGTCACCGAGATCTGGGACACACCCCGCGGGGGTTACGACAGCTTCGCCATCCGATGAGCCGTTTCTGTAAAACGGCCCAGGCGGAAGCGGAGGGACTTGCCACCGGCACCTGCCCGAAGCAGAAAAACGCTGGTGGTTGCCAAGAAGCATGCTCCGTGGCAGGCTCCGCCCCTAAGAATGATCGCCGCCCCTCCAGGGCCCCGCGAGAACCGCAGCGCCGCCGTTCCGGGCCGCGCCGGTCAGGGTTGCCCGC
Source organism: Streptomyces sp. NPDC031225 (assembly GCF_055570355.1). Lineage (NCBI taxonomy): Bacteria > Bacillati > Actinomycetota > Actinomycetes > Kitasatosporales > Streptomycetaceae > Streptomyces > Streptomyces sp. NPDC031225. The sequence goes on along the minus strand of NZ_JBVIHJ010000010.1, from coordinate 68,640 downwards.
CAATACGGGGCGTGATCGTGTTGACCGTCAAACTTTTTGGTGAGACGCTGAAAACACCCCGCGCACCTTAGCTGTTTGGCATGGATGAACGGCAGCAAGAACTAAAGAGTGTCAAGCATCGCGGGTGCGAATCCCTCACGACCCACACCGCTTCGGTCGGTCACTCATTGTGGAGGACCATCCATCATGGCAAAGGCGCTTCTCGGTTACGTCGGCGGCTCCGACCCTCGACTCCTCGCCGAGATGCGACGGCTCCAGCAGCGCGTCCAGGACCTGGAATCCGAGCTCGTACGGATCCAGGCCGAGAACGACGAGCTCGCGGCTGCCGCTTCTCACGACAGGATCATGGAGAGCATCGACGCACACCAGGCGGAGCCCGCGCTCACCTGATCACTGCATCGCTCCACGACAGCTCACGCAGTGGTTGGGCAGCCTGTATCAACCGCTTAGTTGTCAGAGTTTGCAAGGGACGCTTCGGCGTCCCTTCTTTCTTGCCCCCGTGCACCCTTTCACTCTTCTTAACGTTGGATGTGCCCTGCACGTTCAACGGTGAAACCGCGGGCAACAGCGCGTTCATGGAGTGAGACACCCCCGGAAGGTAGAGTCCAGCGGCGTGCACCTCAAGGCCCTGACCCTCCGGGGGTTCAAGTCGTTCGCCTCGGCGACCACGCTCCGGTTCGAACCGGGAATCACGTGCGTCGTCGGCCCCAACGGCTCGGGCAAGTCCAACGTCGTCGACGCCCTCAGCTGGGTCATGGGCGAGCAGGGCGCCAAGTCGCTGCGCGGCGGCAAGATGGAGGACGTCATCTTCGCCGGCACCACCGGCCGCCCGCCCCTGGGCCGCGCCGAGGTGTCCCTGACCATCGACAACTCCGACGGGGCCCTGCCCATCGAGTACGCCGAGGTCACCATCACGCGGATCATGTTCCGCAACGGCGGCAGCGAGTACCAGATCAACGGCGACACCTGCCGTCTCCTCGACATCCAGGACCTGCTGTCCGACTCCGGCATCGGCCGCGAGATGCACGTCATCGTCGGCCAGGGCCAGCTCGACTCCGTCCTGCACGCCGACCCGATGGGCCGCCGTGCCTTCATCGAGGAAGCGGCCGGCGTCCTCAAGCACCGCAAGCGCAAGGAGAAGGCGCTCCGCAAGCTGGACGCGATGCAGGCCAACCTCGCGCGCGTGCAGGACCTGACCGACGAACTCCGGCGCCAGCTCAAGCCACTGGGCCGCCAGGCCGCGGTCGCCCGCCGCGCCGCCGTCATCCAGGCCGACCTCCGCGACGCCCGTCTGCGGCTGCTCGCCGACGATCTCGTACGACTGCGGCAGGCGCTGCAGACCGAGGTCGCGGACGAGGCCGCGCTGAAGGAGCGCAAGGAGTCGGCCGAGCAGGAACTCAAGAAGGCCCTCCAGCGCGAGGCGCTGCTGGAGGACGAGGTCCGTCGCCTGACGCCCCGGCTCCAGCGGGCCCAGCAGACCTGGTACGAACTCTCCCAGCTCGCCGAGCGGGTGCGCGGCACGATCTCGCTGGCCGACGCGCGCGTGAAGAGCGCCACGTCGGCGCCGCCCGAGGAGCGCCGGGGACGGGACCCCGAGGACATGGAGCGCGAGGCCGCCCGTATCCGTGAGCAGGAGGCCGAGCTCGAAGCGGCCCTGGAGGCGGCCGAGCACGCCCTGGAGGACACGGTCGCGCATCGCGCCGAGCTGGAACGCGCGCTCACGCAGGAGGAACGGCGTCTGAAGGACGTCGCCCGGGCCATCGCCGACCGCCGTGAGGGGCTGGCCCGGCTCAATGGGCAGGTCAACGCGGCCCGTTCCCGCGCCGCCTCGGCCCAGGCCGAGATCGACCGCCTCGCCGCGGCGCGGGACGAGGCCCAGGAGCGGGCGTTCGCCGCGCAGGGGGAGTACGAGGAGCTCAAGGCCGAGGTCGACGGCCTGGACGCGGGGGACGCGGAGCTGGCGGAACAGCACGAGGCGGCCAAGCGGCAGCTCGCGGAGGCGGAGTCCGCGCTGACGGCCGCCCGCGAGGCGACCACGGCGGTGGAACGCAGGCGCGCGGCGACGCAGGCCCGGCATGAGGCGCTGGCGCTGGGCCTGCGCCGCAAGGACGGCACGGGGGCCCTGCTCGGGGCGAAGGACCGCCTGACGGGGCTGCTGGGTCCGGCGGCGGAACTGCTGACGGTGACCCCGGGCCACGAGGTGGCACTGGCGGCGGCGTTCGGCGTGGCGGCGGACGCGCTGGCGGTGACGTCCCCTTCGGCGGCGGCGGAGGCGATCCGGCTGTTGCGCAAGCAGGACGCGGGCCGGGCGGCACTGCTGTTGGCGGGAGGCCCCGACACCACCGGGAACGGCGCGAACGGCCACGACGAACCCGCACCCGCCGGACACCGACGCGCGGCGGACCTCGTCCGCGGCCCCTCCGACCTCATGGCGGCCGTCGGTCGCCTCCTCCGCGGCATCGTCGTGGTCGGCACCCTCGAAGACGCCGAAGACCTCGTCTACGCCAACCCCCACCTCACCGCCGTCACCGCCGAGGGCGACCTCCTCGGCGCCCACTTCGCGCACGGCGGCTCCGCGGGCGCCCCCAGCCTCCTCGAAGTACAGGCGTCCGTGGACGAGGCCGCCGCCGAACTGGAGGAACTGGCCGTCCGGTGCGAGGAACTCACCGAGGCCCAGCACACCGCCGTCGAGCACCGCACGCAATACGCCGCCCGAGTCGAGGAACTGGGGGAGCGGCGCCGGGCCGCCGACCGGGAGAAGTCGGCCGTGGCCCAGCAGCTCGGCCGGCTGTCCGGGCAGGCGAAGGGCGCCGCCGGTGAGGCCGAGCGGTCCACCGCTGCGGCCGCGCGGGCACAGGACGCGTTGGAGAAGGCGCTCGAAGAGGTCGAGGAACTGGCCGAACGGCTCGCCGTGGCCGAGGAGATGCCGGTCGAGGAGGAGCCCGACACATCGGTACGGGACCGTCTCGCCGCCGACGGGGCCAACGCGCGGCAGACCGAGATGGAGGCCCGCCTCCAGGTCCGTACGCACGAAGAGCGGGTCAAGGGGCTCGCCGGCCGCGCGGACTCCCTCGACCGCGCCGCCCGCGCGGAGCGGGACGCACGCGCGCGTGCCGAACAGCGGCGGGCACGGCTGCGGCACGAGGCCGCCGTGGCCGAAGCCGTCGCCTCGGGGACGCGGCAGCTGCTCGCTCACGTCGAGGTGTCGCTCGCACGCGCGGACGAGGAGCGCACCGCCGCCGACGCCGCCAAGGCCCTACGGGAACGGGAGTTGACCGCCGCCCGGACCACCGGCCGCGATCTCAAGGCCGAACTCGACAAGCTGACCGACTCCGTCCACCGCGGTGAGGTGCTCGGAGCCGAGAAGCGGATGCGGATCGAGCAGCTGGAGACCAAGGCCCTGGAGGAGCTGGGCGTCGAACCGGCGGGTCTCGTCGACGAGTACGGCCCGCACCAGCTCGTCCCGCCCTCCCCGCCCGCCGAGGGCGAGGAGCTGCCGGAGGATCCGGAGCACCCGCGCAACCAGCCCAAGCCGTTCCACCGGGCCGAGCAGGAGAGGCGGCTCAAGGCCACCGAGCGGGCGTACCAGCAGCTCGGCAAGGTCAACCCGCTCGCCCTGGAGGAGTTCGCGGCGCTGGAGGAGCGGCACAAGTTCCTCAGCGAGCAGCTGGAGGACCTGAAGAAGACCCGCACCGACCTGCTCCAAGTGGTGAAGGAGGTCGACGAGCGCGTCGAGCAGGTCTTCACCGAGGCCTACCGGGACACGGCGAGGCAGTTCGAGGGCGTCTTCAGCCGGCTTTTCCCGGGCGGCGAGGGCCAGTTGATCCTGACAGACCCCGACAACATGCTCACCACGGGCGTGGACGTCGAGGCGCGTCCGCCCGGCAAGAAGGTCAAGCGGCTCTCCCTGCTGTCCGGCGGCGAGCGGTCGCTGACGGCCGTGGCGCTGCTGGTGTCCATCTTCAAGGCGCGGCCCAGCCCGTTCTACGTCATGGACGAGGTCGAGGCGGCCCTCGACGACACCAACCTCCAGCGGCTGATCCGCATCATGCAGGAGCTGCAGGAGGCCTCGCAGCTCATCGTGATCACGCACCAGAAGCGGACCATGGAGGTCGCCGACGCGCTGTACGGCGTCTCGATGCAGGGCGACGGGGTTTCGAAGGTCATCAGCCAACGACTGCGCTGACCTCGCATGACTTCAAGAAGTGAACGTTTGTAGCGTTCACCTGTCTAAGTTCTCACAATTCGCCACGTTTGAATTTGAGACTTGAAGGCATAAGGTCAGCAGCGTTGGATTTACCTTCAGGTACCACCTACCTGGGGGCTGACCACACCGACAGCGTTGCCGGTGGCCCGAGGAGTAAACGTGACCAGCACAGCGAAGGCATCCGAACCAGGAGCCCAGGTGGCTCATCCCGATCATCTCGGGCACGTCATCTTCATCGCGGCGGCGGCCGCGATGGGCGGTTTCCTCTTCGGCTACGACAGCTCCGTGATCAACGGTGCCGTCGAGGCCATCCGGGGCCGCTACGACGTCGGCTCCGCGGCCCTGGCGCAGGTCATCGCCATCGCCCTGATCGGCTGTGCCATCGGCGCGGCGACCGCCGGGCGCATCGCCGACCGCATCGGCCGTATCCGCTGCATGCAGATCTCGGCGGTCCTCTTCACGGTCAGCGCCGTCGGCTCGGCACTGCCCTTCGCGCTGTACGACCTCGCCTTCTGGCGGGTCGTCGGCGGCTTCGCCATCGGCATGGCCTCGGTCATCGGCCCCGCCTACATCGCCGAGGTCGCCCCGCCGGCCTACCGCGGCCGGCTCGGTTCCTTCCAGCAGGCCGCCATCGTCATCGGCATCGCGATCTCGCAGCTGGTCAACTGGGGTCTGCTCAACGCCGCCGGCGGTGACCAGCGCGGCAAGCTGATGGGCCTGGAGGCCTGGCAGGTCATGCTCGGCGTCATGGTGATCCCGGCCGTCCTGTACGGCCTGCTCTCCTTCGCCATCCCCGAATCCCCGCGGTTCCTCATCTCCGTCGGCAAGCGTGAGCGTGCCAAGCAGATCCTCGAGGAGGTCGAGGGCGACAGGATCGACCTCGACGCGCGTGTGGTCGAGATCGAGAACGCCATGAAGAGCGAGCACAAGTCGACCTTCAAGGACCTGCTCGGCGGCTCCTTCTTCTTCAAGCCGATCGTCTGGGTCGGCATCGGCCTGTCGGTGTTCCAGCAGTTCGTCGGCATCAACGTCGCGTTCTACTACTCCTCGACGCTGTGGCAGTCGGTCGGTGTCGACCCGACGGACTCGTTCTTCTACTCCTTCACGACGTCGATCATCAACATCGTCGGCACCGTGATCGCGATGATCTTCGTGGACCGTGTCGGCCGCCGGCCGCTCGCCCTGATCGGTTCGGTCGGCATGGTGATCGGTCTCGCACTGGAGGCCTGGGCGTTCTCCTTCGACCTGGTCGACGGCAAGCTGCCGGCCGCGCAGGGCTGGACCGCCCTGATCGCCGCCCACGTCTTCGTCCTCTTCTTCGCCCTGTCCTGGGGTGTGGTCGTCTGGGTCTTCCTCGGCGAGATGTTCCCGAACCGGCTCCGCGCCGCCGCGCTCGGTGTGGCCGCCTCCGCGCAGTGGATCGCCAACTGGGCCATCACCGCGAGCTTCCCGTCGCTGGCCGACTGGAACCTCTCCTTCACCTACGTGATCTACACGGTCTTCGCCGCCCTCTCCATCCCGTTCGTCCTCAAGTACGTCAAGGAGACGAAGGGCAAGACCCTGGAGGAGATGGGCTGACCGCCCTCCCGTGATCCCGGGGGGATGGGCCAAGACCCCGCTGCCCCTCTCCCCGTACCGTCCGCCGCCCCCGGCCCGGCAACCGCCTGGACCGGGGGCGGCGGTGCGCTGTGCGGGGTCACCGGACGAGGAGGCCGCCGCCGATCTCCGGGGCCTTGCGGATGCTTTCCTCGATGATCCGCAGCAGGGTCTCGATGTTCTCCCGATGCTCCTCGACGGGCTGCGGCCGCTGTATGCGGTGGGCGACCTTGCCGAGCCCGGAGCGCGACAGCGCCACCTCGCGCCGGAACTCCGGGTACGTCCTCGGCCTCGGCATGGAGGTCGCCGGCGGCCGGCACCGGCAGGAGGCGCGCACCGGGCGAGCTCGCGAACTCCGATCCCCACACCGCCGTACGCCAGGATGCGACCCGCCCGCCCGGTACCCGCCTTGCGGTGCGTCGAGTATCCGCATCCCGCCGTTCGGCTCCCGGGGAACACGTCGACCAGCAGGCTCACGGGACCAGTGGATCACCGTCGAATCCGCCCCGGCCACCGGATATCACCCGGCTCAGCCGCCCAGCCCCGGAAGCACCTGCTCCGCGAACAGCCGCAGACTCCGCCACCCCTCCGCCACCGGCATCCCGCCCGCCAGCGGGTGCAGGACGAGGTTGTCGAGCCCCTGCTCCACGCACTCCTGCGGCGTCAGGATCCGGTACACGCCCTCCGCGCGCAGTTCGTCCACGGTCGTCGCGGCGGACCGCACCGCCGACGTGATGTCACCGGACTGCCAGGAGGCGTACGTCCGGGCCTCGTGCAGGAAGTGCCGACCGTGCCGGGCCCACGCCTCGTCCGGGTCCTCGGCGATGTGCAGCAACGGGGTCTCCGCGGTCGGCATCATGGTCCAGCCCTCGGTGCCGTACTCGACGAGCCGCTCCTTGTAGTACGCCTCCAGCTCCGGCAGATGCGCGCTGGGGAAGAACGGGAGCCCCAGACGGGCGGCCCGGCGGGCGGCCGCCTTGGACGAGCCGCCGACCAGGAGGAGGGGGTGCGGGTCGGTGAAGGGGCGCGGGGTGACCCGTACCGTACGGCCCCGGTACTCGAACTCCTCGCCTGTCCACGCCTTCAGCAGGGTCTCCAGGACCTCGTCCTGGATGCGGCCCCGCCGCCGCCACTCCACGTCGAACAGCGCGTACTCCTCGGGGCGGTACCCGATCCCGGCGACCGTCACCAGCCGGCCGCCGCTCAGCAGGTCCAGTACGGCGATCTCCTCGGCCAGGCGGAGCGGGTCGTGCAGGGGGCCGATGACGGCGGAGACGGTGACGGCGATCCTCCGCGTCGCGCCGAACACCGCGCCCGCGAAGGCGAACGGCGAGGGCAGCCAGTTGTTGTCGACGCCGTGGTGCTCCTCGGTCTGCACGGTGGTGATCCCGTGCTCGTCGGCGTACGCGGCCATGTCCAGGGCGGCCCGGTAGCGGGCGCTGAGGGAGGCGGGCGTCGCGTCGGGCTCGACGAGGTTGAAACGGACGACCGTGACGGGCATGGGAGGTCCCCCTTCACACGGTGACGGTGGAGGGGGACGGTAGCTGACGGTGCGTCAGATCGCCATGGCGCGGAACCGTCGAATGCGGCTGCGGCCGCCGCCGCCCCGGTACGGCGCGGTCTTCGGACGGCGGGCCGGTCTGCCTACATGCGGGGCTCGGTCGGTGAAGGAGGCGGCTGCGCACCCTCCCCCGAGGGGCAGGGATGGATACTGGACGGGTTATGGAAACCGTCATCCTTGCTGTAGTCATCGCCGTGGTCGTGCTCGGTGTGCTCGGCGGTCTCGTCGTCGGCAGCCGGCGCACGAAGCCGCTGCCCCCGCCGCCTCCCGCCGCGCCCGACATCACCGCCCCTCCGGCCGAGCCGCACGTCGGCGACGAGGCCGAGACCCCGCGCGACGAACCGCGCCGGACCATAGAGGAGGTGGACCTCCCGGACGGCTCGGCGCCGCCCGTCACAGAGCTCCCGCCGACCGAGATCGACGTCCCGGAACCCACCGCCGGACGCCTGATCCGGCTGCGGGCCCGGCTCTCCCGCTCCCAGAACGCGCTCGGCCAGGGGCTGCTCACGCTCCTGTCGCGCGAGCATCTCGACGACGACACCTGGGAGGAGATCGAGGAGACCCTGCTCACCGCCGACGTCGGCGTGGCCCCCACCCAGGAACTGGTCGACGGCCTGCGTGAGCGCGTGAAGGTGCTCGGCACCCGCACCCCCGACGAACTGCGGGGGCTGCTGCGCGAGGAGCTGCTCAAGCTCATCGGCACCGACGTCGACCGCACGGTGAGGACCGAGCCCGAGGAGCGCAAGCCGGGCATCGTGATGGTCGTCGGCGTCAACGGCACCGGCAAGACCACCACCACCGGCAAGCTCGCGCGCGTGCTCGTCGCCGACGGGCGGACCGTCGTCCTCGGCGCCGCCGACACCTTCCGTGCCGCCGCCGCCGAGCAGCTCCAGACCTGGGGCGAGCGGGTGGGCGCCCACACCGTGCGCGGGCCCGAGGGCGGCGACCCCGCCTCCGTCGCCTTCGACGCGGTGAAGGAGGGCAAGGAGATGGGGGTCGACGTGGTCCTCATCGACACCGCGGGCCGGCTGCACACCAAGACCGGTCTCATGGACGAACTCGGCAAGGTCAAGCGGGTCGTGGAGAAGCACGCCCCGCTCGACGAGGTGCTGCTGGTCCTGGACGCCACCACGGGCCAGAACGGCCTGGTGCAGGCCCGCGTCTTCGCCGAGGTCGTCGACATCACCGGCATCGTCCTGACCAAGCTCGACGGCACGGCCAAGGGCGGCATCGTGGTCGCGGTCCAGCGGGAGCTGGGAGTGCCGGTCAAGCTGATCGGGCTGGGCGAGGGTGCCGACGACCTGGCGCCGTTCGAGCCGGAGGCGTTCGTGGACGCGCTCATCGGCGAGTGAGCACCTCCCCGGGTCGGTACCCGCTCGGGTACCCGCATCGGTTCCGTGCGAGGAGACGCCCGCCCCCGAGGTTCCCTGGGGAGCGGGCGTCTCCTTGAGCCCGAATCGGCGGCGCTCCCGCGGACGTGGTTGCCCGTCGCCGTGGTGCCTGGTCCGGCGGTCGCGCCCGCCGCGACGGGAAGAAGGGCCCCGCCTCATGGTGCAGATGAGGCAGGACCCTTCGCTGTGTACGTCGTACGCCCTGGGTACTAGGCGCGTGACCGATGCGCCACGTAGGCCAGCGTCCCCAGCAGGAGCCTCGCCGCCGGTGGCTTCGTCGCCGAGTCCAGGGACGGTGGCCGCAGCCACTGCACCGGCCCCAGGCCGCCCCGGTCCGACGGCGGAGCCGTGATGTACGCGCCGGGGCCCAGACCGCGCAGGTCCAGGGAGGCCGCGTCGTCCCAGCCCATGCGGTAGAGGAGTTCGGTCAGGTCGGCCGCGGCGCCTGGGGCGACGAAGAACTGGGCGCGGCCCTCGGGGGTCGCCGTCACGGGGCCGAGGGGAAGACCCATGCGCTCCAGGCGGACCAGGGCGCGGCGGCCGGCGGGCTCGGCGACCTCGATGACGTCGAAGGCGCGACCGACGGGCAGCATCACCGAGGCGCCGGGGAACTCAGCCCAGGCCTTGGTCGCGTCGTCGAGAGTGGCCCCGGCCGGCACCCGGGGTGCGAAGTCGAGCGGGTGGGCGCCGGGTCGGCGGCAGTCCGCGCGGCCGCAGGAGCAGACGCCTGCCGCGGCCCGCGCGCCCGGGACCACGTCCCAGCCCCAGAGTCCAGTGAACTCGGCGACGGCGGTGCACTCCGAGGAGCGGCCGCGCCTGCGTGTACCGGAACGGATCTCCCGAATGCCGCCGATCGTGAAGCCCATGCCCCCTCCAACGGGTCCACCGCGCCGGTGGTTACGAGACGAACGGGGTCCGTCACTCTCCGTTTCCTCTTCCGGGCGGTGGTGGCGCCAAGAAGTGCCCTGGGTGGTGCGCCGAGTCGTGTGCGCCCCTGAGTGCACCGCTCCGCCCACCCCCACTCGGTCTATGTCAAGTGAATCGTGCGGAGGCGACCGTGAGTTCATTCGAAGGGGTGGCGAATGGTGGCGTTTCCGGGATCGCCATGGCTGGACGCGTGATCGTAGGATTACGTTGAGTGCACAAGTCCTGGGGGCACATGCACTTGTGGGTATGCCGGAGGCAAGTCGGTTCCGCGTTCGAAGGCTGACAACTGCCGGACAGAGGGCCCTATTTACCGGCATTCTGATAAGGCTTGGCGCACTCGGCGACAAGTGGGTTCAGGAATGGGGGCGTTCCAGTGGGCGGCAACAGCGGAAGCGGAACGGGCGCCGGAAGCGGTGCGCAGTCCGACAAGCGCCCCAATGAGCTGCTCACCTCCTGGTTCGTGCGCAGCGGCTGGTCGAAGGGCGAGCTCGCCCGCCAGGTCAACCGCAGGGCCCGCCAGTTGGGGGCCAACCACATCTCCACCGACACCTCGCGGGTGCGCCGCTGGCTGGACGGCGAGAACCCCCGCGAACCCATCCCCAGGATCCTGTCCGAGCTGTTCTCCGAGCGGTTCGGATGTGTCGTCTCCGTCGAGGACCTCGGACTGCGCGCCGCCCGCCCGTCGCCGTCCGCGACCGGAGTCGACCTGCCCTGGACGGGTCCGCAGACCGTGGCCCTGCTCAGCGAGTTCTCGCGCAGCGACCTGATGCTGGCGCGGCGCGGCTTCCTCGGGACCTCGCTGGCCCTGTCCGCGGGCCCGTCCCTCATCGAGCCCATGCAGCGCTGGCTCGTCCCCGGGTCCGTCACCCCGCACCGGGAGCCCGAGCCGGACTCGTCCCGTCGCGTCGGCCGGCTGTCCCGGCCCGAGCTGGACCTCCTCGAGTCGACGACCGTGATGTTCCGCAAGTGGGACGCCCAGTGCGGCGGCGGCCTGCGCCGCAAGGCGGTCGTCGGCCAGCTGCACGAGGTGACCGACCTCCTCCAGGAGCCCCAGCCCGAGACCACCACCCGCAAGCTGTTCAAGGTCGCCGCCGAACTGGCGGAGCTCGCCGGCTGGATGTCGTACGACGTGGGGCTGCAGCCCACCGCGCAGAAGTACTTCGTCCTCGCCGTGCACGCGGCCAAGGAGGCCGGCGACAAGCCGCTCGGTTCCTACGTCCTGTCCAGCATGAGCCGCCAGATGATCCACCTCGGGCGGCCCGAGGACGCCCTGGAACTGATCCACCTCGCGCAGTACGGCAGCCGGGACTGCGCGAGCCCGCGCACCCAGTCCATGCTGTATGCGATGGAGGCCCGCGCCTACGCCAACATGGGCCAGCCCGGCAAGTGCAAGCGGGCGGTCCGGATGGCCGAGGACACCTTCGCCGACGCCGACGACTGGGACGAGCCGGACCCCGACTGGATCCGCTTCTTCTCCGAGGCCGAACTGCACGGCGAGAACTCCCACTCCTACCGCGACCTGGCCTACGTGGCAGGCCGCAGCCCGACCTACGCCTCGCTGGCCGAGCCCGTCATGCAGCGGGCCGTGGAGCTGTTCTCCGAGGACGACGAGCACCAGCGGTCGTACGCACTCAACCTCATCGGCATGGCCACCGTGCACCTGCTGCGGCGTGAGCCCGAGCAGAGCACGGTACTGGCGGAACAAGCCATGCAGATCGCCAAGAAGGTGCGCTCAGAGCGCGTCAACACTCGTATTCGAAAGACGGTCTACACGGCCGTACGCGATTTCGGTGATCTCGCCGAGGTCGTGGATCTCACCGACAAGCTCGCCGTGGAGCTTCCGGAGACCGCCGAAGCGGTCTGAATCCCTTGAACCCCGGCCGCGGCCGGCCCTCCCGAACAGCCCGACTCGGCTCCCCCATGCCAGGTCATCGGAAGGCCGACCGCGGCCGGTTTTGTCACGTCCCCCGAAGGTTGCGCCACGATAACGATCGACGCGGCCGGTATCTGCCAGTTCATCGATGCGTAACACGCACGGCATCTTCGTCACGGCGGCGAAACAACGAGGGGCTTCCACCGAAACCGCGCTGCGCGAATCTCATGGCGCATAACCGGCCCACCCCTCATATCCGCTCTGGCTTCCCGCACGGGGCCGTACCTACGACGAGGAGACGCCGATGGCACCAGCCATCACGCTCGCCGCAGACAAACTGTCTGTGGCGAACACAGGCTTCATGTTGATCTGTTCCGCCCTGGTGCTGATCATGACCCCGGGTCTTGCCTTCTTCTACGGAGGCATGGTCCGCGTCAAGAGCACCCTGAACATGCTGATGATGAGCTTCATCAGCATGGGTATCGTCACCATCCTGTGGGTGCTCTACGGCTTCTCCATGGCGTTCGGCACGGACCACGGCTCGCTCGTCGGCTGGGAGAACGACTTCTTCGGCTGGACCGGCATCGACAAGGGCGACATCTGGTCCGGGTACACGATCCCGGTCTTCGCCTTCGCGGTCTTCCAGATGATGTTCGCCATCATCACGCCCGCCCTGATAAGCGGTGCCCTCGCCGACCGCGTGAAGTTCAGCGCCTGGTCGCTGTTCGTCGTCCTGTGGGCGACGGTCGTCTACTTCCCGGTCGCCCACTGGGTCTGGGGCACCGGAGGCTGGGCCTTCGAACTCGGTGTGATCGACTTCGCCGGTGGTACGGCGGTCCACATCAACGCGGGTGCCGCGGCACTCGGCGTGATCCTGGTCATCGGCAAGCGCGTCGGCTTCAAGCGGGACCCGATGCGCCCGCACAGCCTCCCGCTGGTCATGCTCGGCGCCGGTCTCCTGTGGTTCGGCTGGTTCGGCTTCAACGCCGGCTCGTGGCTCGGCAACGACGACGGCGTCGGCTCGCTGATGTTCGTCAACACGCAGATCGCCACCGCCGCCGCCATGCTCGCCTGGCTCGTCTACGAGAAGATCCGCCACGGCGCGTTCACCACCCTCGGTGCCGCCTCCGGCGCGGTCGCCGGTCTCGTCGCCATCACCCCGTCCGGTGGTGCGATCACCCCGATCGGCGCGATCTGCATCGGCGCCATCGCCGGTGTCGCCTGCGCCGCGGCCGTCGGCCTGAAGTACCGCTTCAACTACGACGACTCCCTGGACGTCGTCGGTGTCCACATGGTCGGCGGTGTCATCGGCTCCCTGCTGATCGGCTTCTTCGCCAGCGGCAAGGGCCAGTCCGACGTCAAGGGCCTCTTCTACGGCGGCGGCCTGGACCAGTTCTGGAAGCAGTGCGCCGGTGTCTTCGCGGTCCTCGCCTACTCCCTGATCGCCTCCGCGATCCTCGCCTTCCTGCTCGACAAGACGATCGGTATGCGGGTCGACGAGGACGAGGAGATCTCGGGTATCGACCAGGCCGAGCATGCCGAGACCGCATACGACTTCAGTGGCGCTGGTGGCGGTGCCGCTCGCAGTGCCACTCCGGCCGAGGCCGAGTCCAAGAAGGTGGACGCATGAAGCTCATCACCGCCGTCGTCAAGCCTCACCGGCTCGACGAGATCAAGGAAGCCCTCCAGGCCTTCGGGGTCCACGGTCTGACGGTCACCGAGGCGAGCGGCTACGGTCGTCAGCGGGGCCACACCGAGGTCTACCGCGGTGCCGAGTACACCGTCGACCTGGTCCCGAAGATCCGTATCGAGGTCCTCGCCGAGGACGACGACGCCGAGCAGCTGATCGACGTCATCGTCAAGGCGGCCCGCACCGGCAAGATCGGTGACGGCAAGGTCTGGTCCCTGCCGGTCGAGACCGCCGTACGGGTCCGGACGGGCGAGCGCGGCCCGGACGCGCTCTGACCGAAGAACAGAACAGGAGCTGCTGGGTGACGAGCACGGATGTGCGCAAGGATGCAGAGGACTCGGGACCCAGCGGCTATGCGGCGGCCCGGCTGCGCCTCCTCCAGGAGGAGGCGCGGTCCGGGCCGCCGCGCCGTTCCGCCCTCGCCGAACTGACCGACGACTGGCTCTCCGGACTGTTCACCGCGGGCGCCGAGCACCTGCGCGGTGCCTCCCTGATCGCCGTCGGCGGCTACGGCCGCGGCGAGCTGTCCCCCCGCAGCGACCTGGACCTGGTCCTGCTGCACGACGGCAGTGACTCGGGCGCGGTCGCCGCCCTGGCCGACCGCATCTGGTACCCCGTGTGGGACCTCGGTCTCGCCCTCGACCACTCCGTGCGCACGCCTGCGGAGGCCCGCAAGACGGCCGCGGAGGATCTGAAAGTCCAGCTCGGTCTCCTGGACGCCCGCCACATCGCCGGTGACCTGGGGCTGACGGCAGGCCTGCGGACATCCGTCCTCGCCGACTGGCGCAACCAGGCCCCCAAGCGCCTCCCCGAGCTCCAGGAACTGTGCGCCGAGCGCGCCGAGCGCCAAGGTGAGCTCCAGTACCTCCTGGAACCCGATCTCAAGGAAGCCCGCGGCGGACTCCGGGACGCCACCGCCCTGCGCGCCGTCGCCGCCTCCTGGCTGGCCGACGCCCCGCGCGAGGGCCTCGACGACGCCCGGCGCCGGCTGCTCGACGTCCGCGACGCCCTGCACCTGACGACCGGCCGGGCCACCGACCGGCTCGCGCTCCAGGAACAGGACCAGGTCGCCGCCGAACTCGGCCTGCTCGACGCCGACACCCTGCTGCGGCAGGTGTACGAGGCCGCGCGGGTCATCGCGTACGCCAGTGACGTCACCTGGCGCGAGGTGGGACGCGTGCTCAGGTCGCGTGCCGTGCGACCGCGGCTGCGGGCCATGCTCGGCGGCGGCAAGCCGGTCGTCGAACGCTCCCCGCTGGCGGAGGGTGTCGTCGAGCAGGACGGCGAGGTGGTGCTCGCCCGCGCCGCCCGTCCCGACCGCGACCCGGTGCTTCCGCTGCGCGCCGCGGCAGCCGCCGCGCAGGCAGGACTCCCGCTCTCCCTGCACGCTGTACGGCGCATGGCCGCGGGCGTGCGCCCCCTGCCCACGCCGTGGCCCGCGGAGGCGCGTGAACAACTGGTCACGCTGCTCGGCTCCGGCCGCCCCACGGTCGACGTCTGGGAGGCGCTGGAGGCGGAAGGCCTGATCACCCAGCTGCTGCCCGACTGGGAGCGGGTGCGGTGCCGTCCGCAGCGCAACGCCGTGCACATCTGGACCGTCGACCGGCACCTGATCGAGACGGCGGTCCGCGCCTCGGAGTTCACGCGCCGCGTCCACCGCCCCGACCTGCTGCTCGTCGCCGCGCTGCTGCACGACATCGGCAAGGGCTGGCCCGGCGACCACTCGGTGGCCGGCGAGATCATCGCGAAGGACGTCGCCGCGCGCATCGGCTTCGACCGCGACGACGTCGCCGTACTCGCCGCTCTCGTACGGCACCACCTGCTGCTCGTGGACACCGCCACCCGGCGTGACCTGGAGGACCCGGCCACCGTGCGCTCGGTCGCCGAGGCCGTCGGATCGCAGGGCACGCTGGAGCTGCTGCACGCGCTGACCGAGGCGGACGCCCTGGCCACCGGCCCCGCCGCCTGGTCGTCCTGGCGCGGCTCGCTCGTCGCCGACCTGGTGAAGCGGGTGGCCGCGGTGCTCGCCGGGGACGAACTCGACGAGCCCGAGGCCGCAGCGGCCACCGCCGAGCAGGAACGGCTCGCCATCGAGGCGATCGCGACCGGCGGCCCGGTGCTGTCCCTGCGCGCGCAGACCGAGCCGCCCGTGGACGACCAGCCCTCGGGCGACCCGGAGCCGCTCGGCGTCGAGCTCGTGATCGCCGTACCGGACCAGCCGGGCGTGCTGCCCGCGGTCGCGGGAGTGCTGGCCGTGCACCGCCTGACCGTCCGCACCGCGGAACTGAGCGCCCTGAACCTGCCCGACGGCGTCGAGGGCTCGGTGCTCCTGCTGAACTGGCGGGTCGCCGCCCAGTACGGCTCACTGCCCCAGGCCGCCCGGCTGCGCGCCGACCTCGTACGGGCCCTGGACGGGTCGCTGGACATCGCAGGGCGGCTGGCCGAGCGCGACGCCGCCTATCCCAGGCGCCGGGGTGTCGTGGCGCCCGCCGCGCGCGTGACGGTCGACCCGGTGGCGTCCCGGCACGCCACCGTGATCGAGGTCCGGGCCCAGGACGCCCCGGGACTGCTGTTCCGCATCGGCAGCGCCCTGGAGGATGCGGGCCTGCGGATGCGCAGCGCGCACGTGTCGACGCTGGGCGCCAACGCGGTGGACGCCTTCTACGTCACCGACGGCAAGGGCGTACCGCTGGCGGCAGGTGAAGCGGCCTCCGTGGCCCGGAAGCTGGAAGAGACGCTGCGGGGCTGACCCGGGGGATCCCGGCGACGTGGGTCGCCGGGATACCCTGGAGGGCGATTCCCAGCTGCCACCGACCCCGAGGACCGCGAGCGCCGTGTTCGATACTCTTTCCGATCGCCTCTCAGCGACTTTCAAGAACCTGCGCGGCAAGGGACGGCTCTCCGAGGCGGATATCGACGCCACCGCGCGCGAGATCCGTATCGCCCTGCTCGAAGCGGACGTGGCCCTTCCGGTAGTCCGCGCGTTCATCAAGAACGTCAAGGAGCGTGCCCTCGGCGCCGAGGTCACCGGTTCGCAGTACCCCGCCCAGCGGGTCCTCGACATCGTCAACGAAGAGCTGGTCACCATCCTGGGCGGCCAGACCCGCCGCCTGCGCTTCGCCAAGCAGCCCCCGACCGTGATCATGCTCGCGGGTCTGCAGGGTGCCGGTAAGACCACCCTCGCGGGCAAGCTCGCCAAGCACCTCAAGGAAGAGGGCCACTCGCCGCTCCTGGTGGCCGCCGACCTCCAGCGTCCGAACGCGGTGACCCAGCTGAGCGTCGTCGCCGAGCGCGCGGGCGTGGCCGTCTTCGCCCCGGAACCGGGCAACGGCGTGGGCGACCCGGTCAAGGTCGCCAAGGACTCCGTCCAGCACGCCAGGACCAAGGTCCACGACATCGTCATCGTGGACACCGCCGGCCGCCTCGGCATCGACCAGGACATGATGCGGCAGGCCGCGGACATCCGGGACGCGGTCTCGCCGGACGAGATCCTCTTCGTCGTCGACGCGATGATCGGTCAGGACGCCGTCAACACGGCGGAGGCCTTCCGCGACGGCGTCGGCTTCGACGGCGTGGTCCTCTCCAAGCTCGACGGTGACGCCCGCGGTGGTGCGGCCCTGTCGATCGCCTCGGTCACCGGCAAGCCGATCATGTTCGCGTCGAACGGCGAGAAGCTGGAGGACTTCGACGTCTTCCACCCGGACCGGATGGCGTCCCGCATCCTCGACCTCGGTGACCTGGCCACCCTGTTCGAGAAGGCGCAGAAGGAGTTCAGCGAGGAAGAGGCCGCCAAGATGGCCTCCAAGCTCGCCTCCAAGAAGGGCCAGGACTTCACGCTCGACGACTTCCTGGCCCAGATGGAGCAGGTCAGGAAGATGGGCAGCATCAGCAAGCTGCTCGGCATGATGCCCGGCATGGGCCAGATCAAGGAACAGATCGCCAACATCGACGAGCGGGACGTCGACCGTACGGCCGCCATCATCAAGTCGATGACCCCGGCCGAGCGCCAGGAACCGACGATCATCAACGGCTCCCGTCGCGCCCGTATCGCCAAGGGCTCCGGCGTCGAGGTCAGCGCCGTGAAGGGCCTGGTCGAGCGGTTCTTCGAGGCCCGCAAGATGATGTCCCGCATGGCCCAGGGCGGCGGTATGCCCGGCATGCCGGGGATCCCGGGCATGGGTGGCGGTCCCGGCCGCTCCAGGAAGCAGCCCAAGCAGGCCAAGGGCAAGCAGCGTTCCGGCAACCCGATGAAGCGCAAGCAGCAGGAGCAGGAGGAGGCCGCGCGCAAGGCCGCAGGTGCCCAGGGCGGCGCCTTCGGTGTGCCCGGCCAGCAGGCGCCGCAGGACTTCGAACTGCCGGACGAGTTCAAGAAGTTCATGGGCTGACAGGTGTGGCGAGCGGCTCGGGTGAGTCCGGCTCGTACGTCGCCGGCCATGCGGGTACGGCCAGAGGTGACGACAGGCCCTAGGGGACGCGCGCGACCAGGTAGCGGAACACGTTCGGCATCCACACCGTGCCGTCCCGGCGCTGATACGGATGCAGGGCCTCCGTCACCTCCTTGTCCACCTGGGCCTGGTCGGTCGCCGCGATCGCCGCGTCGAACAGCCCCGTCGACAGCAGCCCCTTGAGGGCGCTGTCGAGACCGGCGTACCCGAAGGGACAGGCCACCCGTCCCGAGCCGTCGAGCCTGAGGCCGGCCCGCTGGGCGACCTCCTCCAGGTCGTCCCGCCGGGCCGGGCGCCAATTGCGGTTGCTGCGCAGCGGATCCGCCAGCTTGGTGGCCACCCGCAGCACGGTCGACGTGGCGCACCGCTCAGGCGGGCCCCAGCCGGCGAGCACCACGGGCGCCCCTCGTTCGGCGAGCGGTGTCGCCGAGGCCAGCAGCTCCCCGAGCCCCTCCGAGTCGCCCGCGAGACAGCCGATCGGCTCGAAGGCGGTCACGAGGGTGTACGGGGGTGCCCCCAAGGCGGCGTCCTCGACGGGTCCGTCGACGAGCCGGGTGGCGGTACGCGTGCGCGTGGCCCCCGTCTCCGGCCGCAGCCGCTCCCGCGCGAGGGCCAGGCGTTGTGGACGGGAGGACTCGACTCCGGTGACCGTGGCGCCCCGGGCGGCGGCCATCAGCAGGGCGAGGCCGCTGCCGCAGCCGAGGCCCAACAGCCGGGTCGCCGGCCCCACTTCGAGTCGCTCGTAGGCGGACTCGTACAGCGGGACCAGCATCCGCTCCTGGATCTCCGACCAGTCACGCGCGCGTGCACCGAGGTCCGTACGGGACGCATCTGCCGTCCGGGACAGGTGCTGCCGCACGAGCGTGGGTGTCATGGATAAGCGCCCCAATCCGAGAGTTGTCTCTGTGCCCGATTACATGGACCCCGTGACGTGCGCTCGCACTTCCCCCGTATGTCAGGTAACTCCGCACTCGACCGCTCGTCCAGAGGCTGAAGGGCCCGGCTTGTGGGTTGGCTGTGCGAGCGAAAAGAATTCACATGGCGGCAACGTGGGCCCGTAACATCACGCCATGGCGAAAGCACCTGTTCTCACACCCCGGGCGCACGACTTCCCGCGCTGGTACCAGGACCTGGTCAGCAAGGCCGAACTGGCCGACAACGGTCCGGTGCGCGGCACCATGGTCATCCGACCGTACGGGTACGGGCTGTGGGAGCGGATGCAGGCCGAGATGGACGCCCGCATCAAGGAGACGGGTACCCAGAACGCGTACTTCCCGCTGCTGATCCCCCAGTCGTACCTCACCCGTGAGGCCGACCACGTCGAGGGCTTCGCACCCGAACTCGCGGTGGTCACCCACGGCGGCGGCAAGGAACTCGAAGAGCCCGCCGTCGTCCGCCCCACCTCCGAGATGATCATCAACGACTACTTCTCGAAGTGGGTGCAGAGCTACCGCGACCTGCCCCTGCTGATCAACCAGTGGGCGAACGTGGTGCGTTGGGAGCTCAGGCCCCGGCTCTTCCTGCGGACGTCGGAGTTCCTGTGGCAGGAGGGCCACACCGCGCACGCCACCGAGGAGGACGCGCGCCTGTTCGCCTCACGCATCCACCGGCAGGTCTACGAGGACTTCATGACGAACATCCTCGCCATGGACGTCGTCCCCGGCCGCAAGACCGTCAAGGAGCGCTTCGCCGGGGCCATCAACACCCTGACGCTCGAAGGCATGATGGGCGACGGCAAGGCCCTCCAGATGGCCACCAGTCACGAACTGGGCCAGAACTTCGCCAGGGCCTTCAACACCTCGTACCTGTCGAAGGAGGGCACCCAGGAACTCGTCTGGCAGACCTCCTGGGGTTCGACCACCCGCATGATCGGCGCCCTCGTGATGATGCACGGCGACGACAACGGCCTCCGCGTCCCGCCGCGGCTGGCGCAGACGCAGGTGGTGGTTCTGGCCATCAAGGGCGACGAACCGGTTCTGGCCAAGGTCCGCGACATCGCCGCCCGGCTGACGGCGGCGGGCCTGCGTGTCCACGTCGACGACCGCACCGACACCCCCTTCGGCCGCCGCGCGGTCGACTGGGAGCTCAAGGGCGTACCGGCCCGCGTCGAGGTCGGGCCCCGTGACCTGGAGAACGGCACCGCGATGGTGGCGCGCCGGATTCCGGGAGGCAAGGAGGCGGTCGCCGTCGACGATCTCGTACGCCTGCTCCCCGCCGCCCTCGAGGAGGACCAGGCGCTGCTGCTGGCCCAGTCCCGCGAGCGCCGCGAGTCCCGTACGGCCGACGTGTCGACCTACGAGGAGGCCGTCGAGGTCGCCGTCGCCGGCGGCTGGGCACGGATCCCGTGGGCCACCCTCGGCACGGAAGGCGAGGCCAGACTGGCCGAGCACGCGGTGACCGTACGGTGTCTGGTCGCGGAGGACGGGTCGGTGCCGGGAACCGACGACGCCCCCGGTAACGTCGCAGTGGTCGCACGCTCTTACTGACGCAGCGCCCTCCGGCGCGAGAGCGACCGAAACGCCCCTTGCGCACCCGCCGATCCCAGCAGCACCGGCGCGTGGACGCGATCTACGCGCCGGGGCGTACCTCACACTACGCACCGGCTTGGTATGAGCTGTGAGGCTTCTCCGCAGATCAGCGCACCCGCCCTCGTCTCCACGCATCAGCGGCAACTGACGGGTACGTGCAAATTATTTGGGATGGCCCGGAATAGGAACACAGCGGCACTCTGGCTCGTTGTCATTACGTGAGCACGACACAGACACCACCTGTTCTCGCCGCAGAGCTGGCAGAGGCGTGGGCCGACATTCAGCGGTACCACCCCGAACTGCCGGACCTTGCCGCGCCAGAGTCCCTGATCGGGGAGTCGTCGTCCGCGTGCGGTCACGAGCTCTCCTTCGAGCGACTGCTTCACGAGGCAGTCCACGGCATCGCCGCCGCGCGAGGCATCCGCGACACCTCCCGCGCCGGCCGCTACCACAACCGCAGATTCCTCGCGATCGCCGAGGAGATGGGCCTGGACCACCCCGAGGAGCCGCATCCGAGCAGTGGCTTCTCGCTGGTCTCGCTCACCCCCGAGGCAAAGCGCCGCTACCGCCCGACCATCGAGCGGCTCCAGCGCGCCCTCAAGGCCCACACGGCGGCGACCTCCGCCGACACCGCCCGCTCCTTCCGGGGGCCGGCGGCCCGTCACGGCTCCTCCGGAGGCGGGGTCCGGGTCAAGGCCGTCTGCGACTGCGGCCGCAACGTACGAGTCGTCCCCTCCGTCCTGGCCCAGGCGCCGATCGTCTGCGGGGGCTGCGGGAAACCGTTCCGGATCCCCGAGATCGTGGGCGCGGCGGCGAGCTGAGGCCGCGGCTGCTCGTGGCAGTCGCGGCCCCTGCCCCGGGGCACCCGGAGCGCCGGGTGCCCTTCAGGCATGCGCGTACCCGGCCTCGGTCCGGAGGGAGCCGCAGGGTGTGGCACAATGGCTAGCTGTACTCGACAGCCGCACAGGAACCCTCTCGCCTCCGGCTGACGCGTCCATCGGGCACTCGGGTACCGCAACCCCACGCGGCAGTCTCGCCGTGCCCAACCACGTCAAAACCAGGAGAACCCACTCCCGTGGCAGTCAAGATCAAGCTGAAGCGTCTGGGCAAGATCCGTTCGCCTCACTACCGCATCGTCGTCGCCGACTCCCGCACCCGTCGTGACGGTCGTGCGATCGAGGAGATCGGCCTGTACCACCCGGTGCAGAACCCCTCGCGCATCGAGGTCGACACCGAGCGTGCGCAGTACTGGTTGGGTGTCGGCGCGCAGCCGACCGAGCCGGTTCTCGCCATCCTCAAGCTGACCGGCGACTGGCAGAAGTTCAAGGGCCTGCCCGCCCCGGCTCCGCTCCTCGTGGCCGCTCCGAAGGCCGCGCGCCCCGTGTTCGACGCCCTCGGCGGCGAGGACGAGGGCAAGGGTGAGGCCATCACCCAGAAGAAGAAGGCTGAGAAGAAGGACGAGGCTGCCGCCGAGTCCGAGTCGACCGAGGCCTGAGCATGCTCGAGGAGGCTCTCGAGCACCTCGTGAAGGGCATCGTCGACAACCCTGACGATGTGCAGGTCGCCTCGCGCGACCTGCGCCGCGGGCGGGTGCTGGAGGTCCGGGTCCACCCGGACGACCTCGGCAAGGTGATCGGCCGCAACGGCCGCACCGCACGCGCCCTGCGCACCGTCGTGGGCGCCATCGGCGGCCGTGGTGTCCGCGTCGACCTCGTCGACGTCGACCACGTCCGCTGAAGCACCGCAGCACCGGCTCGGGCCGGGGAGGGCCCACGGGCCGTCCCCGGCCCGTAGTCGTACCTACAGGAGATCAAGCACAGTGCAGCTGGTAGTCGCTCGCATCGGCCGCGCCCACGGCATCAAGGGCGAGGTCACCGTTGAGGTCCGCACCGACGAGCCGGAGCTGCGGCTCGGGCCCGGTGCCGTACTGCTCACGGACCCCGCCGCCACGGGCCCCCTCACCATCGAGACGGGCCGCGTCCACAGCGGCCGCCTCATCCTGCGCTTCGAGGGCGTGAAGGACCGCACCGGCGCCGAGGCGCTGCGCAACACCCTCCTGATCGCCGAGGTGGACCCGGAGGCGCTCCCCGAGGAGGAGGACGAGTACTACGACCACCAGCTGATGGACCTGGACGTGGTCACCGCGGACGGCGTCGAGGTCGGCCGGATCACCGAGATCTCGCACCTGCCCTCCCAGGACCTCTTCATCGTCGAGCGGCCCGACGGCAGCGAAGTGCTGATCCCCTTCGTGGAGGAGATCGTCAGCGAGATCGACCTGGAGGCGCAGCGGGCGGTCATCACGCCGCCGCCCGGGTTGATCGACGACCAGGCGGAGATCGCGTCGACCAAGGAAGACGGCGCATGAGGCTCGACGTCGTCACGATCTTCCCCGAGTACCTCGACCCCCTGAACGTCTCCCTCGTCGGCAAGGCACGCGCGCGTGGACAGCTGAACGTGCGGATCCACGACCTGCGCGCCTGGACGTACGACCGCCACAACACCGTCGACGACACCCCGTACGGCGGCGGCCCCGGCATGGTCATGAAGACCGGCCCCTGGGGCGAGGCGCTGGACTCGGCCCTCGCGGACGGATACGAGTCGGGCTCCCGTACGCCCGCCCTCGTCGTCCCCACCCCGAGCGGCCGCCCCTTCACCCAGGAACTCGCCGTCGAGCTCTCCGAGCGCCCCTGGCTGGTCTTCGCGCCCGCGCGCTACGAGGGCATCGACCGCCGGGTCATCGACGAGTACGCCACCAGGATGCCCGTGTACGAGGTGTCCATCGGCGACTACGTCCTCGCCGGCGGCGAGGCGGCCGTACTGGTGATCACGGAGGCGGTGGCCCGGCTGCTGCCCGGAGTCCTCGGCAACGCCGAGTCGCACCAGGATGACTCCTTCGCGCCCGGCGCCATGGCCAACCTCCTGGAGGGGCCCGTCTACACCAAGCCGCCCGAGTGGCGCGGCCGCGGCATCCCGGACGTGCTGCTCAGCGGGCACCACGGCAAGATCGCCCGCTGGCGCCGCGACGAGGCCCTCAGGCGTACGGCGGCCCACCGGCCCGACCTGATCGAACGCTGCGATCCCAAGGCCTTCGACAAGAAGGACCGCGAGATGCTCTCCATCCTGGGCTGGGCGCCGGACCCGGCGGGGGAGCCGTACGGCCGATTTTGGCGCAGGCCGGAAGGCGTGGAACAATAGGACGCTGTCGTGCGTCGTCCGGCGTGCGCCCCTGCCACAGGGGGACACGACGCCCGCCCCGACACGGACAGCATCCTCACGAAACACCTAACTACCGCCTATGACCTGTGGCATGGGTGAAGAAAGCAGCTGAAATGTCCCACCTGCTCGACTCCGTCGACGCCGCGTCGCTGCGCAGCGACGTCCCCGCGTTCCGCCCGGGTGACACCGTCAACGTCCACGTCCGCGTCATCGAGGGCAACCGCTCCCGTGTGCAGCAGTTCAAGGGCGTAGTCATCCGTCGCCAGGGCGCCGGTGTCCGTGAGACCTTCACGGTCCGCAAGGTCTCGTTCTCCGTCGGCGTCGAGCGCACCTTCCCGGTGCACACCCCGATCGTCGAGAAGATCGAGCTGGTCACCCGCGGTGACGTGCGTCGCGCCAAGCTGTACTACCTGCGCGAGCTCCGCGGCAAGGCCGCGAAGATCAAGGAGAAGCGCGACAACTGAGCGCCTCTCGGGCGTCACAGCGGGGCCGGATAGCATCTGGCTCCGATGGACACCGAAGCACAGCCGACGGAGCGCGACCGCTCCTCCCGCCCTGATCCAGGGACCGCGGAGGAACGGTCGCGTTTCGCGTTGCTACCCAGGTGGGTGTCGCGGATCACCGGGTGGCTGCCCGGCGGCTGGATCTCCCTGACCCTGTTGCTCTGCCTGGTCTTTCTTCTGCTCCTCAGTACGTTCGTGGTCAGACCTTTCCAGATTCCCAGCGGATCCATGGAAAACGGATTGAGGATCGGGGACCGCGTTCTCGTAAATAGGTTGGCGTACCGTTTCGGTGCCGATCCGCAGCGCGGTGATGTGGTGGTGTTCGACGGAACCGGGTATTTCGGGGACGGGGACTACGTCAAACGCGTTGTGGGTGTGGGGGGAGACCACGTGGTGTGCTGCGACGAGAAGGGGAGGATCGAGGTGAACGGCCGGTCGGTCGACGAGTCGGGCTTCCTGTACCCGGACGACAGTCCGTCCTCGGTGCCCTTCGACGTGGAGGTGCCCGACGGCGCCCTGTTCGTCCTCGGTGACCACCGCAGCATCTCCAGCGACTCCCGGGACCACCTGGGCTCACCTGGCGGCGGCATGATCCCCGTCGAGGACGTCCTCGGCCGGGCCGACTGGATCATCTGGCCCGCCGGCCACGCCACCCGCCTGCACCGTTCCGCCGCCTACGCGCGTGTGCCCGAGTCGGAGGGCGCGCATGGGTAACCGCGGACGACCGCGCGGTGTGACGAGCGACGCCGCGGACAATCCGCTGCCCACCGGCGTCCGGCGCTCCTCGACCCCCGGCGGCAGCGGGCGCTCCCGCGCGGAGCGGCGCAAACTCCAGCGCAAGGTCAAGCGGCGCCGACGGCGGGGTGCCGTCAAGGAGATACCCCTCCTCGTCGGCGTCGCGGTCCTCATAGCCCTCGTCCTCAAGACGTTCCTCGTCCAGGCGTTCGTGATCCCGTCCGGCTCCATGGAGCAGACGATCCGGATCGGCGACCGGGTCCTGGTCGACAAGTTCACCCCGTGGTTCGGCTCCGAGCCGCAGCGCGGGGACGTCGTCGTGTTCAAGGACCCCGGCGGCTGGCTCCAGGACGAGCAGACCACGACGAAGAAGAACGACCCCGTCGTCGTCAAGCAGGTGAAGGAAGGGCTCACCTTCATCGGCCTGCTGCCCTCCGACAATGAGAAGGACCTGATCAAACGGGTCGTCGGAGTCGGCGGCGACCGCGTCAAGTGCTGTGACACACAGGGGCGGGTGACCGTCAACGGCGTACCCCTGAGCGAGACCGACTACCTGTATCCCGGAAACGCCCCGTCCATTCAGCAGTTCGACATCACCGTCCCCCAGGGGCGGCTGTGGGTGATGGGCGACCACCGCGCCAACTCCGCGGACTCCCGCTTCCACCAGAACACCGACTACGGCGGAACCGTCTCCCTGGACTCCGTCGTGGGGCGGGCCATGGTCATCGCCTGGCCCTTCGGGCACTGGACCACGCTGAAAGAGCCGAAAACTTACTCTTCCATTGCCGACTCGGCAGCCGCGACGACCGCAGCCTCTCAGCCGTCGCTTAGGGTTGCACCCGACGATCCGAACGAAGCGATCCAACTCCCGAGCCCTGCGGAACTCCCGCTCGTTATGGGAGTGGTGGGCCTGCGCCGTACTTGGGGCAGGCGGCGGCACAGAGTAAGGAGTTGGCGTGGGGGATGTGGCGGTTGGCGCACGATCCGGGCACGACGGCGAGGAGCACCGCGGACGCCCCGTGGAAGCAGCCGACCCGGCCGCGGACAGCGCCGTGACCTCCGGGAGTGACTCCGGGGCGACCGAGGACGGTACAACGGCGGGAGAGGCTCCCAGGACGGACGAACAGGGGCCGGGCGGCACGGCACCCCGGGCGAAGAAGCAGCGCTCCTTCTGGAAGGAACTGCCCATCCTGATCGGCATCGCGCTCGTGTTGGCGCTGCTGATCAAGACGTTCCTGGTGCAGGCCTTCTCGATCCCGTCGGACTCGATGCAGAACACCCTCCAGCAGGGCGACCGCGTGCTGGTCGACAAGCTCACCCCGTGGTTCGGGTCCGAGCCCGAGCGCGGCGAGGTCGTCGTCTTCCACGACCCCGACAACTGGCTGGCGGGCGAGCCGACGGCGGACCCGAACGCCGTACAGACGTTCCTCTCCTGGATCGGCCTGATGCCGTCCGCCGAGGAGAAGGACCTCATCAAGCGCGTCATCGGCGTCGGCGGCGACACGGTCTCCTGCGAGGGCACCGGTCCGCTGAAGGTCAACGGACATGCGCTGAGCGAGTCGTCGTACGTCTACGCGGGCAACACCCCGTGCAGCCAGGACGACCAGGGTGGCCAGTTCACCGTGAAGGTCCCCAAGGGCTACATCTGGGTGATGGGCGACCACCGGCAGAACTCCCGCGACTCCCGGTACAACCAGTCGGACGCGCACCACGGCATGGTCCCGGTCAAGGACGTCGTCGGTCGCGCCGTCGTGAAGGCCTGGCCGATCAACCGCTGGGACACCCTGCCGAAGCCGGACACCTTCGACCAGGCCGGTATCAACGACCAGGCGTCGGCGTCCGCCGCCCTGAGCGTTGCGCCGCAGGGGATCGCCCTCGTCGGTGTGCTGCCGGTGGCGCTGTGGCGCCGCAGGAAGACCGCGGCGGAGCCCACCCGCTGATCGCAGCCGGGTCCCGCGGGATGCCACGCGACCTGGTGAAAGCTTTGCGGAGCTTGTCGTCACCGCCGGGCGGGAGGGGCTGACCCGCTCCGGTACCGCCCGGTAGGGTGCGGGTCCATGGGTGGCGAGAGCACTACACGTACGGCCCCGCACCGCGGTGGCACCAGCACGGGCCCGGTGGGCAGCCGGACCGGACAGCGACTGTCCGGCCTGGCCGTCGCACTGGGCATTGTGCTGTTCCTCGGGGGATTCGCCTGGGGAGCGGTGCTGTATCTGCCGTACACCGTGCCCACCGGCTCGATGACGCCCACCATCGACGCGGGCGACCGGGTCCTCGCGCAGCGCGTCGACAGCGACGAGATACGCCGGGGTGACGTCGTCGTCTTCACCGACGAGAACTGGGTGAGCAACGCCCCCGTGGTCAAGCGCGTCGTCGCGGTCGGCGGCGACACGGTCTCCTGCTGCACGGACGGGAAGCTGACCGTCAACGGCAAGAAGATCGACGAGACGTATCTCAAGGGCGGCGCGGTCGAGGACAAGTCCATCCCGACCGTGAAGGTGCCCAAGGACCGCCTCTTCCTGCTCGGCGACGAGCGCCAGGGCTCGCTCGACTCCTCCGCCCACCTCACCGACGCCGCCCAGGGCACCGTCGCCCGCTCGGCCGTGACCGCCCGCGTGGACGCCGTCGTCTGGCCCATGAAGGGCATGCTGGAGCGGCCCACCGGCTTCGAGCCGCTCGGCGCGATCTCCGCACCGGGTCCGCTGCGGATCATCGTCGCGTTGATCGTCGTCGGCGCGGTGCTGGTGCTGGGCGGCGGCGCGTACGGACCGCTCGCCAAGCTCCGCACCGGGCGGCGTCCCGCCGCCCGGACGGAGCCCGCCGGTGCCCGCTGAGGTGCCGGCCCCCTCCGAGCGCGCGTTCGACGGCGAGCTGCGCAAGGTGTCCCGGGTGGTGCTGCTCGACCCCGAGGACCGCATCCTGCTCCTGCACGGGCACGAACCGGACGATCCGGCCGACGACTGGTGGTTCACCCCCGGCGGCGGACTGGAGGGCGACGAGACCCGTGAAGAGGCCGCGCTGAGGGAACTCCTGGAGGAGACCGGCATCGCCGAGGTGGAGCTGGGGCCGGTGCTGTGGCGCCGGACGTGCTCCTTCCCGTTCGCGGGCCGCCGCTGGGACCAGGACGAGTGGTACTACCTGGCCCGTACGACGCAGACGGCCATCGAGGCGACGGCCCTCACCGAGCTGGAGCGGCGAAGTGTCGCCGGAGCGCGCTGGTGGACGTGTCAGGAACTGACCCGGGCACATGAGACGGTGTATCCGACCAGACTCGCCGAGCTGCTGCGCAGGCTGCTCGACGATGGTCCCCCGGCCGGACCCGTGACCCTCGACACCGAAATCGTCTAGGGGCTGACGGGGCTGACGCACAATGGTGGGATCGCACGGGTGAAGGGGAACATGCCATGAGCGCCGAGGACCTCGAGAAGTACGAGACCGAGATGGAGCTCAAGCTCTACCGGGAGTACCGCGATGTCGTCGGTCTGTTCAAATACGTGATCGAGACCGAACGGCGCTTCTACCTGACCAACGACTACGAGATGCAGGTGCACTCGGTCCAGGGTGAGGTGTTCTTCGAGGTGTCCATGGCGGATGCCTGGGTGTGGGACATGTATCGGCCGGCTCGCTTCGTGAAGCAGGTCCGGGTGTTGACGTTCAAGGACGTGAACATCGAGGAGCTGAACAAGAGCGATCTGGAGCTGCCGGGCGGGTGACCGGTGACGGGTACGGGTGTCCGGGTGGCGAGTGACGGGTGCTCACGTCGGCGCTCTTGTGGGTGACGGGGTTTTCCACAACCGGTGAGTAGTCCA
This sequence comes from Streptomyces sp. NPDC031225, assembly GCF_055570355.1. Lineage (NCBI taxonomy): Bacteria > Bacillati > Actinomycetota > Actinomycetes > Kitasatosporales > Streptomycetaceae > Streptomyces > Streptomyces sp. NPDC031225. The sequence continues at coordinate 40,159 of NZ_JBVIHJ010000010.1, read as the reverse complement.
CCAAGATCAACTCGGTGGGCGGGACTGCGTGATCGTTGGCGCCGGAGGTGGTGCCGACATGAACGCACGCAGTGCACTCGGCAAGTACGGCGAGAGTCTGGCCGCGAGGCGGCTGACCGAGGCCGGGATGACGGTCCTGGAGCGCAACTGGCGCTGTGGCAGGACCGGCGAGATCGACATCGTGGCGCAGGACGGGGAGGTCCTGGTCGTCTGCGAGGTCAAGACACGCCGGGTGGGTGCCTTCGAGCACCCCATGGCCGCGGTGACCCCCGAGAAGGCGGAACGGCTGCGTTGCCTCGCCGCATGCTGGATCCAGGCCCACGGAGGGGCACCGCCGGGAGGCGTCCGCATCGACCTCGTGGGCGTGGTCCTGCCGCAGCGCGGCGCCCCCGTGGTCGAGCACGCGCGGGGGGTGGCCTGAGATGGGTTTCGCTCGCACGTGCTCGGTGGCCCTGGTGGGCGTCGAAGGAGTCGTGGTCGAGGTCCAGGCGGACCTGGAGCCGGGAGTCGCCGCGTTCACCCTGGTGGGGCTGCCCGACAAGAGCCTGACGGAGAGCCGCGACCGGGTCCGGGCGGCCGTCGTGAACTCGGGTGGTGAGTGGCCCCAGAAGAAGCTCACGGTGGGGCTCAGCCCGGCATCGGTACCGAAAGGCGGCTCGGGGTTCGACCTCGCCGTCGCGTGCGCCGTGCTCGGCGCCTCCGAGCGGATCGACCCGCGCGTGCTCGCCGACATCGTGATGATCGGGGAACTGGGCCTGGACGGCCGGGTACGCCCTGTCCGGGGCATCCTGCCGGCGGTGCTGGCCGCCGCCGACTCCGGCTACGAACAGGTCGTCGTGCCGGAGTGCGCCGCCGCCGAGGCCTCGCTGGTACCCGGCGTCTCCGTCCTCGGCGTGCGCAGTCTCCGGCAGCTGATCGCGGTACTCACGGACGAGCCGGTGCCCGACGAGGTACCACATGAGCCGGGCCGCCCCGATCCGCTGCTGGCCGGTCTGCGCGTGCCGGGCACCGGCGCCGCCACCGGGATGCACAGCGCCTCGGCCGCTCACCAGGACCACGGGCACGACCTGGCCGACGTCGTCGGTCAGCTCTCGGCGCGGACGGCGGTGGAGGTCGCGGCGGCCGGCGGCCATCACCTGTTCCTGGAGGGGCCGCCCGGCGCGGGCAAGACGATGCTCGCCGAGCGGCTGCCCGCGGTGCTGCCCCGGCTGGCCCGGGAGGAGTCCCTCGAGGTGACGGCGGTGCACTCGGTGGCGGGCCTGCTGCCGCCGGGCAAGCCCCTGATCGACGTCGCCCCCTACTGCGCCCCGCACCACTCGGCCACCATGCAGGCCCTCGTCGGCGGCGGAGCCGGTGTCGCCCGCCCCGGGGCCGTCTCGCTCTCACATCGAGGGGTCCTCTTTCTCGACGAGACACCCGAGTTCACCACCCGGGCCCTTGACGCGCTGCGGCAGCCGCTGGAGGCGGGGCACGTGGTGATCGCGCGCAGCGCGGGCGTCGTACGGTTCCCGGCGAAGTTCCTGATGGTGCTCGCCGCCAACCCGTGCCCCTGCGGTCGCTTCTCGCAGACCGACGACTTCTGCGAATGCCCGCCCTCGGCGATCCGCCGCTATCAGGCGAGGCTTTCCGGTCCGCTGCTCGACCGAGTCGACCTGCGGGTGCAGGTGGACCGCGTCACGCGCGACCAGCTCGCCCAGCGGGGCGCCCGGGGCGAGTCCACCCAGGTGGTCGCCGACCGGGTACGGGCCGCCAGGGAACGGGCGGCGACCCGCTTGGCCGGCACCCCGTGGCGGACCAACAGCGAAGTGCCCGGTCGCGAGCTGCGAAGCCGCTGGCACGCCGTGTCCGGGGCGATGGACGACGCCGAGCGCAGTCTGGAACGAGGCGCCCTGACCGCCCGCGGACTCGACCGTGTCCTACGGGTCGCCTGGACGGTCGCGGACCTCGTCGGACATGACCGTCCGGACGCGACGGACGTCGCCCTGGCGCTGCAACTGCGCACCGGGGTGCCGCGGGGCGTGCCCATGGCCCTCGGGGCACTGACGTGACCGGCGGCGGACCCGACGACGAGACGCTCGAGCGGGTCTTCCTCGCCCGGGTCGTCGAGCCCGGGGACGAGATCGGGGGACGGTGGGTCCGGGGGTGGGGCGTGCGGGAGGTCGCCTCACGGTTGCGGGGCGCCGGGGAACCGTTGCCGGGGGTGGGGGAGAAGCGGTGGGAAGGGCTGCGGGCCCGGGCGCGGGTGGCCGAGCCCGACCGGGATCTCGCCGCTGCGCACGCGGCCGGTGCGCGGTTCGTCGTTCCCGGAACCGCCGAGTGGCCGGGGCAGCTCGACGACCTCGGCGACGCCCGCCCGCTCGGGCTGTGGGTGCGTGGGCGGCCCAACCTGCGGATGTGGGCGCTCAGGTCGGTCGCCGTCGTGGGGGCCCGGGCCTGTACCGAGTACGGGGCCCACATGGCGGCCACCCTCGGCACCGGGTTGGCCGAACGCGGATGGGTCGTCGTGTCCGGCGGCGCCTACGGGGTCGACGGCGCCGCTCATCGTGGCGCCCTCGGTGCCGGCGGTGCCACCGTCGCCGTCCTGGCCTGCGGGGTCGACCGGCCCTACCCGCGCGGACACACCCAGTTGATCACCAGGATCGCGGAACAGGGCCTGGTGATCGGGGAGTTGCCGCCCGGCGACCATCCGACGCCCAGCAGATTCGTGTTGCGGAACAGGGTGATCGCCGCCCTCACCCGGGGGACCGTGGTCGTCGAGGCGGCCCACCGCAGCGGCTCGCTGGTCACCGCGCGGGCGGCTCAGCGGCTGGGACGTCACACGATGGGGGTACCCGGGCCGGCCACCAGCAGCCTCTCCGCCGGAGTGCACGAGCTGCTGCGCGACAACGCCACGCTCGTCACGGACGCCGCGGAAGTCGTCGAACTGGTCGGCGACATGGGCGAACTGGCGCCGGACCGGCGCGGACCGGTCCTGCCGCGCGATCTGCTGGACCCGGCGGCGCGAAGGGTCCTGGCCGCGCTGCCCGGGCGCCGGGAAGCGGACGTGGGCGAGATCGCCCGCGGTGCGCAGACGACGCAGGACGACGCGATCGCGAGACTGTACGAACTCCGTGCACTTGGTTACGTCGAACGACACGGCGACGGCTGGAAGTTGACACGCCAGGCGATGATCTCGGTCCGGGACGGCCGGAGCCCGTGCTGACCGAGCGTGTTCGGCCGTCCGGGGGAACCCCCGAAGCCCTTGGGAATTCCCGCAGTTGAAGTGCTCCGGTGATCACACAGGGCGACCACGGTGCCTCCGGGGAGCGGTCGGCGGAGCGTCTTCGCGCGGGGACCCCGCCACGCCCTTTGCGCACTGCGACACTTCAGTCACGCTACGCTCACGGGGATTCCGACGCAGTTCACATACATCGCGTACTTCACGGCAGAACGGCACAAGGCGACGAATGCCCCAGCACACTTCCGGGTCCGATCGGGCGGCGATCCCGCCAGCCGCCCGTGACGGTGGCAGCGTGCGACCGCCCGCTCCCTCGACCCTCGACGAGTTGTGGCGGTCGTACAAGGCGACGGGGGACGAGCGGCTGCGCGAGCAGCTGATCCTGCACTACTCACCGCTTGTGAAGTACGTCGCCGGGCGGGTGAGCGTCGGACTGCCGCCCAACGTCGAGCAGGCGGACTTCGTGTCCTCGGGGGTCTTCGGACTCATCGACGCGATCGAGAAGTTCGACATCGACCGGGAGATCAAGTTCGAGACGTACGCGATCACCCGGATCCGGGGCGCGATGATCGACGAACTGCGGGCGCTGGACTGGATCCCGCGGTCCGTGCGACAGAAGGCCCGCAACGTCGAGCGGGCCTACGCGACCCTGGAGGCGCGGCTGCGGCGGACGCCCTCCGAGGCCGAGGTCGCCGGCGAGCTCGGCATCGCGGTGGACGATCTCCACGCGGTGTTCAGCCAGTTGTCGCTGGCCAACGTGGTGGCGCTGGAGGAGTTGCTGCATGTCGGCGGCGAGGGCGGCGACCGGCTCAGCCTCATGGACACGCTGGAGGACACCGCCGCGGACAACCCCGTGGAGGTCGCCGAGGACCGGGAGCTCAGACGGTTCCTGGCGCGGGCCATCAACACGCTGCCCGAGCGGGAGAAGACCGTCGTGACCCTGTACTACTACGAGGGGCTCACGCTCATGGAGATCGGGAACGTGCTGGGGGTGACCGAGAGCCGGGTCAGCCAGATCCACACCAAGTCCGTGCTCCAGTTGCGGGCGAAGCTGGCCAGTTTCGGCCGCTGACCCGGCCGGGCGACCCCGCGGCGCGGGCCGGCGGGGTGGAGTACCTCCCGTCGGGAGTGGCGCGTCCGTACAGTGGTTGACGTGCCAAGGATTCGAGCGGCCTCGGTGGCCGAGCACCGGACGATGCAACGAGCCGCCCTGCTGGACGCGGCCCGGTCTTTGCTGTCCGAGGGCGGGACGGAGGCGCTGACCTTCCCCGCTCTCGCCGAGCGGACGGGGCTCGCGCGCTCTTCCGTGTACGAGTACTTCCGCTCGCGCGCCGCCGTGGTCGAGGAGCTGTGCGAGGTCGACTTCCCGGTATGGGTCGCGGAGGTCTCGGTGGCGATGGCCGCGGCGCAGGACGCGGAGGCCAAGGTCGAGGCCTATGTGCGGCGGCAGCTCGCGCTCGTCGGGGACCGGCGGCACCGCGCTGTCGTCGCGATCTCCGCGAGTGAGCTGGACGCGGGGGCCCGGGAGAAGATCCGGGCGGCGCACGGCGGTCTGGTGGCGATGATCGTCGAGGCGCTCGGTGAGATGGGGCACGAGCAGCCCCGGCTGGCGGCGATGCTGGTGCAGGGGGTCGTGGACGCGGCTGTGCGCAGGATCGAGCTCGGGGCCGCGGAGGAGCCCTCGGTGATCACCGAGGCGGCGGTTTCCATGGCGCTGAGGGGCGTCCGGGGCTGAGGCCTGGGCGGGTTTCGCGGTACTGCTCCGCTGACGTAGGTCGGCAACGCATCGCACCCGGTACGGTCGCCGGCCGTCGGGGGCGGGGGCCGCTTCGGCGGACTGGAGTCGCCGGGGGTCGGTCGCCTTTCCTGTGGCGGGAGCTACCCCCGTGGGCCGGGAGCCGCCCCGTGGTGGGGGTCATCCCTGTCGGCCGGGAGTTGTCCCTACGGCCGGGAGCCACCCCCGCGGGCCCGGAGTCACCCTCGTGGCCGGCGCCTCCCATGGGCCCGGGGCCACCCCGCCGCGCCGTTCCACGGTCAAGGCAGGGGGACGTCGAGTACGGGCAGGAGTCTCGACGGGCCTCTGCGCAGCAGCCACGGCGGGAGCAGGGACAGTGGGTCCAGGTAGGTCTCGCCCCGCCGCAGGCCCCAGTGCACGCACGTGGTCGTGCAGTGGGAGCCCGAAGGTTCCACCGTTCCCACCACCTCGCCCGCCTCCACCTCGTCGCCCTTCTCGACCGACGGCCGCACCGGTTCGTACGTCGTCCGGAGATCTGTTCCCGTCAGTTCCACGGACACCACGCCCTTGCCCGCCACCCGGCCCGCGAAGGACACCCGGCCCGGTGCCACCGCGCGCACCGGGGTCCCGGACGGGGCTGCCAGGTCCACACCGCGATGGCCGCGGCCGTACACCGTCGCCGGGGGTTCCCAGCCGCGGAGGACCGCCGGGCGGGCGCCCACGGGCCAGGTCCGGGCGATCGCCGGCACCGATGTGTCCGTGGACGTCGGGGCCAGGGGGAGGGGGCGGGGCGTGGGTGTCGGCAGCGTCAGGATCAGCAGGAACAGCAGGAATCCCAGGGCCGGCCACGTACCGCGTCGCTTCGCTCGCATGCCGGTACCGTCCCGCACCCGCCCCGGTCGTGACCGGGACCTGTGGACCACCGTCCGGTTGTGGACAACGGCGTCACCCGGTACCCCGCGGGTCCCGTACACTTCTTCTGGCGATCCGGGTCACCGGTTCGACTTCGCACGCCCCGACACGCGGCCGGCAACGGTCCCTAGTCAGCGCCCCTCGGTCCTTCGTGGCACGGCGCATGCGGGCGTCAGGCGCGGGAGCCGTCCGGTTCCCGCGGCACAACCGAGAAACTCAAGGAGAACGGCCATGGCCGTCGTCACGATGCGGGAGCTGCTGGAAAGCGGCGTCCACTTCGGTCACCAGACCCGTCGCTGGAACCCGAAGATGAAGCGCTTCATCTTCACCGAGCGCAACGGCATCTACATCATCGACCTGCTCCAGTCGCTGTCGTACATCGACCGCGCCTACGAGTTCGTCAAGGAGACCGTCGCCCACGGCGGCACGGTCATGTTCGTCGGCACGAAGAAGCAGGCGCAGGAGGCCATCGCCGAGCAGGCCACCCGCGTCGGCATGCCCTTCGTCAACCAGCGCTGGCTGGGCGGCATGCTCACCAACTTCTCGACCGTCTACAAGCGTCTGCAGCGCCTCAAGGAGCTCGAGCAGATCGACTTCGAGGACGTCGCGGCGTCGGGTCTCACCAAGAAGGAGCTTCTCGTGCTCTCGCGCGAGAAGGCCAAGCTGGAGAAGACCCTCGGCGGTATCCGCGAGATGTCCAAGGTCCCCAGCGCCGTCTGGATCGTGGACACCAAGAAGGAGCACATCGCGGTCGGTGAGGCCCGGAAGCTCAACATCCCGGTCGTCGCCATCCTCGACACCAACTGCGACCCCGACGAGGTCGACTACAAGATCCCGGGCAACGACGACGCGATCCGCTCCGTCACCCTGCTCACCCGTGTGATCGCCGACGCGGTCGCCGAGGGCCTCATCTCCCGCTCCCGTGTCGCCACCGAGGGCAAGGGCGACAAGGCTGCGGGCGAGCCGCTGGCCGCGTGGGAGCGCGACCTGCTCGAGGGTGGCGAGAAGAAGGCCGAGGAGGCCCCCGCCGCGGAGGCTGCCGAAGCCCCCGCTGCTGAGGCTCCGGCCGACGAGGCCCCCGCCGCCGAGGCCACCGAGGCTCCGGCCGCCGAGGCCGAGGTCACCGAGGCACCCGCCGCCGAGGCCGAGGTCACCGAGGCTCCGGCCGCGGACGCCGAGCAGGCCTGACCCGTCAGCGTCAGGGGTGACGGCGGGAGCGATACGGCATCCGACAGCGCCATCGGCGCGGTCAAGTCCGCTCCCGCCGTTCACCCGTAGGTCAGCGGAGAGTCGGCGGCCCCTGGCTGTATGGGGGCCGCAGACCCCGCAGATCTTCGATCTTCCAGACTTCGAGAAAGATTCACAGACTCATGGCGAACTACACCGCCGGCGACGTCAAGAAGCTCCGTGAGCTCACGGGCGCCGGAATGATGGACTGCAAGAAGGCGCTGGACGAGGCCGAGGGCGACGTCGACAAGGCCGTAGAGGCGCTCCGGATCAAGGGCCAGAAGGGCGTCGCCAAGCGCGAGGGCCGCTCCGCCGAGAACGGCGCCGTGGTCTCGATCATCGCTGACGACAACTCCTCCGGCGTCCTCGTCGAGCTGAAGTGCGAGACGGACTTCGTCGCCAAGGGCGAGAAGTTCCAGGCCGTCGCGGGCGCGATCGCCGAGCACGTCGCCAAGACCTCCCCGGCCGACCTGCAGGCCCTGCTCGCCTCCGAGATCGAGGCCGGCAAGACCGTTCAGGCGTACGTCGACGAGGCCAACGCCAACCTCGGCGAGAAGATCGTCCTGGACCGCTTCGTGCAGTTCGGTGACGGCTTCGTGACCGCGTACATGCACCGCACGATGCCCGACCTGCCCCCGCAGATCGGTGTCCTCGTCGAGCTGGACAAGCCGAACGCCGAGGTCGCCCGCGGTGTCGCCCAGCACATCGCCGCCTTCGCGCCGAAGTACCTCTCCAAGGAGGACGTGCCGGCCGAGGTCGTCGAGACCGAGCGCCGCGTCGCCGAGGAGACCACCCGCGCCGAGGGCAAGCCCGAGGCCGCCCTGCCGAAGATCGTCGAGGGTCGCCTCAACGGATTCTTCAAGGACGCCACGCTGCTGGGCCAGCCGTACGCGCTCGACAACAAGAAGTCGGTCCAGAAGGTTCTGGACGAGGCCGGTGTCACCCTGAAGCGCTTCACGCGTATCAAGGTCGGCATCTGAGTCCGTACCGCGAGCGACGCGCGGGCCCGATAGGGTCGTCAGCAGTCGTCCGGTACGCCGGCACGCACGCGCGTGGCGGACGACAGCAGATCTGACGAGGAGGCCATTGCCGCGCATGGGATGCGAACCAGTTCCCACCGGCAATGGCCTTCTTCGTATGTGCAACAGGTGAAAGAGGCGGGATCTCCATGACCACCAAGGCCAAGAGCGACGACGGCAAGGTACGCGGCCGGTTTTTGCTGAAGCTGTCCGGAGAGGCGTTCGCCGGCGGCGGGGGCCTGGGTGTGGACCCCAACGTGGTGCACAAGATCGCCCGTGAGATCGCCGCCGTGGTCCGGGACGGCGCCGAGATCGCCGTCGTCATCGGCGGCGGCAACTTCTTCCGCGGTGCCGAACTCCAGCAGCGCGGCATGGACCGCGCCCGCTCGGACTACATGGGCATGCTCGGCACCGTGATGAACTGCCTCGCCCTCCAGGACTTCCTGGAGAAGGAGGGCATCGACAGCCGGGTGCAGACCGCCATCACCATGGGCCAGGTCGCCGAGCCGTACATCCCGCTGCGTGCCGTGCGCCACCTGGAGAAGGGCCGCGTGGTCATCTTCGGCGCCGGCATGGGCATGCCCTACTTCTCCACCGACACCACCGCCGCGCAGCGCGCCCTGGAGATCGACGCCGAGGCGCTGCTGATGGGCAAGAACGGCGTGGACGGGGTCTACGACTCCGACCCGAAGACCAACCCCGACGCGGTCAAGTTCGACGCCCTCGGATACGGCGAGGTCATCACCCGCGACCTCAAGGTCGCCGACGCCACGGCCGTCACACTGTGCCGCGACAACAAGCTCCCGATCCTCGTGTTCGAGCTCCTGGCGGAGGGCAATATCGCGCGCGCCGTCAAGGGTGAGAAGATCGGCACGCTTGTGGGCGACCAGGGCAGCCGGGACTGACCCGGGACACACCCGGTCCCTGACCGGGGGATGGACAATGTCCTGCCGGTCGGGAACCGTGCAGGAAGAAGACGCGACGCAGCCGGCCGCCGCCCCACGCACACGGAACAGCAGCCGGGCCTACTCAAGACATGCAGGAGCAAGTGGTGATCGAAGAGACCCTCCTCGAGGCCGAGGAGAAGATGGAGAAGGCCGTCGTGGTCGCCAAGGAGGACTTCGCCGCGATCCGAACCGGTCGTGCGCACCCGGCGATGTTCAACAAGATCGTGGCCGACTACTACGGCGCGCCGACGCCGATCAACCAGCTGGCTTCGTTCTCCGTGCCGGAGCCGCGCATGGCGGTGGTGACCCCGTTCGACAAGACGGCCCTGCGCAACATCGAGCAGGCCATCCGTGACTCCGACCTGGGCGTCAACCCGAGCAACGACGGCAACATCATCCGCGTGGTGTTCCCCGAGCTCACCGAGGAGCGCCGCCGCGACTACATCAAGGTCGCCAAGAGCAAGGCCGAGGACTCGCGCGTGTCCATTCGCGCGGTCCGCCGCAAGGCCAAGGACTCGATCGACAAGCTCGTCAAGGACGGCGAGGTCGGCGAGGACGACGGCCGTCGTGCGGAGAAGGAACTCGACGACGCGACACACAAATACGTCGCCCAGGTGGACGAGCTCCTGAAGCACAAGGAAGCGGAGCTTCTCGAGGTCTGATGAACGACTCTTCCTGGGCGACTCCGCCACACGCCGGGTACTGGGGGCCGTCCGACCAGGGGCCTGTCCAGGGGGCTGCCCCGGCGGGTCCCGCGTACGATGCGCATGACGCGCAGCACACTCGCCCCATGCCCATCGTGCCCGACGGACCCGCCGTACCCCGGTACGGCAACGACCAGGATGACAACCGGGGGGCCGCTCGGCTGAGCGGTTCCCCGTTCCAGGACGAGACGTTCCGCGACGGGACGACGTCCTACCGCGACCCGACCAGGTCGGCGCAGCCCTACCCGGCGGCGCCGCAGACGCAGAATCCGGAGCCCATGCCCGACGCCTCGCAGCCGGCGCCCGCGCCGCAGAAGAAGAGTGCGGGGCGGGACCTGGGTGCGGCCATAGGGGTCGGGGTCGGGCTCGGCGCGGTGATCATCGCGTCGCTGTTCTTCGTCAAGGCCGCGTTCGTCGGCGTGATAGTGGTCGCCGTCGTCGTGGGTCTGTGGGAACTGACCAGCAGGCTTCAGGAGCGCAAGGGCATCAGGGCGCCCCTGGTGCCGCTGGCGCTCGGTGGGGCCGCGATGGTCGTCGCCGGGTACGTCCGGGGCGCCGAGGGTGCCTGGGTCGCCATGGCGCTCACGGCGCTCGCCGTTCTCGTCTGGCGGATGACGGAGCCGCCGGAGGGTTACCTCAAGGACGTCACGGCGGCTGTCTTCGCGGCGTTCTACGTTCCCTTCCTGGCCACGTTCGTCGCCATGATGCTGACGGCCGAGGACGGGGCAGCCCGGGTCCTGATGTTCCTGCTCCTGACCGTCGTCAGTGACACCGGCGCGTACGCCGTCGGCTGGCGCTTCGGCACCCACAAGCTCGCGCCGCGCATCAGCCCCGGCAAGACGCGCGAGGGTCTGGTCGGCGCGGTGGCGTTCGCGATGGTGGCGGGCGCGCTGTGCATGGAGTTCCTGATCGACGACGGTGCGTGGTGGCAGGGCCTGCTGCTGGGCCTCGCCGTCGCCGCGAGCGCGACGCTGGGTGACCTCGGCGAGTCGATGATCAAGCGGGACCTCGGCATCAAGGACATGGGCACGCTGCTGCCGGGGCACGGCGGCATCATGGACCGCCTGGACTCGCTGCTGCCGACGGCGCCTGTGGTGTGGCTGCTGCTGGTGCTGTTCGTGGGATCCGGCTGACAGCGTTTGCAGGGTTGTTTTCGTACGGTTGTTTCGGCCCCCGTCCTGTCCAGGGCGGGGGCCGAAACGTTGGGCCAGGCGACCTGCCGAGCAGGCTCAGCGCTCACCCCGATGGCGCCCTGGGCCGCCGCAGGCATTGGCTTGGTCGGCGTGGCGCAAAGTGTCTGTCAGGCACTGCTTCGCATCCGTAAAAGATCCTTTCTGCGGAATCCCTGTCCGGGACATGCTTGGCCGTTGAGCGAGCGGTCGAACGGGGAGTCGGGATGAGCGGGCAGTTCGGGGTGGACCCGGAGACGCTGACGGAGCTGGCGGGCAGGTTCGACCAGGAGGCGAAGGGGCTGGCCGGACCGATCGCGGGGTTCGCGGGAAGCGCGGCCGAGATCGGGGAGGCGTTCGGGCTGCTCGGTGTCTGCGACGGTGCGGTGGACAAGTACCGGCAGTTGCTGGACAGCACGGTGAAGGCGCTCGGGCACCTTCCGGACGTGCTGAACAGCGACGGTGACCGGCTGCGTCTGAACGTGACCCACTACGCGGAGTCGGACCGGACCGCGCTCGGCTATCTGGACGCCGCGGCCCGGACCCCAGGTGGCCGTTCGTGAGCGTCAACGACTGGATCGACGGCAAGGTCCTGGAGATCCTCCAGGCGTCCGGTGTGGAACTCCCGGGCGGCGACGGCGACACGCTCCGTTCCGTCGCCCGGCAGTGGGACGCCATGGGCACCGAGCTGACGGATGTCGTACGGGCCATGGACTCCGCGATCGCGGGGGTCGACCGGCAGGGCTGGCACGGTTCCGCGCGGGACGCCTTCGAGAAGCACTGGGGCGAGCAGAAGAAGGTCGTCCAGGAGGTCGCGGACAACTTCCATCACGTGGCCGACGGTCTGCGGTCCTACGCCGACGAGATCGACGGGATCAACAAGGAGATCATCGACATCTGTGTCGAGATCGCCGAGATGGAGATCGCCGGGGTCGCGCTGTCGTTCTTCACCGGGTTCCTCTCCGACCTCGTCGCGAACACGGCGGTGGCCGAGCGGGTGGCCAAGATCGTGGACCTGGTCGGGATGTTCACGTCGGCGGCGGAACGGGTGGCGGGCCTCCTGGAGCGGTTCTCGGGGCTCAGTGCGGAGACGGTCGTCGGGCTGAAGAAGATGCTCACCGCAGTGGCCCGGGTCACCGCGACCTTCGCCAAGACAGGGCTGGAGAGCTTTGCGACGAACTTCGTGGCGGACTCGGGAAGCCTGATGGTGACCCAGGCCGTCAACGGGCAGCCGGTGACCGTGGGCGCCGACCTCAGGAACGGCGCGCTGCTCGCGGGCGGCACGGCCGGGTTCACCGCGGGCGCCGGTGCGATCGGGACCCGGGTCACGGGGGTGGCCGGAGACCTCCTGAGGGGGGAAAGCCTGCTCGGCACCGCGGTCAACGGAGCGCTCGGCAACATGACGGGTGGTCTGACGGCCGACTACGCGAACGGCCAGGACGCCTCGACCATGGGTCAGGACGCTCTGACCAACGCCGTCGCCGGTGCCGCAGGAAACGCCCAGAACCACGGCGTCAACCATGCCTTGGAGGAGCACGGCAGCCTTGGCGGGGAACACCTCAGCGACCGGGGGAAGCTCGCGGACGCGGCGTTCAAGAACACCGTGGGGACCACTCTCAACACCGGCGTCTACGCCGCCGCGTCCGGTATCGAGTCCGACATCCAGAACCTGACGAAGGACGAGAACGACAAGTGAGCCCCCTCGGCGGAGCGGCCCTCGCGGCCGTGGTCACCCCCAACCCGGACCACCCCTCGACCTGGTCCGGCTTCTTCGGACTCGCCGCCTTCGTCATCGGATGCGTGATCGCCCTCGTCGGCATCTACGCGGCGGTCAGCACCTACCGTGGCCTGGAGCCGTCCCGCCGCCGCGGCCAGGCGCTCCCGATGACCCTCGCCGGCGGCTTCTTCGCCCTCGTCGGCCTGGCGGTCATGGCCTTCGGCGTGTGGATCTACTGACCGCGGTCCCGGAATGATCTGCGACACTGGTTGAGCTATGCCTAAGCCCGGAGAACTCACTTTCGTCGCCCCCCGCGGAGCCAAGAAGCCGCCGCGGCACCTTGCCGATCTCACGCCCGCCGAACGTAAAGAGGTCGTGGCCGGGATCGGGGAGAAGCCGTTTCGTGCCAAGCAGCTCTCGCAGCACTACTTCGCGCGGTACGCGCACGACCCGGCGGAGTGGACCGACATCCCGGCCGGCTCGCGTGGCAAGCTGCAGGAGGCGCTGCTTCCCGAGCTCATGACCGTCGTACGGCATCTGTCGACCGACCAGGGGACCACGCGCAAGACGCTGTGGCGGCTGTTCGACGGGACGCTCGTGGAGTCGGTGCTGATGCGGTACCCGGACCGGGTGACCATGTGCATCAGCTCGCAGGCGGGTTGTGGCATGAACTGTCCCTTCTGCGCGACCGGGCAGGCGGGGCTGGACAGGAATCTGTCCACCGCCGAGATCGTCCACCAGATCGTGGACGGGATGCGGGCGCTGCGGGACGGGGAGGTGCCGGGCGGGCCCGCGCGGCTCTCCAACATCGTCTTCATGGGGATGGGCGAGCCGCTCGCCAACTACAAGCGGGTCGTCGGTTCCATCCGCGCGCTCACCGATCCCGCTCCCGACGGGCTCGGGCTGTCGCAGCGGGGCATCACCGTGTCGACCGTGGGGCTCGTGCCCGCCATCCACCGGTTCGCCGACGAAGGCTTCAAGTGCCGGCTCGCGATCTCCCTGCACGCCCCCGACGACGAGCTGCGCGACACCCTCGTCCCCGTGAACACGCGGTGGAAGGTGCGCGAGGTGCTGGACGCCGGGTTCGAGTACGTCGAGCGGAGCGGGCGCCGGCTGTCGATCGAGTACGCCCTCATCCGGGACATCAATGACCAGGCCTGGCGCGGGGACCGGCTCGGGCGGCTGCTCAAGGGCAAGCCCGTGCACGTCAACCTCATCCCGCTGAACCCGACTCCCGGGTCCAAGTGGACCGCCTCCCGGCCCGAGGACGAGAAGGCGTTCGTCGAGGCCATCGCCGCCCATGGGGTGCCGGTGACGGTCCGGGACACCCGCGGGCAGGAGATCGACGGGGCCTGTGGTCAGCTGGCCGCCACCGAGCGGTAATCTTTAACCCACACGTACATCTCCCATAGGTACATCTTCATATCCGACAGGGGAGCGCGACAGCGCTGAGAGTGCGGCGATCGGGCCGCAGACCCTCTGAACCTCGCCCAGGTCATTCTGGGTAGGAAGTTCGGTCATCACCGTGAACACCAAGAAGTACTGGGCTGTCCTCGTCGGTCTCGGCCTGGTCACGCTGTCCGCGTGCGGGTCGTCGGACTCCGGCAAGGGGGCCGAAGGCTCCAGGACCGTCACCCTCGTCAGCCACGACTCGTGGGCCGTCTCCAAGGGCGTCCTCGCCGACTTCGAGAAGAAGTCCGGCTACAAGGTCAAGGTCCTGGAGGACGGCGATGCCGGGCAGGCCGTCAACAAGGCCATCCTCACCAAGGACAACCCGCAGGGCGACGTCTTCTTCGGCGTCGACAACACCCTGCTGTCCCGCGCGCTCGACAACGGGCTCTTCCAGCCGTACGCCGCCAAGGGCGCCGACGGGATCGAGGCCGGGTACCGGGTCGACGGGGACAAGGTCACGCCCATCGACACCGGCGACATCTGCGTCAACTACGACAAGGCCTACTTCACCGAGCACAAGCTCAGGCCGCCGACGTCGTACGACGATCTGATCAAGCCCGCCTACAAGAACCTCCTCGTCACCGAGAACGCCTCCACCTCCTCGCCGGGCCTCGGGTTCCTGCTCGGGAGCGCCGCGAAGTACGGGGACGACGGGTGGCAGGCGTACTGGAAGAAGCTCAAGGCCAACGGCGTCAAGGTCGTCGACGGCTGGGAGCAGGCCTACAACGACGAGTTCTCCGGTTCCGCGGGGGGCAAGAAGGCGAAGGCCGACCGGCCGCTCGTCGTGTCGTACGCCTCCTCGCCGCCCGCCGAGGTGATCTACGCCGACCCGAAGCCCAGCACCGCGCCCACCGGGGTCGCCGACGGGACCTGCTTCCGGCAGATCGAGTACGCGGGGCTGCTGAGCAACGCCAAGAACACCAAGGGCGGCAAGGCGTTCCTGGACTTCCTGCTCACCAAGGAGTTCCAGCAGGACATGCCGCTCAACATGTTCGTCTACCCGGTGGTCCAGGGGGCCTCGGTGCCCGCCGAGTTCACCCGGTACGGCCCGCAGGCCAAGGACCCCGAGACGATGGACCCCGCGAAGATCGCCGACAACCGTGACGACTGGGTCAAGTCGTGGACCTCGCTCGTACTGAAGTAGGGTCCCGCCGCGGCGGCACCGCGGCGCGGCTCGGCCTCATGGCCGTGCCTGTCGCGTTCTTCGCCGTCTTCTTCGCCTGGCCCGTCGCCGCGATCGTCGCGCGCGGGCTGGAAGTCGGCGGTGCCTGGCAGTTCGGCCGGATCGGCGACGTCCTCGCCCAGCCGGACATCCGCCACGTCCTGTGGTTCACCACCTGGCAGGCCCTCGCCTCCACAGCGCTCACGCTGCTGGTCGCTCTCCCCGGCGCGTACGTCTTCGCCCGCTTCGACTTCCACGGCAAGCAGATCCTGCGGGCCGTGGTCACCGTCCCCTTCGTGCTGCCGACGGTCGTGGTCGGTACGGCCTTCCTCGCGCTCGTCGGGCGCGGTGGGTTGCTGGACGAGTGGTGGGGCGTACGGCTGGACACCACCGTGTGGGCGATCCTCCTCGCGCACGTCTTCTTCAACTACGCGGTCGTCGTACGGACCGTCGGCGGGCTGTGGGCGCAACTGGACCCGCGGCAGGAGGAGGCGGCGCGGATGCTCGGCGCGTCCCGGCCCAGGGCCTGGCGCACGGTCACGCTCCCCGCGCTCGGGCCCGCCGTGGCCGCCGCCGCCCTCATGGTCTTCCTCTTCACCTTCACCTCCTTCGGCGTGGTCCAGATCCTCGGCGGGCCCGCCTTCTCGACCCTCGAAGTGGAGATCTACCGGCAGACCACCGACATCTTCGACCTCGCCACGGCCGCCGTGCTCACGCTGATCCAGTTCGTCGCGGTGGGCGCGGTGCTCGCCCTGCACGCCTGGACCGTACGGCGCAGGGAGAGCGCGCTCCGGCTGGTCGACGCGTCCGGCACGACCCGGCGGCCACGCGGGGCGGGGGAGTGGGGGCTGCTGGCCGGGGTCCTCGCGACCGTCGCCGTACTCCTTGTCCTGCCGCTCGCCGTGCTGGTGCAACGGTCGCTCGACGCCCCCGACTTCGCCTACTACCGGGCGCTGACCCACAGCGACGGCGGGGTCTTCCTCGTCGCGCCGATCGAGGCGATCGGGAACTCGCTGGAGTACGCCCTCGCCGCCACCGCCATCGCCGTGGCGGTCGGCGGCCTCGCGGCGGCCGCGCTGACCCGACGCGACGCGGGGCGCTGGGTGCGGGGCTTCGACGCGCTGCTGATGCTGCCGCTCGGGGTGTCCGCGGTGACCGTCGGCTTCGGGTTCCTGATCTCCCTCGACGAACCACCGCTGGACCTCAGGCAGTCCTGGATCCTGGTGCCGCTCGCGCAGGCGCTGGTCGGGGTGCCCTTCGTCGTCCGGACCATGCTGCCCGTGCTGCGGGCCGTGGACCACCGGCTGCGGGAGGCCGCGGCCGTGCTCGGGGCGTCGCCGTGGCGGGTGTGGCGGGAGGTCGACCTGCCGATGGTGCGACGGGCGCTGCTGATCGCGGCGGGCTTCGCCTTCGCCGTGTCGCTCGGCGAGTTCGGGGCGACCGTGTTCATCGCACGGCCCGACAACCCGACGCTGCCGGTCGCCGTGGCCCGGCTGCTCGGCCGTGCCGGTGACCTCAACTACGGCCAGGCGATGGCCCTTTCGACCGTCCTGATGGTGGTGTGCGCGGTGGCGCTGCTGGCGTTGGAACGGCTGCGCACCGACCGGACCGGGGAGTTCTAGATGCTGCTGAGCCTTCAGGACGCGACCGTACGGTTCGGCGGGCGGGCCGTGCTGGACGCGGTCGGCCTCGATGTCGCCGAGCACGAGATCGTGTGCGTGCTCGGGCCCAGCGGGAGCGGCAAATCGACGCTGCTGCGGGCGGTGGCCGGGCTCCAGCCGCTCGACGAGGGGCGGGTGTCGCTCGATGGGCGCGACCAGGGCGGGGTGCCCGCGCACAAGCGTGGGGTCGGGCTGATGTTCCAGGACCATCAGCTGTTCCCGCAGCGGGACGTGGGCGCCAACGTGGCCTTCGGGCTGCGGATGCACGGGGCCGCGAAGGCACAACAGGACGAGCGGGTAAAGGAGTTGCTCGACCTCGTCGGGCTTCCGGGCGCCGCCCGCCGAGCCGTGGGCGCACTCTCCGGTGGTGAGCAGCAGCGGGTCGCTCTGGCCCGCGCGCTCGCGCCCCGGCCCCGGCTGCTGATGCTGGACGAGCCGCTCGGGCAGCTGGACCGGTCGCTGCGGGAGCGGCTCGTCGTCGAACTGCGGGAGCTGTTCGGGCGGTTGGGCACCACCGTGCTCGCGGTCACCCATGACCAGGGCGAGGCCTTCGCGCTCGCCGACCGGGTCGTGGTGATGCGGGACGGGCGGATCGCCCAGTCCGGTACGCCCCTGGAGGTCTGGCAGCGGCCGGCGGACGAGTTCGTGGCCCGCTTCCTCGGCTTCGAGAACGTGGTGGAGGGGACGGTCTCGGGCGAGGCCGCCGACACGGCGTGGGGCAAGATCCCGGTCCCCGAGGGCGCCCCGCAGGGCCTCCACACCCTCCTCGTGCGCCCCGCGGGCGTCCGGCTCCTCCCCGCCGACCAGGGCCTGCGCTGCACGGTCGCCGCGCGCACCTTCAGGGGCACCCATGTCGCCGTACAGCTGCAGCCCGCCGACGACGGGCCGCGGTTGGAGGCCGCGTGCGCGCTGCGGGCGGCGCCGGAGGTCCGGGACGTGGTCGGGGTGGAGTTCGACCCGGAGGAAATCGTGGTGCTGGGCTGACGGAGGCGGACCTACAGTGCGGGGCATGACACTGCTCGCACATGACCGCTACTGCGATGAAATCGCTGACCAGGTCGGCCTGTTGAGGGCCGTGGTGACCTCCGGGGCCGACCTGTCCGCGACCGTGCCGACCTGCCCGGACTGGTCGCTGGAGCGGTTGGTGCGGCACACCGGGGGTGCCCTGCGGTGGGTGGAGCTGTTGGTGCGCACCCGGGCCGAACAGGAACTTCCCGATGATCAGGTGCCGTTGGCGGAGGGCCCCGAAGACGCCGGTGAGCTCGACGCGTGGCTCGCCGAGACCGGTGACCTGCTCGTCGCCGCGCTCAGGGAGGCCGGACCGGACACCGCGGTGTGGTCCTGGGCCGGGATTCCCACCTCGGGCTTCTGGGCCCGTCGCATGGCCCACGAGCTGACGATCCACCGCGCCGACGCCACGCTCGCCGCGGGGCAGCTCTACGAGGTCGCCCCGGACATCGCCGCCGACGCGATCGACGAGTGGCTCCAGATCATCCAACTCGCCCAGCGGACCGTGCCGGACGGCAAGATGCGGGAACTGCGCGGCACGGGGCGCAGCATCCATCTGCACGCCACCGACGGCAGCCCCGGCCTCCACGCGGAGTGGCTGATCGAGTTCACCGAGGACGTCATCACCTGGCGGCGCGGGCACGAGAAGGCGACCGTCGCGCTGCGGGGGCCGCTGACCGCCGTACTGCTCGCCTTCTACCGCCGGCTGCCCTTGGACAGCCCCGAGTTGGAGGTGCTGGGGGAGCGGGAGCTGCTGGAGTTCTGGCTGGAGCGGACGAGCTTCGGCTGACACAGCGACGGCCCGCCCCACAACGGGGGCGGGCCGTGACCGGCGTACGGGTACAGCGTCAGCGGGTGCTCGCCCCACGACGGCGCAGGCCGAAGAAGACGGCGCCGCCACCGATGGCGACCAGGGCGATCGCGATCCCGGCGATCATGCCGGTGTTGGAGTTCGCACCGGTCTCGGCGAGGTTGGAGTCGCCGGCCGCGGGCGACGGGGCGTTGCTCTCGACGGAGGCCGGAGCGGTGGTGCCCTCCGAAGCCGACGGGGTCGGGGTCGGGGACTCCTCGGCCGGGGTGCTGGCGGAGTCCGAGGGAGTCGGGGTGGGCGTCGGGGTCGGCGTGTCCTCGGTCTTGCAGGCGGTCGCCGGGGTGGTCAGGTTGGGCTTGATGTCCTCGCCCTTGATGTACGGCAGGGCTTCGACGTGGATGCGGTACTCGGCGTTGGGCGCCCAGTCCTCCTCGAAGGTGATGGTGGTGCCCTTCTTGGAGCCCTTCACCGTCTGCTCGCCGACCTTCTTCGCGTCGGCACCGTTGCTCTGCAGGTAGACGGAGACGGTCGCCTCGACGCCGGACTTGTCGACGTCGGTGACGGTGATGACGCCCTGGGTGCCGTCGCACGCGGCTTCGGCGGAGAACTCACTGATGTTGCAGGCAAGCGCGTTGCCGGAGGCACCGAGCACGATCGCGGTCGATGCGGCGGCGACGCCGAGGAAGCGCGAGACGCGGGCGGTGCGACGGGATATGGGCGTGAATGCCACGTTCGTCCTTCACGGGTTGCGCAAATGCGGGGGGCTGAGGGGGTGGTGATGCGACATCACCGTCCCCACTAGTCACACAGGTCTATAAGCGCTGCATAAGAAGTGTCAACGTGTAGGCGCCCTACAAGTGTTGACTTTGCCTGCTTATTAAGGTGTGAGACGTTTCAGGGCGGCCGGAGCCTCCTCGATCCGGTCAACCAGGGCGATTCGGTCCTCCATCGAACGCTCCCGCGCGAGCGCCTGGAGCAGCGGCCAGGTGGGCAGCCGCTCCGTCCAGTGCGCGCGGTTCACGAGGACCATCGGCGTGGGCTCGCCGCGCGACTCGTAGTAGTTGGGCGTCGCGTTGTCGAAGATCTCCTGCACGGTTCCGGCGGCGCCCGGCAGGAAGACCACGCCCGCGTCGGAGCGGGCCAGCAGGCCGTCCTCGCGGGTGGCGTTGGCGAAGTACTTGGCGATGTGCGAGGCGAAGGCGTTCGGCGGCTCGTGGCCGTAGAACCAGGTGGGGATGCCGACGGACCGGCCTCCCCGCGGCCAGCGGGTGCGGACCTCGAAGGCGGCGCGCGCCCACTCGGTGATGGACGGCGTGAACGAGGGGGCCCCGGCGAGGATTTCGCACGCCTCGTCGAGCATGGAGTCCTCGAAGGGGGCCGCGTGGGCGCCGAGGTTGGCCGCCTCCATCGCGCCCGGGCCGCCGCCGGTGGCCACCGTGAGCCCGGCGCGCGTCAGTTCGCGGCCGAGGCGGGCGGCGCCGGCGTACTCCTCGGTGCCGCGGGCCATCGCGTGGCCGCCCATGACCCCCACGACCCGTGTGCCGCGCAGGAGTTCGTCGAGGGCGTCCGAGACGGCGTCGTCGTGGACGGAGCGCAGCATCGACGCGTATATGTCGCCGTCGGCCTTGGTGCGCTGGAACCAGGCGTACGCGAGGGCGTCGGGGGTCTGCTCGTATCCCTTCTCCAGCCCGTCGAACAGCTCGTCGGGGGAGTAGAGAAGACCGCGGTACGGATCGAAGGGCAGGTCCGGGACGGGCGGGAAGACCAGGGCGCCGTCCGCGCGGATCTTTCCGGCCGCGTTCTCCCGCATCGGGCAGCCGAGGAAGACCGCGCCCCTGGTGTCGGTGGCCAGCAACTCCCTTGTCCGGTCCGTCAGATCGACGGACTGGACGCGGAATCCGCAGAGGGTGCCGCGGGCCTGGACCACCGCGTCGAACTCCTGCAGCGTCTCGATCTCACGGTCGTCGTGGTGTGCCGCATGGGCGGGGCTCGTCTGCACCCGCCCATGCTCGCACGCTGTGTTCCGGCCCGTGGGTCAGCCCTGGATCGCGGCCGGGTCCATCCACACGACCTCCCAGGTGTGACCGTCGGGGTCGTCGAAGGAGCGGCCGTACATGAAGCCGTGGTCCTGCGTCGCGCCGGACGGAGTACCGCCTGCCGCGAGCGCCTTGTCCACCAACTCGTCGACCTTCGCGCGGCTTTCCGCGCTCAGCGCGACCATGACCTCGCTGCTCTTGGTGGCGTCCGCGATCTCCTTCTTGGTGAAGGTCGCGTAGAACGGCTTGGTGAGGAGCATCGCGACGATGGTGTCGCTGATCACGATTGAGGCCGCGTCGTCGTTGCTGAACTGCGGGTTGATCGAGTAGCCGAGCTCCGTGAAGAACTTCTTGGAGGCGTCGAGATCGTTCACGGGCAGGTTCACGAAGATCATCTGCTGGTACGTCGGCGAGGTCATCGGAGTCTCTCCCATCGGGGTGCGTGCTGTTCGGTGGGTAGACCGGGGGGCCCGGCGGAAGTCATCGGCGTGGGGGAATCTTTTTTCAGCCCGTCAGCGGAAGGGCCGCGAGTTCGGCGACGACCAGGGTCAGCGGGCCGAAGAGGACCAGCAGGGCACCGGCGCGGAGAGCCGCCGCGCTGCGCAGCATCGTCGCCGGGGCGCCCAGGCGCAGCAGCGCGGCCGTGGTGTCCGACCTCGCCTGCCTGGCCTCCACTGCGGCAGTGAGGAGCGTGGCGACGCTGCAGCACGTGACCAGGAGCAGGCCGAGGGTGGTCAGCGGGCCGACCTCGGGGCCTGTCGGGTCGTACAGCGTGACCATGGCGTAGGTGCCGGACGCCACGGCGCAGACGACGCCGAGCGGGCGCCCGATGCGGGTGGCCTCCGTCATGAGGACGCGGCCCGCGAGCAGCCGCAGGGCGCCGGGGCGGGTGGACTGCAGGAGACGGCCGCACAGGTGGGTGAGGCCGGGGCCGGCCACCGCGAGGCCCACGGCGGTGAGCACCCAGCCCACGAGGACCGACGGGGTGCCCGCCAGGCCGCCGGGCAGGGGGGTGGCGGGGCCGGTTCCGGGGCGGTTGGCGTAGGCCTCGACGGCCAGGCCCGCGGCGAGCACGGCGATGCCCCAGGGCAGGCCCCTCGGGGCTTCCCCGGGAACCGGGGGGACGTTGTCCGCGGTGACGTCCGGGGCCGGGCCCTCCTCGGTCAAGGTCGTCGTCGGGGCCACTTCGCCCGGGTCGGGAGCCGCCCCGGTGGCACGGTCGCCCGAGGCCGGGCGACCGCGGAAACGGCCGTAGGCCCCGAAGGTCTCCCTCGCCGCCGTCCTGCCGTACGCGCCGAAACGGCCGTACGCCCTCGCCGCCCTCCTCGCCGACTCCGGTCTGTCGTCGCGCGGGCGCAGTACCAGCGCCACCGTCACCGACGCGACCGCCGGTACCAGGCCCAGCAGGGTGAGCGCCGCCGGGAGGGGGAGGGGGGTGCCCGCGGCCAGGAACTCCGCCGCCGCTCCGTCGAAGGGCATGCCCGTCAGGTCGCCGCGCAGATGGAGGAAGAAGAGCAGGGCCAGCATCGAGCCGAGGAGGCAGGACAGGGCCGTCGTCGTGGCGGAGACGGCCATCAGACGGGCCGGCCCCAGGCCGATCGCCGACAGACCGGGGCGGGGCCGGGTGCCCGGATCGGTGCGGGCCACCGCCAGGGCGAAGTAGACCGTCGCCGCCAGCGGGGTGAGGCACCAGGCCAGCCGGAGGGCGGCGGCCCGGGGCTCGTCGGGATGGCTGATGGCGTAGCCGAGGGCACACAGGAGGAGGAAGCCCGTGCCCGCCGAGGCCATGGCCACCAGGAGGCGGCGCAGTTGTACGGCGGGACGGGCGCCCCGGGTCAGACGGAGAGCGAGCACGCGGTACGGCCTTCCGAGTCGGCCATCGGGGGCAGGTGCACGGTGTTCACCCGGCGTCCGTCCAGGAGGGTGACCGTGCGGTCCGCCAGGGCTGCGGTGTCGGCGTCGTGCGTCGCCAGGACCACCGTGATGCCGTGGGAGCGGGCGGCCGTGGTGAGCGTGCGCAGGACGTGCGCCCGGTCCGCGCGGTGCAGGGGAGCCGTCGGTTCGTCCGCGAACAGGACCGAGGGGGCCGGGGCCAGGGCACGGGCGATGCAGACGCGCTGGCGTTCGGACTGGGTCAGCTCGTGCGGGCGGCTGCGGGTTTTGTCACCGATGTCGAGGCGCTCCAGCCACTCCAGGGCGGCGACCTTGGCCCGGCGGCGGCTGGTGCCGCGCAGCATGAGGGGGAGGGCGGCGTTCTCCCAGGCGTTGAGCTCCGGGACGAGCACCGGGGCGGGGTCGATCCAGCCGAAGCGGTCACGGCGCAGCCGTTCCCGGGTCATCGGGCCCATCGTGTGCACGGGCACGCTGTTGAACCAGACCTCGCCGCGCTGGGCCGGCGCCAGGCCGGAAAGACAGCGCAGCAGGCTCGTCTTGCCGCTGCCGCGAGGGCCGCTCACGGCGAGGATCTCGCCCTCGCGGATGCCGAGCGAGACACCGGCGATCCCGGGTGAGCCGTCGCGGTGGGTGAAGTGCAGGGACCGTGCCCAGAGCACATCGTTGTCCGGCGGGGCCTCCATGGGCGTACACCTCGTTCTGGTCCGTTGTGCCTTGCAATCCCCCGTG
This sequence comes from Streptomyces sp. NPDC031225, assembly GCF_055570355.1. Classification (NCBI taxonomy): domain Bacteria; kingdom Bacillati; phylum Actinomycetota; class Actinomycetes; order Kitasatosporales; family Streptomycetaceae; genus Streptomyces; species Streptomyces sp. NPDC031225. Next base: position 16,760 of record NZ_JBVIHJ010000010.1, on the reverse strand, counting down.
CGGGGGAACGAAAGCAGGGCCGATCGGTTACCAGGCACGCTAAGGAGACGGGGTCGTGACCCCGGACAGCACGCGGCCCGGGGTGCACCCTTCTCACCCGTACGGGTGCACCCCGGGCCCTACTATCGGCTGAACCGCCTGAGGCTAGAGCTTCGTCCAGGCCTCGGTCAGGGTCGCGCGCAGGATCTGCTCGATCTCGTCGAAGGTCCCCTGGTCGGAGATCAGCGGCGGGGCGAGCTGGACGACCGGGTCGCCGCGGTCGTCGGCGCGGCAGTACAGGCCGTTGTCGTAGAGCGCCTTGGAGAGGAAGCCGTACAGGACGCGCTCGGTCTCCTCCTCGTCGAAGGACTCCTTGGTGTGCTTGTCCTTCACGAGTTCGATGCCGTAGAAGAAGCCGTTGCCGCGGACGTCGCCGACGATCGGCAGGTCGTGCAGCTTCTCCAGGGTGGCGCGGAAGGCGCCCTCGTTGTCGAGGACGTGCTGGTTGAGGTTCTCGCGCTCGAACAGGTCGAGGTTGGCGAGGCCCACGGCCGCGGAGACCGGGTGGCCACCGAAGGTGTAGCCGTGCAGGAAGACGTTGTCCTCCTTGTAGAACGGCTCGGCCAGGCGGTCCGAGATGATGCAGGCGCCGATCGGGGAGTAGCCCGAGGTCATGCCCTTGGCGCAGGTGATCATGTCCGGGACGTAGTCGAACTTGTCGCAGGCGAACATGGTGCCGAGGCGGCCGAAGGCGCAGATGACCTCGTCCGAGACCAGCAGCACGTCGTACTTGTCGCAGATCTCGCGGACCCGCTGGAAGTAGCCGGGCGGGGGCGGGAAGCAGCCGCCCGCGTTCTGCACGGGCTCCAGGAAGACCGCGGCGACCGTGTCGGCGCCCTCGAAGAGGATCTCCTGCTCGATCTGGTCGGCGGCCCAGCGGCCGAAGGCCTCCGGGTCGTCACCGAAGAGCGCGGCACGGTAGATGTTGGTGTTCGGGACCTTGTGCGCGCCGGGGACCAGCGGCTCGAAGGGTGCCTTCAGGCCCGGCAGGCCGGTGATCGACAGGGCGCCCTGCGGGGTGCCGTGATAGGCGACCGCGCGGGAGATCACCTTGTACTTGGTGGGCTTGCCGACCAGCTTGAAGTACTGCTTGGCGAGCTTCCAGGCGGTCTCGACCGCCTCGCCGCCGCCGGTGGTGAAGAAGACCTTGTTGAGGTCGCCCGGCGCGTGGTGCGCGAGCCGCTCGGCCAACTCCACGGCCTTCGGGTGCGCGTAGGACCACACCGGGAAGAACGCCAGCTCCTGCGCCTGCTTGAACGCGGCCTCGGCGAGCTCCACCCGGCCGTGACCGGCCTGGACCACGAACAGGCCCGCGAGACCGTCCAGGTAGCGCTTGCCCTTGTCGTCGTAGATGTACGTGCCCTCGCCCCGGACGATGGTGGGGACCGGGGAGTTCTCGTACGAGGACATGCGGGTGAAGTGCATCCACAGGTGGTCGTACGCGGTCTGGCTGAGGTCCTTGGTGCTCACGGTTATCGGGTCCTCACGGTCATCGGGTTCCCCACATGTAGGTCTGCTTCTTGAGCTTCAGATAAACGAAGCTCTCGGTGGAGCGCACTCCGGGAATGGCCCGCATGCGCCGGTTGATGACCTCGAGAAGGTGGTCGTCGTCCTCGCAGACGATCTCCACCATCAGGTCGAAGGACCCGGCGGTCATCACCACGTACTCGCATTCGGACATACCGCTCAGCGCTTCGGCCACGGACTCCACGTCGCCCTCGACGTGCACGCCGACCATCGCCTGGCGCCGGAAGCCCACGGTGAGCGGGTCCGTGACGGCGACGATCTGCATCACGCCCTGGTCGAGCAGCTTCTGGACGCGCTGGCGCACGGCGGCCTCGGAGAGGCCCACGGCCTTGCCGATCGCGGCGTACGGACGGCGGCCGTCCTCCTGGAGCTGCTCGATGATGGCGAGGGAGACGGCGTCCAGGTTCGGGCTGCTGCCGTTCCTGGAGTCGCTCCTGGACTCACGGGAGTCCCTGGGGTCTGCGCTTCGACTGGCCACGACGTCACTGTGCACGACGTCTCGACACTTCCGCAAGGTCGAGGCGATGAAATCCGTCGTTTACGTGACCGAGACCTGCGGATTTCGCAGCGATGACGCGATCGGGGGTGTTGAAAACGTGGGCCTGCCGATTAGGGTGGGTGTCTCAGTCAGTGGACAGTTCCAACCCCTTCAGGAGGCCGGCAGTGAGCACCGAACTGCGTCGTCTGCGTAACCACATCGACGGTGAGTTCCGGGACGCCGCCGACGGACGGACCACCGAGGTGGTCAACCCCGCGACCGGTGAGGCGTACGCGACCGCGCCGCTGTCGGGCCAGGCGGACGTGGACGCCGCGATGGCCGCCGCTGCCGCCGCCTTCCCGGGCTGGCGCGACGTCACCCCCGCCGAGCGGCAGAAAGCCCTCCTGAAGATCGCCGACGCGTTCGAGGAGCGGGCCGAGGAGCTCATCGCGGCCGAGGTGGAGAACACCGGCAAGCCGATCGGGCTCACGCGGTCCGAGGAGATCCCGCCGATGGTCGACCAGATCCGCTTCTTCGCCGGTGCGGCGCGGATGCTGGAGGGGCGCTCCGCCGGTGAGTACATGGAGGGCATGACCTCCATCGTGCGGCGCGAGCCGGTCGGGGTCTGCGCGCAGGTCGCCCCCTGGAACTACCCGATGATGATGGCCGTGTGGAAGTTCGCGCCGGCGATCGCGGCGGGCAACACGGTGGTGCTGAAGCCGTCGGACACGACACCCGCGTCGACCGTCCTGATCGCCGACATCATCGGCTCGATCCTGCCCAAGGGCGTCTTCAACGTCATCACCGGCGACCGGGACACCGGGCGGCTCATGGTCGAGCACCCGACACCGGCGATGGCGTCCATCACGGGCTCGGTGCGGGCCGGGATGTCCGTCGCCGAGTCCGCGTCCAGGGACCTCAAGCGGGTGCACCTGGAGCTGGGCGGCAAGGCCCCGGTCGTCGTCTTCGAGGACACCGACATCGCGAAGGCCGTCGAGGACATCTCGGTGGCGGGCTTCTTCAACGCCGGGCAGGACTGTACGGCGGCCACGCGGGTGCTGGTGCAGTCGTCCATCCACGACGAGTTCGTGGCGGCGCTGGCGAAGGCCGCCGCCGAGACGAAGACCGGGCAGCCCGACGACGAGGACGTGCTGTTCGGTCCCCTCAACAACCCGAACCAGCTGAAGCAGGTCTCCGGGTTCATCGAGCGGCTGCCCGCGCACGCGAAGGTCGAGACCGGGGGCCACCGGGTCGGTGAGCAGGGGTACTTCTACGCGCCGACCGTGGTGTCGGGGCTGAAGCAGGACGACGAGATCATCCAGAACGAGGTGTTCGGGCCCGTCATCACCGTGCAGTCCTTCTCCGACGAGGAGCAGGCCGTGGAGTGGGCCAACGGGGTCGACTACGCGCTCGCCTCCTCCGTGTGGACCAAGGACCACGGCCGTGCCATGCGGATGTCGAAGCGACTGGACTTCGGGTGCGTGTGGATCAACACGCACATTCCGCTGGTCGCGGAGATGCCGCACGGCGGGTTCAAGAAGTCGGGCTACGGCAAGGACCTGTCCGGGTACGGCTTCGACGACTACACGCGGATCAAGCACGTGATGACTTCGTTGGACGGGTAGTTCTTGGGGGTGGGGGTGGGGGTGCGGGTGGTTCTTCGGCTGCGGGTTCGTCGGGGCTGGTCGCGCCCACGCGGCGGAGCCGCAGATGGACACAGCCCCGCGCCCCTTGGGTGGGCTGGGGCTTGCGGCTTTGTGATGGGCCGGTGAGGGGCTTCGGGTGCGTGGGGGCTGGTCGCGCCCACGCGGCGGAGCCGCAGATGGACACAGCCCCGCGCCCCCTTCGGGGAGTTGGGGCTACCGGCGTCGGGAGGGGCTGGATGCTCGACAGGGTGTCCGTCGTGTCCCGGGGCGCTCGACGCTGCGTCGATTGTCGGCGCGCTGTCCCGGGCGGCATGCTGCGGCCATGCCACTCGTACCGAGGACGTCCCCGCTCTCCCGTAGGACCTTGCTGCGCGCGCTCGGCGGTGGGGCGGTGCTGGGCGGTCTCGGCGGCTGTGGCGTGCCCGCCGCGTACGTGGGCGCGAGCGACCGGGCCGTCTCCGATCGCTCCGCCACCGACAAGCGGTTGACCTGGGCGAACTGGCCGCTCTACATCGACACGGACGACGACGACTCGACGAAGCGGCCGACGCTGGACGCGTTCGAGGAGCGGACCGGGATCTCCGTCGACTACGTCGAGGAGATCAACGACAACGACGAGTTCTTCGGCAAGATCAGCCCGGCGCTGATGAACCACCAGCAGACCGGCCGCGATCTGATCGTCATGAGCGACTGGATGTGCGCACGGTTCGTGCGGCTCGGCTGGGTCCAGGAGATGGACCGGGCGAACCAGCCGAACGTCACGAAGTACCTTGACCCGCTGCTGCGTTCACCCGTCTTCGACCCCGGCCGCAAGCACACCGTGCCGTGGCAGTCGGGCATCACCGGAATCGCGTACGACCACAAGAAACTGGGCCGCGAGATCCGGCACGTGAAGGACCTCTGGGCGAGTGACCTCAAGGGCCGGGTCACCCTGCTGTCCGGCCTCGACGAGGCCTTCGCGCTGCTCATGCAGGGCAATGGCGTCGACATCACCACGTGGACGGCGGACGACTTCCACGAGGTCTGCGACCAGGTCGAGAAATACGTCAGGAACGGCCAGATCCGCCGCTTCACCGGCAACGACTACACCAAGGACCTCGTCACCGGCGACGTCCTGGCCTGCCAGGCCTACTCGGGCGACGTGATCCAGCTCCAGGCCGACAACCCCGACATCCGCTTCGTCGTCCCCGAGGAGGGCGCGGAGCTCTGGTCGGACTCCCTGATGATCCCCGACCGGGCCCTCCACAAGGCCAACGCCGAACGCCTCGTCGACTACTACTACGACCCCGAGGTCGCCGCCGAACTCGCCGCCTGGGTCAACTACGTCTGCCCCGTCCCCGCCGCACAGGACGTCCTGGCCTCCTCGAAGGACTGGGACACCGCCGCCCTCGCCGAGAACCCGTTGATCTTCCCGGACGCGGAGATGCGCAGGCGGCTGGTGATCGCGCGGGACATCACGTCGAAGGAGCGGGTGGAGTACGCGAAGCGGTGGAACGCGATCGTGGGGTTGTGACGGCAGGGCGGGGTTTTTGTGACGAGGATTTTTAGTTGGCACAAAAGAGGGATGGTTGGTATCAAGATCACCGCCATTTCTCAGAGGTGACGGCGCATCACCTCGATGCACGTGGCTCGGGCCGTATTCGATCGGTCCCGGGGGTACGGGATTCCGAGATTCATGCCGCTGTCGGTGGTGATCGGTGGCTGCTGCCAGGCGAGGCTCATCTGCGCGCCGGACTCGGCTCGCGCCGTTGCCACGAGGGCCGCATAGGGGCCTGCCACGGTTGTGGCCTCGATCTGGAGCCATGCCTGGTGGAAGGCCATGCGAGCGAGCAGGCCGCTGACCTCGTCGGTCAGTTGTTGTCGTACGGCGGAGGAGGACTCGGGTCGGCGCCGTATGCGGTACGGCATTTCCAGGTACTCCTCAACCGCCGTCAGGGCCTCTGCGCAGGTCTTGGCCCGGCGTTCCTGCCTCTTACGTCACCGGGTGAGTGTTGAAGAACGTGGGTGCGCGGATGCCGATGTCCGGGACAGCGCCGGGGCCAGCCAGCGGTTGAGGAAGGTGCGGAGCCGGGTTTCGTCCTGCAGTGGCTCGCTGGGGTGCTGCAGCAGCGACGTGAGGAGTCGCATGATGATCTCGGCGAGGCCGTTGAGGTCGTCCTCGTCGATGTCGGCGGCGGCCCAGTCGACGGGGAAGCGCTGCAGCATCTTGGCGCCGTAGGCGATGGTTTCCCTGGTGGTGGTGCCGCGGCCGAAGGCGGTGGTGTCTCCGAGTTGCAGCAGAAGGCTCAGGCGTGGCTCGGTGGGGATGGTCCGTACGCAGAAGACCATGCCTTCGACCACGGCTTCGGCCGGGTCGGTGGTCCCTTGCAGGTGCGCGATCATCAGGTCGACGAACGACTCGGCGCCCTGGGCCGCCACCTCGCCGATGATGTCGCTGATGCGGCCGAAGTGGCGGTAGACGGTCTGGCGGGTGACGCCGAGCTCGCCGGCGACGTCGGACAGGGTCGTCTTCGTGACGCCGTGCCTGTCGATGCAGCGAGCGGTCGCGTCGATGATGCGCTGCCGGGCCTCCGCGTCCGATGCGGGAGGCCGGCCTCCCCAGCCGTGATGCCCCATGGGCTCAGGATTGCACAGGCTCTGTGGTCTGCCGGGACATGGTCGCGCGGAGTACGGCCACGATGAGTCCGGTTGCGGCTACGGTGCACAGCACGGTGTACCACAGGCTGCCGATCGGTGTGCCCTGCTCGGTGATGCCATTGGCCGCCGCGAAGTAGGCCGGCAACGCGGCCAGCCAGAGGACGATGTGGACGCCGAGGTACAGCGCCGGATAGATCCGCGCGAACAGCGGCGATGCCACCGGAGCCGGATCTGTTCGCCGCGCGCGCCAGGCGTCCGCGAGAAGGTGGAGGCCGACGATCCAGACCAGGGCGAGCTCGGCACCGAGGATGGCCTGCTGGATCCCCAGGTGGTCCCCACCGCGGAAGATGTTGCTGGGGACGCCGGCGACCGCCATCGCCAACGGTGTCAGGGCGCCGGCGGCCACGGTGCGCAGGCTGATCTGCCGGCCGGTGAGCGTGCCGCGGCCGTCCTTCGCGCCGACCAGCCGGACGACCAGGTAGGTCATCGCACCGAAGGACACGGAGGCGAACAGGAACATGCTGTTCATCGGGACCGAGGCGAGTGCCGGCTTGTTGATCATTTCGTTGCCGGGGTTCCAGGCCCACCACTTCAGCTGAGGTCCGAGCTGATCGAAGATCTCGTAGAACGCCTGGCAGGCGAACGCGACCGCCAGCGAACCGAGAAGGAGCCCCCGTCGCGCGAAGACGCCGAGAACACGGACCACCTCGTAGGCGAGCTGCGACAGCGCCGGGTAGAAGGCCACTATGTAGAGCGGCAGCCGGTCGTACATGAACTGCACGGTGAACACGTTGTGGGAGAAAATGAACCCGACGTGCTCCTCCAGGCCGAACCAGCCCGGGAAATAGAGCGGCGGCTCGATCACCGCCAGGTAGACGAGCGAGGCGAACCACAGGGAGATGTTGACCGGGTCGCCGTCGCGCCGCCACCGCCGCCACGCATGGACGAGGGCGAAGACCGCACCGCCGATGATGAGCAGTTCGAGGAACGGCATGGTGCCGTTCTCGAGACCGAACGGGTTGCGGAAGTCCACGACGGGATCGGCGTCATGGCAGGAGAAGCCGAGCCTTCCAGCGAGGCGCTCGGCCGCCGAGTCGCATGAATAGCTCATTCCTCGCTCCTCGGGTCAGTCATTGACGAGGTCGGTCTCGGCGTACGGCGAGCTGCCGGCGCGGGTCAGGCCGGTGAAGTCGGTGCCGGGCGGATCCTGCTGATCATCGAATCCGCCGGGCACGACCGTGCGTCCGAGCCGCTGACGCACCTTGTAGCGCGCGATGCCGAACCAGAACCGCACATCGGTGGTCATCTCCCTGAGTGACATGTCGAGGTTGAAGACCTGGGCGAACGTCCGCTCGACGTAGGCGTCCTCGCGGCTCGTGGCGTTGATGGCGTTGAAGACCGGCCAGCTGAGGCGTGCGGCCAGCTTGCGGCGCCAGGGAGCGACGACCTCACTCCCGGTCGCGAAGTCATATGCCTGGTCACGGGCCATCGCGAGCATCCAGGGAACGTCGAGTGACTTCTTCTGTCGGGTGAGGAACTCGCGGAAGAAGGCGAGGTCGAGGACGTCGTGGCCGTGCAGCATCTCGGCGAGGATGAGAGCGGAGCGGGCCGCCGAGCTCATCCCCTGGGCGTAGAACGGGTTGAACGCGCAGATCGAGTCACCGACGCAGACCAGCCCGAGCGGGGGCTGGTCGAGCAGGTCGAAACGGCGCCATTTGTTGCCGGTCGAACGAGTGAGGTGCACCCCGGAGGTCGGAGTGCAGGCACGCGTCGCCTGCCCGAAGGAGCTGGCCCGCACGCGGTCCACCGCGGCCTCGAAGTTGTCGACCTCGCGGGGCATCCGGATGCCCCACGCCCCCATGCACACGATGGCGCGGTCCCCCTCGATCGGGAAGAAGTTGCTGAGGAACTCGTGTTCTTCGGGATGGTCGCCGGTGTCCTGGGTCGGAGTGACGACCAGGTGCTTCCACCACCACGCCGGTGGACGCCGGTCGGCGGGCGGCAGGTCGTACCACCTCGACGTGTAGGTGACCTTGGCGTCGAGAGTCTTCTCCGGCGGCGCCGGCCATCCCGCCGTGCTCAGCCAGTCGGCGACGGAGGAGCCGCGCCCCAGCGCGTCGACGACCAGGTCGGCGGAGAGGTGGCCCGAGTCGTCGCCCGCGCGGTACTCGACTCCCTCGACGTGCCCGCGCGCGGTGCCGCCCCTGGTGGTACGAAGTCCGGTGACGGTCACGCCCTCGCGGATCTCGATGGCCGAGAGCTCACGGACCTTGTCGCGCAGGACCCGTTCGATGAGCACACGCGAGCTGTAGATCATCGTCATCGAACCGGCCTTGCGCGGGGCCCAGCCGGCGTGCTCGCAGTACGCCGCGTCCATCGCCGGCATCAGGCGCATCCCGCCCGCGGCGATCAGTGCCTCCTCGAACCCAGGAAAGATCTCGCCGATCGCGCGACGCCCGGAGTTGAGGAGGAAGTGCGGGTGCTTGCTCTGTGGCACGCCCCGCCGATGCTGCGCGTCCGGCGGGAGCCGGTCCCGCTCCAGGACGATCACCTCGTCGAAATGCCTCGCGAGCACTCCTGCGGCGCACAGCCCCGCCACGCTACCGCCGAGCACCACAGCCGTCTTTCCCCGCATAGTGACTCCATTCATACATGTCATGACTGAATGTATGAGCGGGGGGAAGCTAACAGGTGCGGCCTGAACATGCCACCCTTCCCGCGAGACGTCGGGTCCGGCGGAGTGACCTCCCACGGTCCAGCCGGGGCGACGGCCGGCTGGGACGCCCACGTGGCCTTTGGTGTAGGGAGGACCGCCGCTCCGCTTCCGGTCGATGCCCATGACCGGTGTCAGTTCTCATCGAGCGTGTTTCAACCTGAAGTTGCGCTTACTGATCTCTTCGGGGTGTTGTCGGGTGACGCGTGGTGATCCCTGCGAGCGGATCCGGTATGAGGCGGGTGAGCGGTTCGCTCGTGGCGAGAAGAACCCGGTGATCGCGAAGGATCTGCGGGTCAGGGAGCGTCGGCGGAGCGCTGGCGGCGGGCCTGGCGGCAGGGCGAGATGGATGCCCTGGCCTCCGCGGGGCCGCCGAACAGGGACGCGGGCGTCGGCACCAGCAGTCGTACCGCCGGGTTTCCGTCGCGGCGCACCCGGTGCAGCGGCCAGATGCGTACCAGCGTGGCGACGGCGTGCGCCGACCCGCCGGGGGTATCCGCACCGCACCCGCCGGACCGGCCCGGCCCGTCAGAAGGAGAGGTACCGCATGTCCGCGTCGCTCGTGGAAACGGTCGATATCGAGGCTCCCGTCAGTGTCGCGTGGGCGCTGTGGAGCGATGTGAACCGGTGGCCGTCCTTTCTGAGCCATGTACGTCTGGTGGAACGGCTGGACGAGCGCCGCTTCGCCTGGCAGCTGCAACTGCCCGGCGCCGACAAGAACTTCGTCGCCGAGGTCACCGAGGTCATCCCGGAGGAACGCATCGCCTGGCACACCGTGGAGGGGGTCCATCACGCGGGCGTCGTCACCTTCCACCGGCTCGGTGACACGTCCAGCCGCGTGACGCTGCAGATCGAGTACGACCCGAAGGGCTTCGTCGAGCACCTGGGCGCGCTCACCAACCTGGACTCGGCCCTCGCCAACTACGACCTCGGCGAGTTCCAGAAACTGGCGGAGACGGCGGCTTCCTGACGCCGTACGGCAATTGTTTTTGAACGTGTTCAACAACAGGCGTACGCTGCTGCCATGAGCGACAGAGCCGCCCAACTCAGGGGCATCCGCGCATGGCTGGCCTTCTTCGTCGTCTGCCTGGTGCTCAGCGGTGCCACGGCCTTCCCCCTGGTCCACGAACTGCGCTGGACCGAGGACCTGCTGCGCCACCTGCCCACGCCGGACGCCCTCATGGACTGGATCACGCGCGTCCGGCGCGGGCTCGACACCGCCGACTCCGACTACCCGTTCCTGCTCTACGGGACGGACTGGCTGGCCTTCGCGCACCTGGTCATCGCGGTCGCCTTCTACGGCCCCTACCGCGACCCGGTCCGCAACATCTGGGTCGTCGAGTTCGCGATGATCGCCTGCGCCGGGATCATCCCGCTCGCGCTGATCTGCGGTCCGATCCGGGGCATCCCCTTCTGGTGGAGCGTGATCGACATGGCGTTCGGGGTGCTCGGAGTCGTCCCGCTGTACGTCGTACGGAAGAGGATCAAGCGGCTGGAGGCGTTCACCGCACCGAACTCGTCGGCGGTGCCCGCTACTTGATCGCGGCCGTGATGATCCGGCCGATGACCGGGTTCGCGTTCTCGCTCTTCGCGTCGGTGGAGTTGACCGAGTGGACGACCGTGCGGCTCAGGTCGCGGGTGGCGGCGATCACCGAGTTGTAGCCGTACCGGCCACCGGTCTTGACCCAGTAGACCTTCCCGTCCGACTCGTAGCGCTGGAGCCCGGCGCTGTAGCTCGCGCCGGGGATGTCGGCCGGGACGGTGAACATCTCCTCCAGTTGCGGCTCCGGGACGATCCGGCCCCGGAAGAGGGCGGTGAGCAGGCGCTCCAGGTCCGCGGTCGTGGAGATCATGTCCCCGGCGGCGAACCGGTCCGCCTGGTTCCAGTCGGTGACGTCCACGAACTCCGTCGTCCCGTCGGCCCTCTTCACCGCCTGGTAGCCCCGGTTGTGCGGACCGAGGATGCGCGGGTCGGTGCCCGGGAAGTACGTGTCCCGCATCCCGGCCGGCGCCAGCACCAGCCGCGTGACCCCGGAGGCGTACGACCGCCCGGTCACCCGCTCGATCAGCAGGCCGAGGAACGTGTAGTTGATGTTGAGGTAGTGCTGCTCCTTCCCCGGCCCGAACTCCGGCTTCTTCGCACCCGCGGACGCGGCGACCCGCTGCGGGGGCAGTGTGTCGAAGCGGTGGGCGTACACCTCCTCGAAGGTGGTGCCGAGGCCGTCGCCCGCCGGGATGCCGCTGGTGTGGTTGAGCAGCTGCCGGACGGTGACCGGCCGGAACCGCCTGCCGAGGAGGCCGGGAAGGTAGTGCTGGACCGGGGTGTCCAGGTCGATCCGGCCCATGGCCGCCAGCCGCAGTACGGCAGCCGCCGTCACCACCTTCGTCGTGGACCCGGCCCGGAACCGTCCGTTCGGGTCGGCGGCCCGTCCGCTCGCCAGGTCGTGCACGCCCGAAGCGCCGTGCCAGGTGCCGCCGCACCCCCCGATCCGCACCAGGGCCGCGGTGGCATTCGCGTCGGGAAGCCCCGCGATCGCCGCGTGCAGCGCCTCGGCATCCGGTGCGGAGGTGCTGCACGCGGAGGCGGGGGCAGAGGTGGCGGCGGACGCGGACGCCGCCAGTGGGGCGGCGCCCAGGGCGAGGGTGACGGAGGCGGCGAGGACCGTCCTGCGGCGGAGGGCGGACATGCGGCGGCTCCAGGAGTGTCGGGGTGTCGTGGTGTCCGTGTTCATCCTGAGGCGCCGCGACGGACCCGGGATCGTCGAGGAGGAGGTGCCGGACCCTGGTCCCTACCCCGAGCAACTGCCGGTGAAATAGGGGGAGTTGCAGGGGGGAACCCCTAGGGGTGCAGAAAAGTGTTATCGCGGAGTCCTTCACTCCGTCTCCACGCTGTGATCCCCGACATAGCCAACATCACCGGCTCGCCCGAGAGTGTGCCTGCGGAAACGACGTGACAACGGCCCGGAAGGACGACGTGGACACGCGGCAGTGGCGCGACACCATCGCGGCGGCACAGGACGGCGACCGGCGTGCGCTGGACGAGCTCGTCGAGGGCTGGCTGCCGCTGGTGTACAACATCGTCGGCCGGGCCCTGAACGGCCACGCCGACGTCGACGACGTCGTCCAGGAGACCATGCTGCGGGCCGTCGACCACCTCGGCAGCCTGCGCGACCCGGACAGCTTCCGGTCCTGGCTGGTCGCCATCGCCATGCGCCAGATACGGGACCGGGCTCGCCGCCGAACCTCCGCCCCGCTGGACGAGTCGGCCGCGCGCGATGCCGCCGACTTCGCCGAACTCACCGTACTGAGACTCCAGTTGGAGGGGCAGCGGCGCGAGGTCGCGGAGGCGGCGCGCTGGCTCGACGACGAGGACCGGCAACTGCTCTCCCTGTGGTGGCTGGAGGTCGCCGGCGAGCTCACCCGGCGTGAGCTGGCCGCCGCCGTCGGCATCAGCCGGCAGCACGCCGCCGTGCGCGTCCAGCGGATGAAGGAGCGCCTGGAGACCTCCCGCGGCATCGTCCGCGCCCTCGACGGCGCCTGCCCGGACCTGCGCGAACTGACCGCTCGCTGGAACGGCCGCCCCGACTCCGTCTGGCGCAAGCGGCTCGCCCGGCACCTCCGCGGCTGCGGCTACTGCGGCGACACCCGCGACCCCGTCGTACCGGCCGAGCGGCTCCTCGTCGGAATCGCGCTGGTGCCGGTCCCCGTCGGGTTCACGCTCTCGCTGGCCCTCGGCGGCAAGACGGCCGCGGCGGCCACGGTCGCGTCCGTGAGCTGGTCCGCGAAGGTGATGAGCGCGCTCACCCAGCCCGTCCTCGCGGCCACCGCGGGGGCGACGATCGTCGCGGGCGGCGCGTACGTCGTCACCCAGACGCCGGACACCCCGCCGCCGCGTGCGGTGCTCGCCCCCACGGCGGCGAGCACGTACCGGGCACCGGCCGCGGCTCCCACGCCGTCGGCGTCCCCCTCACCGTCCTCGTCCCCCTCGCCCTCGCCCTCGGCGACACCGACCAGGGCGGTCCGCTACGGCAGCGTCGTCGACGCCGTCGACCGGGCACCGGACCCCCGCACCCCGCCCGCCGCCCTGCCGCACCGGCCCGAGACCGGCATCACCAGCACCGGCGGGGCGCACGCCGTCATGAACCACCGCGGGGACGCCGTCACGCTCACGGGCAAGGGCTATGTCCTGGTCCGCTGGCAGATCTCACCGCAGTACCGGTCCGGCAGCCTGGTCATGCCGTCCTGGACCGGCCTCAAGGGCGAGCTCTTCCACGTGGCCTCGGGCGGCGGACGCCGCATGGACGACCCCGTCAGCGCCACCGACCCCACCGCGACCGGCATGGGCGACTCGGCCACCGGCTACGCCGTCCCGCCCTCCGGCACCCAGCAGATGTGGCAGAACGAGTACTTCTACCTCGACGGCGGCGTCACCCTCACCGTGAACGAACGCGGCGCCGACTACGGCCTCAGCGTCTTCCCCTCCACCTGGGACGCGGCAGAGAAGGACATCACCACCGGCCCCGACCAGGGCGCGAAGCGCTACGGCCTGGTCCGCGACACCGGCAAGGACGACACCCCCGTGCCGCAGTACCTGACACGGTCGACCCCGGCCGACCCGGCGACCGTCGCTCAGGAGTCCCGCGTGTAGCGCTCCTGCGCCTCCACCACCTCGTCCCCGTGATCGTGCGCCCAGACACCGAAGGCCTCGATCGGCGGGAGCAACGTCCGCCCCAGCTCCGTCAGTTCGTACTCCACGCGGGGCGGTGAGCCGCCGTACGCCCGCCGTGCGACGAGTCCGTTGGACTCCAGCCTGCGCAGGGTCTCCGTCAGCACCTTCTGGCTGATCCCGCCGACGCGCGCCCGCAGCTCACCGGGACGTCCCGGTCCGTCCTTGAGAGCCCAGATCAGCACGGGATTCCAGGTGTTGGAGACCAGGTCGAAGGCGAGCCGGGTGCGGCAGTCGGCCAGGAAGGCCGGGTCGATGGTCACGTACCGAATGGTGCCCGAGCGGCTCCCTACTGTCGTGGGAGATCCGGAGAAACGGCAGATCCGGGCAACAGGAGGAGGCGTCATGCGGGTGGGAATCATCGGCCGGGGCGGCATGGCGGACGCGCTGGGCACACAGTGGCGGCGGGCCGGGCACGAGGTGGTCGCCGGGAGCCGCTCGGACGGCGGGCTGCGGAAGGCGGCCGAGGCGGGGACGGACGCGGTGCTGCTCGCGGTGCCGTACGAGGCGGTGGTCGAGGTCGTCGAAGGGCTGGGGGAGGCGCTGCGGGGGAAGGTGCTGATCGACTGCACCAACCCGGTCGGCCGCGACTTCGGCCTGCTCACGGCGGGCGGCCCCTCGGCCGCCGAACGCATCGCCTCCGCCGCGCCCTCGGCCCACGTGGTGAAGGCCTTCAACCTGTGCCATGAGAACGTCTGGCGGCTGACCCCGCCCGTCTTCGACGGCCGCCCGCTCGCGGTGCCGCTGTGCGGGGACGACGAGGGGGCCCTGACCGTCGTACGACGACTCGTCCGCGACCTGGGTTGCGAACCGCTCGACGCCGGGGGACTGGACCGGGCGGGCCTCGTGGAGGCGACCGCCGCGCTGCTGATCCGGCTGTGGGTCGGGGAGGGGGCGGACGCGCAGGCGATCGCGCCCCCGCTGGCTCACTCCGGCAGCTGACGTGCCTGCGCCCGCAGCGCGCACAGCACGTCCACGCGGTTCGTCGTGATCGAGTCGACGCCGGCGGCGGCAAGGCGGCGCATCGAACGGCGGGTGTCGGGGGTCCAGACGGAGATCAGGTAACCGTCGGCGTGGGTGCGGTCGGCCAGGGTCCTGTCGACCAGGCCGAAACGGTAGTTGAGCCAGCGGGGCTTCACCGCGTCCAGGAGAGTGGGGCGCGGGGGTGCGAGGGTCGTCCAGGTGAGCGCGATCTCGGCGGACGGGTCGGCTCCGCGTACGGCGAGCATCGCGGTGGCGTCGGCGCAGTAGTAGACGCGGTCCTGCGCGCCGCACTCACGGACGACGTCGACGATGCGGCGGGCCACACGGACCTCCGAGGTGCCGGGCAGGTCGAGCATCAGACGGTGCCCGTCGGTGGCCCGCAGTGCCTCCGCGAGGGTCGGCACCCGGCCCTCCGTCAGCCCTCGCACCTCGTCCGCCGACAGGGACCGCAGAGGCCGGTCGTGCTCCCACAGCCGCTTCAGCGTCCGGTCGTGCAGCAGGACCGGCACGCCGTCCCTGGTGAGCCGTACGTCGATCTCCACCGCGTCCGCGCCCAGGTCGAGCGCGGCACGCAGGGAGCCGATCGTGTTCTCACGGACGCGGTAGGGGTCGCCGCGGTGTGCCACGGCTGTCAGCTTGTGCATGCGTCCATTGTGGTGGGCCGAGGGGGTGGGCCCGTGGGGGTGGGCTCAGGGAGTGGGCTCAGAGGGCGGGCCAGGCAGTGGTGTAGGTGTCGATCTCGTCCCTGATCCTGGCCTTGCCCTGTTCGTCCAGGAAGGACGCGTCGACCGCGTTCTTCGCGAGGTCGGCCAGGCCCCGTTCGTCGAGGTCCAGGAGCCTCGCCGCCACCGCGTACTCGCCGTTCAGGTCCGTGCCGAACATCGGGGGGTCGTCGGAGTTGATCGTGACGACGATCCCGGCCTTCACGAACTCCTTGACCGGGTGCTCGTCGAGGGTGCGGACGGCCCGGGTGGCGATGTTGGACGTCGGGCACACCTCCAGCGGGATGCGGTGCTCGGCGAGGTGGGCGAGGAGCTTCGGGTCCTGGAAGGAGTGCGTGCCGTGGCCGATGCGTTCGGCGCGGAGGTGGGTGAGGGCGTCCCACACCGTCTCCGGGCCCGTCGTCTCGCCGGCGTGCGGGACCGAGTGCAGGCCCGCTGCGATCGCCCGGTCGAAGTACGGCTTGAACTGGGGCCGGGGGACGCCGACTTCGGGGCCGCCGAGGCCGAACGAGACGAGGCCCTCCGGGCGGACGCGGTCGTCGGTGGCGAGCCGTGCCGTCTCCTCGGCAGCCTCCAGGCCCGCCTCGCCGGGGATGTCGAAACACCAGCGCAGTACGGTGCCGAACTCCTTCTCCGCCGCCTTGCGGGCGTCCTCGATCGCGTCCATGAACGCGCGCTCCTCGATGCCGCGGCGGGTCGAGGAGAACGGTGTGATCGTGAGCTCGGCGTAGCGGACCTGCTGGCGGGCGAGGTCCCTTGCGACCTCGTAGGTCAGGAGCCGTACGTCCTCGGGGGTGCGGATCAGGTCCACGACGCTGAGGTACACGTCGATGAAGTGGGCGAAGTCCGTGAAGGTGAAGTAGTCGACGAGGGCTTCGGGGTCGGTGGGGACCTTGGAGTCGGGGTGGCGGGCGGCCAGTTCGGAGACGATGCGGGGGGAGGCGGAGCCGACGTGGTGGACGTGGAGTTCGGCCTTGGGCAGGCCGGCGATGAAGGCGTGCAGGTGGTCGGTCGTCGTCATGGGGGCCTCCCCTTGCTGGGCGCCGGGCACGGTGGTGGGTGTGGTGCGGCGCGGTGATCGGCTGATCGATGCGGTTCATCGTAGGCGGGGGTGCCTGCGGCGGCCTGTGCGGGTTCGGTGGGGGCGGGCGTTGTGTGCGCAGTTCCCCGCGCCCCTGAGTGCGTGCGGTTCGGTGGGTGGGTCGGGGGCGGGGTGGGGGGTGTCCGTCCTCGGTCCGGCGGCTCGGTTGCTTGAGCAGTGCTCGGTTCCGGACGCCGGCCGCTGCGG